>NZ_JBSGGG010000006.1:0-334683 GCF_053603795.1 Nocardia sp. NPDC004123
TGTACCGGCAGGCCGCGGTGTGAGCCGAGCTTGGCGGGGTCGACACCGGGCTGCAGCAGCGCGAACAGGGCGTCGTGGGTGCGCTGACCGGCATCACGACGGTCCCGACGCGCGGCCGCCTCCAACACCGTCGAATCGACCACCTTGACGGTGGCGGCAACGCTGTCGGCGTCGTCGATGTTGCACCTACCCGGACGCGCCAACTTGGCGAACACCGCATCCAACAGGGCCCGCAGTTCCGGAGTGATCCAGCCCTCGATCCACGACATCCCGTCCACCCCGGGACGGCCGAGGATCAAGCCGCGGCGGCGACGGCGGTCGGTGTCGGAGACGACCTTGCCGTCGGGGTCGATGCGGGCGAGGATGTCGCGACCGATCTTGGGCAGGTCATCAGGCCAGCCGACCCGCGAGTGGCCGACCAGAATGTCCTCGGCCTCGGCACGGGTCTCGGCGGGAATGTCAGCAGGCAGGTGGTTCATCACGTCGATGATGTTGCGGACATGATCACGCGAGATATCCCCTGCCTCAAAGGCTTCGGCGGTCCCGGCCAACACGGCCGGGCGCAGATGACCGGTGGGCTCGAAGAATTCTCCGCACTGGCGGGTGATCTTCACCCGCACCGACGCGTCGTATTTCGACAATCCCAGTGTCTGGCGCAGGAACGGCACCAGGTCCCCGGCTCCGCTGGTTTGAGGCAGGGAGCGATTCGCAGCCTCGATGATCAGGCGTGAATCCAGGGCGGACAGTTGGCGTTTGCAGGTTTCCAGGCGCTGCATCAGCTCCACGACATTACCGTCGGAGAACGGGGTGAGGTTGCCGTGGAGGACGGAATTCGACAGGGTTTCGACGGCGGTCGCCAGGTCGGCGATGCCGCATGCGTCGAGTGTCACCCCCGTCGAATTCATGCATTGATTTTACCGCTATAGCAACAACCTAGGAACCCGAAATGTCCAGTATCCCTTGTCTTTTCACAATTTCTGAGACACGGGCACCCATCGTTTTACCGGCGGACAAAAGCGGTTCTGTCGATCGCAGGGTCCGACTGAGAATGAAAGCTCCTTCCAGCGCACCGAGAATCGCAATCATCAGTTCCCGGGCGTCGGCCGCTTCCAGGCCACGGCGGATGAAATAGCTTGTGCCGTCGTCGATCCAGGAGTTCATGACTTCCGCTGCCACGTCGCGGATTCCGGGTTCGCTGTCGGCGACTTCCCCGGCCACGGTGCCGACCGGGCACATGTTCATCCAGCCGGCCTGCTCGATGGTTTCCGCGGCGGCGGTGAAGGCGGCCGGGACTGCTACGCGGAGGTCGTCGTGGACGTCCATCAGGAGCGGCAGCAGCTGGATGTAGGCGGCGCCCGAGACGCGGAGGGCTTCGGCGGCGATGGCCGACTTTCCGGCGGGGAAGTGGTGGTAGAGCGAACCCATCGGGGCGCCCGACGCCGAGGTGATCTGTTTGACGGTGATCGCGCTGTAGCCCTGGACACGCATGAGTTCGGCGACGGCGGTGACCAGGCGATCCCGGGTGGTGGTTGACAGCTTCTCGCTCACCCGTCCAGACTAGAGCAAACGCACTAGAGCGTGCGCTCTAGAGGGGAGATATCATGCCGGCTGTCGAACTGAGTGCGGGACGGGTGCACTACGCCGAGCGGGGCGAGGGGCCACCGGTGGTGCTGTTGCACGGGCTGCTGATGAACCACACGGTGTGGGACGAGGTGATCGGCAAGCTGCCCGAGGGCTTCCGGTATGTGTTGCCGGATCTGCCGCTCGGATCGCATCCGGAGCCCTTGCGTGAGGGCACGGATCTGACCTTGCGCGGGCTCAATCAGCTGATCGCGGATTTCCTTGCCGCCCTGGACCTGCGCGACGTCACGCTGGTGCACAGCGACTGGGGCGGCGGGCTCTTCCTCACCGCTTACGGCCTCGACGAGCGCGTCGGCCGGTTCATCGTGCTGCCCTGCGAGGCCTTCGCCAACTTCCCACCCGGCCTGCCGGGCAAGACGGCCATCGTGGGCGCGGCGCTGCCCGGCGGAATCACGATGGCGCTCAAGCAGTTACGCATCCGGTGGCTGCGCTCCTCACCGCTGCTGTTCGGCTGGATGGCACGCTATCCGCTCAGCGACGAGATTATCCGCGGCTGGACCGATCCCGGCCTGCGGGACAAGCGGATTCAGCGCGATCTGCTCGCCTACGCCCGATCCCGCCGCAACAAGGCCGAGCTCATCGCGAATACCGAAGCGCTGCGCGACTTCCGGGGCGAGGCCCTGATCCTGTGGTCGTCGGCCGGCAAGGTGATGCCGCGCGAGCACGGCCGCCGCCTGGCCGAACTGATTCCCGAGGCGCGCCTGGTGGAGATCGACGACGCCTACGTCCTGTCGATGCTCGATCAGCCGGATGCCGTCGCCGCCGCCATGTCCGCCTTCCTGACCGGCGCGGTCATCGAACACAGCTAGGGCATTGGTCCGATTCGGTATGGTCGAGGCCGCAGACGGACTATCGCACGGGAGGCGCTGATGCCCAGCTTGCTCAGTCGGGCGGTGCCCGCGTATCTGCGGGTCGTCCGGGCCAATCGGCCGTTCATCAGCGCCGAGGGTGCACGCGAGCACATTCGGGAGCGCAGCCTCCGGCCCCAGGCGTACGGCCCGCCGCGCCTGTTGCGTGCGGATGTGACCATCGAGGTGCGCCGGGAGAACGGCTGGCCGATCTACACCCTCACGCCCCGATCCGGGCGCGCCCGAGGCAATGTCGTGTACTGCCACGGCGGCGGCTGGGTCAATGAGGTCGCCCGGCAGCATTGGCAGCTGGCCGCCGATATCGCGGCCGAGGCGGGCACCACGGTCACGGTGCCGATCTATCCGCTCATCCCCTACGGCACCGCCGATGAGGTGATCCCCGCCTTCGCGAATCTTGTTCGCGCCAATCGAGAAAAGTACGGCGAGGTCTGCCTGGCGGGGGATTCGGCGGGCGGCCAGATCGCGTTGTCCACGGCGGTCCTGCTCCGCGACGAGCAGCAACCGGCAGTGCCTCGGACAGTGCTGATTTCACCCGCCCTGGACCTGAGCCTGAGCAATCCGGAGATCCTGACCGTCCAGGCCGACGATCCCTGGCTCGGACGCGATGGCGGCCTGGTCCTCGGCGACCACTGGCGCGGCCCGCTCTCGATCACCGACCCGCGGGTCAGCCCGCTGTTCGCCGACTTCACCGGCCTCGGCCCGCTCACCGTCTTTTGCGGCACCCGCGACATCCTCGTGCCCGACACCCGGATCATGGTGGGCAAGGCCCGGGCCGCCGGCGTCGAGGTCGACTATCACGAGGCGCCCGAACTGGTCCACGTCTATCCCCTGACACCGACTCCCGAAGGTACCGAGGCGCGCAAGCTGATCATCGACGCCCTGCGCGGCGCACTGACCCCGGCGGCCTCCCCGGCCTGAGCCTCAGCCGGATTTGCCTGTCCCCGGCGCGTTTTCGGCCAGCCACCGTCGCGCCCTGGCCGCCGAGGCGCGCGAAAGCCAGGCGTCCTGCACGACCTCGGTGAGCTCCTGCAGGCCGAGTTCGGGAATTCGACTGCCGCGCACCAGGACCGAGAGATGCCCCTGGAAGTGCGGGGTCGTGAAGAACGGTGAATCCGGGTCCTGGGCGAGGGCCAGCTTGTCGTCCTCCGACGGCACCCAGAAGATGATGACGTCGTCGTACCGCTCCCCGGTCACCGGGTCGGCGGCGTCGGGGCGCGGGGTCCGGAAGTAGACGAAGGACTTGCGGCCGACCTGGTAGACCGGGTTGCCCGCGGGCCCGTGCTCGATGGTCACGTGCGGCATACCGGCCGCCAATTCGTGGACGTCCGCCAGGCGGGCTCGGCGCGTTCGGCTCGGCACCCGGTCGAGTGTATCGCCGCACACATCAGCAGCGGCCGCGAGCTGCGTTTATGCGAACCTGCTGGCACAGAATGCGGCAAATCACATAGGTTTGACGCCATGGCGCGGCGTGTCAATGGAAACCTCCCCGAAGAGGTAACTAGCTTCGTCGGCCGCCGCGACGAGCTGGCTACTGCGAAGCGCCTGCTGCCCACCACCCGGGTGCTCACCCTGCTGGGTCCCGGCGGCATGGGAAAGACCCGCCTGTCACGACAGATCGGGCACCTCGTCGCGCGCGCGTTCCCCGACGGCGTATGGCTGGTCGAGCTGGCCGATGTGCAGGATCCAGCGCTGGTCACCCTGAGTGTCACCGAGGCGTTGAACCTGCGCGACGAATCCACCGCGCCGCTGCCCCGGCTCACCGAATTCCTGGCCGACAAGCGGCTGCTGCTCATTCTGGACAACTGTGAGCATCTGATCGAGGCGTGCGCCGCGCTGGTCGGCCGGATCATCGCCACCACACCGGATGTGCGGGTGCTGGCCACCAGCCGCGAGGTGCTCGGGATACCGGGCGAACAGGTCATGCCGGTGCCGCCGCTGACCGTGGCCCAGACCGCCGGCGAGGACAGCGACGCGCTGCAGCTGTTCATCGAGCGCGCCAGCGCCGCCAACCCGGGCTTCCAGGCCACCGCCGGCAACCGGCCGGTGCTGGCGGAGATCTGCCGCCGCCTCGAGGGCATGCCGCTCGCGCTGGAGCTGGCGGCGCTGCGGCTGCGCATGTTCACGCCGGAGCAGATTCTGGACCGTCTCGACGACACCATCGGGCTGCTCAGCGCCGGACCGCGCACCGCGCCGCAGCGCCAGCAGACCATCGAGGGCGCGATCCGCTGGAGCTACGACCTGTGCACCGCGGCGGAACAGGCCTTGTGGGAACAGCTTTCGGTGTTCGCGGGCGGTTTCGACATCGATGCCGCGGAGGCGGTGTGCGAGCTGGGGTCCGCGTCGCTGATGGAGGCGCTGACCGGGCTGGTGGACAAGTCGGTGGTGATGCTGCGCTTCGACGGGGATGTCGCCCGGTACTCGATGCTGGAGCCGATCCGTCAGTTCGCCGCCGACCGGCTCGCCGAGCGCCGCACGGACCAGGAGGTCCGGGCGCGGCACCGCGAGCACTACCGGCAGTTGGCCATGCGCGGGCAGACCGCGTACTGGACCGCGGAGGACGTGGCGTGGTTCCGGGAGCTGAGCCGCGAGCACGCGAATCTGCGTGCCGCCCTGCGCACGGGGCTGGAGGACGAGCCGCTGCGCACCATGGCCACGGTGACCGTGCTGCGCCCGTTCTGGGAGCACAACCGCTTCCTGTCCGAGGGCTACCGCTGGCTCACCGATTCGCTGGCCCGGAATCCGGAGCGGACCGCCGAGCGGGCCAAGGCGCTGTCCTCGGCCGCCTCGCTGGCCGCCCTGCTGGGTGATCAGGAGTCGGCGGCGCGGCTGGTGAGCGAGTGCATGGAATTGGCTGCCGCCCTGGGTGATACCGACATCATGGCCGAGGTGGCGCTGGACCGGTCGCTGCTGGCCTTCGCCGCCAGCGACCGCGAACGCTCACTGGAGCTGGGCCGCAGCGCCATCGAGCTGGCGGCCACACACGGCCAGCACGCCATCGAAATGGACTCGCACGCCTTCTCTTTCATGGCGGCCATGGTGCTGGAGGCGCCGGGGCGCACCGAATTGGCCCAGCGCTTCCTGGAACTCACCACCGACAGCGGTTCGCACCTGCTGGGCGGGCTGGCGCTGTGGACGGTCGGGATCGACCACTGGCGGCGCGGCGAACTCGAGGCCGCCGCCGAATTCCACGGCCGCGCCATCGAGGAGCTGGCCCTGTTCGAGCGCTGCATTTGGCTGTCGTCGGCCTTCGAGGGGCTGGCCTGGACGGTCTCCGCGGACGGCGACCACGAGCGGGCCGCCCGCCTGCTCGGTGCGGCGGAATCCCTGCAGCGCAGCACGATTCGGCTGGCCCACACCATCACCGTCGCGGTCGGTGAGAAGGAGCGGCTCAAGGTCCGGGACGCGCTGGGCGAGGAGGCGTTCCGCACCGCGTTCGGCGCGGGCGCGAGCCTGCCGCTGGAGGAGGCCATCGACTACGCCCTCGGCCGCACCGCCGCCGAGCCGGAACCCGTTGCGCCGCCGCCCGCCCTGAAGCGCGCTCCGCGGGCGGCCACCGCGACCCTGTCGGAAACCAGTGTGCTGACCCGCCGTCAGAAGGACGTCGCCCGCCTGGTCGCGGCCGGTCACAGCAACAAGCGCATCGCCGCCGACCTGGTCATCTCGGTCCGCACGGCCGAGACCCACGTCGAGCACATCCTCACCAAGCTCGGGCTCACCTCCCGCACGCAGCTGGCCGCCTGGGCGCACGAACACAATCTGTAGATCCGCCGGCTACGCGACCTGAATCTGTCACGGCCGAAGGCACATTCGGATCGTGCGCGTGTCGGGGAAAAGCGGGCTACTGGTAGCCGGTGGCCCCGTCGATGCGTTCGCGCAGCAGATCGGCATGGCCGGCATGACGGCCGTACTCCTCGATCATGTGCAGGTAGATCCAGCGCAGGGAGAGGTCGGTCCCGGTGCGCGGATGGGTGACGGTGTGGTCGAGAGGAAGATCGGCTATGGCCTTGTCGCACACGGCGATTTCCTCGAGGAATCGGGCGTAGTCGGCCTCGGCCTGCTCGGGAATGGTGTCGTCGAAGTCGGCGTCCTGGCTGGTATCGCTGGAGTAGAGGTAGCCGACCGACTCCCCCGCGGCCCGCATCCGGAACCAGCCGCGTTCGACCTCGGTCATGTGCCGGATCAGGCCCAGCAGGGACATGGTGGACGGCTCCACGCTGCGGGTCGCGAGCTGGGCGCCGGTGAGCCCCTGGCATTTCCAGAGCAGGATCTCGCGGCCGCGGGTGAGCAGAGAGTGCAGCATGGCCCGCTCGTCGCCGACGAGCACCTGGGCGGATCGGGTGATGTCCGGGGCTGTCCACGTCATGCTCGGACTGTAGCGCCGGGCCGAAACCGGGAAAACGAGTTCGGGGGTGGGAAATCCCACCCCCGAACATCGGAAACCGCTTGCTACAGGCCGTTGTTCAGGAAGTCGATCACGGACCGCTCGAAGGCGTCCTTGCGCTCCACCATGACCCAGTGGCCGCAGCGGGCGAAGGTGCGCAGGTCCGCGTTCGGCAGCTGCCGGGCGGCGAAGAGCGAGCCCTCCACCGGCGTGACCCGGTCATCGCGGCCCCACAGGATGAGCACCTCCTGCGTGATGCCCTTCAACCGTGCCCACAGCGGGACCGGTTCGGCCAGCTTGGGGTTGTAGAAGGTGGCGTAGGCGTCGCGCAGGGCGGCCTGGGCCTTGGGATCAGCCGCGGCCTTCAGGCGCTTGGCCACCAGTTCCTCGGTGAGGGTGGCCTGGTTGTAGACCATGGCCCGCAGGAAGCCCATGGCCTTCTCGTCGGTGGGGTTGGCGTTGAACTCCATGAGCCGCGTAATGCCCTCGGACGGTTCGGGTCCGAGCACGTTCACGCCGACGCCGCCGGGCGCCATCAGCACCACGCGATCGACGCGACCCGGGTGCTCGAGCGCGAGCAGGGTCGCGACGGTGCCGCCCATGGAATTGCCGAGCACGTGCGCCTTCTCGATGCCCAGTTCGTCGAGCAGCCCGATCACCGCGTCGGCGGCGATGCGCAGGTAGTTGCGCTCGTACACCTCCGGGCGGCCGCTCTCGCCGAAGCCGGGCTGATCCAGGATCAGGCAGCGGAAGTGCTGCGCCAGCACCGGCAGGTTGTCGCCGAAGTTGGCCCAGCCGGACACGCCCGCGCCGGAGCCGTGCAGCAGCACCAGCGCCGGGCCCTCGCCGGCCTCGTGATAGCGGAGCTCGTGGCCGTCGACCGTCACCCAGCGGGTGGTGTTCTCCGCGGTCAGGGTCATCAGAGCATCCGATCCGCGACCTCGAGGCCCATGGCGCCCTTGCCGTACATGGCCAGGGCCCGCTCCACATCGTTGATCACGTGCACGCTGCCCGCGTGCGCGTCACGCCAGTTGCGCTCGATGATGTTCGGGCGGCGGATGGCGTGGCCGCCGGAGTTCTTGAACAGCAGGTCGATCGCCTCGAGCGCCCGCTCGGTGCCGCGCACCTGATCGCGGCGAGTGGCCAGCCGCAGCTCGAACGGGATCTCCTCACCGGCCTCCGCATAGCGCAGCTGCTCGCCCATATTGCGCTCCATCTGGAGCACGGCGGCGTCGATTTCCGAAGCGGCACGGGCGATCCGGACGTGGGCGAAGGGATCCTCCGACACCTTCTGCCCGCCGTAGGACAGCCGCACCCGCTCGCGCTGGCGCTCGATGTGCGCCTCGTACGCGCCCTGGGCCGCACCGATGATCGGGGCGGTGATGGTGTTGGAGAACAGCGCGCCGAACGAAATCTTGTACAGCGGAGAGGTATTCACCTGCTGGCCGGGACCGACCAGGTTGGCCTGGTCCGCGGCCGAGTAGGCGCGGTGGGCCGGCACGAAGGCCTTCTCGATGACGATGTCGTTGGAACCGGTGCCCGCGAGGCCCGACACGTCCCAGGTGTCCTCGATACGGTAGTCGGTGCGCGGCACCAGGACCGTGTAGTAGTCCATGCCGGTCGCGGTGGGCACCAGCGCGCCCAGGAACACCCACTGGGCGTGGTCACAGCCGGAGGAGAACTGCCAGCGACCCGTCAGCTCGTAGCCGCCGTCGACCACGGTCAGCTTGCCGGTCGGCGCGTAGGAGGAGGACACCAGGGTGTCGGAGTTCTCGGCCCACACGTCCTGCTGGGCCTGGTCCTCGAACAGGGCCAGCTGCCACGGGTGCGCGCCCAGCACCGAGGACACCCAGGCGGTGGACGGGCAGACGGTGGCGATGGTGCGGATCACCTCGTAGAAGGCCACCGGCGACTCCTCCAGGCCGCCGAAGCGGGCCGGCTGGAGCATGCGGAACACGCCGGCCTCGGTGAGCTCGGCAATGCTGGCGTCGGGCACCCGCCGCTGCGCCTCGGCCTGAACCGCGCGTTCCCGGATCGCGGGCAGCAGATCGCGGACCCGATCGAGCACCTTGTTAGTCATGCGGGCGTTCCTCCTCGTGCCAGAGTTTCCTGCCCTCGAAGCTATGGCCAACGCGGTGTTTCGATCCGAAATAGTCCCGATGATCGGAACCCGGGTTCCGCTCGATACGGACCGCTCGCTGTGCAGCGGCTATTTGTGGGCGTATTCCCAGGTGATGTCCTCGTCGAGGGCCTTGCGGATGTTGCGTTCCAGGTCCGGGTTCCAGTCCTGCGGCTGGGCCACCGCGACCCAGCCGTCCAGGGGCAGGTCGCCGTAGCGGTGGCCGTGGCCCGACGGGACGCCCTGGGCGTTGGCCAGGTCCGCGCTGATCTGCCAGAAGGTGACGATCGGCCACCAGCGGATGGACTTGGAGACGTCCGCACCGCGCGGCTCCTTCAGCCAATCCGGCTGCGTGAACAGCAGATCCGGCGACCACCAGACGATCGGGTCGGAGGCGTGCTGCAGATACACCACGCGCGGGTCGAACCACGCCCGGTCCGGGCGGCCCAGTTCCGGTGCGGTGGCGGCGAAGCGGACGATCAGTCCGTCGGCGTAGACGGGCAGGATCTCCGGCGTTCCCGGATCGCGGCGCCGCTCGAGCTGACTCCAGATCCGGTTGGAGTTGGGCGGGCCGACCCACAGCACGCCGTCGACCATGGTGCGGATGTCGTCGAGTCCGGTGAAGGCGCCCTCGGAACCCTGCGAGCCCAGACTCTCCCCGTACACCAGCAGTTTCGGGCGCTGTCCCGGCGGCAGCTGCGCCCAGCGCTCATGGACGGCGTGGATCACCGCATTCCCGGACTCGGTGGCCTTCTCGCGGTCGGACAGGAACGACAGCACGCTCGGCAGGTAGGAGTACTGGGTGGCGGCGATGGCGGTGTCACCGCCGTACATGTACTCGATGGACGAGGCGGTGGTGGAGTCCACCCAGCCGGTTCCGGTGGTGGTGACCACGACCAGCACCTTGCGCTCGAAGGCGTGGGTGCGATCCAGTTCCCGCACCACCAGATCGGCGATGTCCTGCTGCGTGTTCGCCGAGTCCAGGCCCGCGTACACCCGAATCGGTTCGCGCGCGGGCCTTCCCGTGACCTGGGCGATCCGGTCCGCGGTCGGCGCGGTGGCGACGAACCAGCGGCCCTCCGACCCGAGGGTGTCCCAGGGCGCCAGTGACTGTGGGCTGCCGGACCTTTCGGGCAGCTGCGGCTGGACGATGCTCGGCGAGGTCTTGCCGTTGCGCAGGCTGAACGCCGAATTCGCCACGGAGAAGAAGGCTTTCGCCAGCACGCCCTGGAACAGCAGCACCGCGACCACCGCGACCACGATCACCGCGCCCGGGTAGGCGATGTTCCGCGGCACCCGCCATTCGATGTTGAGCAGCCGCACGATCAGCCGGATCAGCCACCGCATCAGGCGATACGCCACGATCACCAGCGCGAGGGTCGCCGCCGCCACCAGTTCGGCGCGCAGGTAGCTCGAGGTGGTGGTCGGCGTCATCCCCATCAGCACTTCGAGATCACGCTGCCAGCGCGCCGACCGGGCCAGCACCAGGGCCGCGCCGGCGATGGTCCCGACCACGATCACGGCCTTGCTGACCGCCCGGGTCGTCTCGCTCGGATGCCAGAGCTTGGCCAGGCCCTCGGCCGACTCCGGCAGCCGTGGCCGCACCCACTTCTTGAAGGCCCACTCCAGCACGCCACCCACGCCGTATCCGATGGCGGCACTGATCCCGCACACCAGACCCTCGAACAGCCAGGTGCGCGGAAGCAGTGAGGGCGACACCGCCCAGAGGAAGAAGATCCAGGCCACCACCAATCCCGGATAGCTCGGATTGACCGCCCGCTCCGCCCGATCCGCGACCGCCCACACCCGTGAACGCAGCGATGCCGGCCGTGCCGCGCCTGCGGCCTGCCCATTCGTCTCACCCGTGTCGGTCGATTCACCAGTCGCGGTTACCTTTTCGCCCGGTGTCGTCTCATCGCGACCGGTTGTCTCGGCACGCCCGGTTGTCTCGGTGCGCCCGGTTGTCTCGGCACGTTCGGTTGTCTCGGCACGTTCGGTCGTCTCGGCACGTTCGGTCGTCTCGGCACGTTCGGTCGTCTCGGCACGTTCGGTCGTCTCGGCGGGCTCGGTCGGCTGTTCCGGCTCGGTCGGCTGTTCCGGCTCGGTCGGCTGCTCGGGCTCGGCCGCAGGCTGAGATACGGGCGGCTGGGGTTCGGTCGTTTCGCCGCGCCCGGTAACCGCGTCGCGGGCGTCGTCCCCGTGCTCGTCACCCTGCTGTTCGTCCGCCGTCATGCCCCCGAGTCTGGTCGCACGACGGCGGCCACACGAGAGCGACACGCGCGCCGACACCGCCCGGACAACGGGGGCTCAGTCCGCCGCCCAGCCATTGACACGCCCCGGTTGTCGATCACAGATGCTGCGGCAGGGTGCAGTCGTCGAGATCGGGGTGTTCCAGGCGCGCGACCAGCTCGGGGTTGGCATCGCGAACGCGGCGCGCGACGTCCACGAACGACCGCACCAGCGGCGTCTCGTGGTCGACGCGCCAGCCGACCGTCACCTGGTTGTGCGGAGCGTCCGCGACCGGCAGCACCCGGACCCGGGGAAACGGCATCCACCGCGCCGACGCCACCGTCAGCACGACGCCGACCCCCACCGCGACCTTGTGCAGCTCCTCGAGCAGCGAACTCGACCGGGACACCACCGGCGCGGGCCGCCCGTCGCGGTGATCGTGCAACTCCCAGAAGGCATTCCACTCCGGATCGGTGGTGGCCGCCCCGAGCAGCGGCTCGTCGAGCAGGTCCCGCACCCGCACCTCGGGCAGTTCCGCCAGCCGGTGCTCGGCGGGCACCAGCGCCACCAGCGGCTCGGCGAACAGGGGCTCGAAGCGGATTCCGGCCGCGCGGAACGGGAGTCGCACGAACGCCACGTCGACGGTCCCACTCTCCAGTCCGGCCGCGGGCTCCTCGTAGGTGAACTGCCGCATGTCGACCGTCACCCCGGGATGCTGTTCACGGAAGGCCGCGAGGATCGGCTCGGTGAGGGTGAGCGCCGCGCCCTCCAGATAACCGAGCACCAGCCGATCCGACTCCCGCCGCTGCGCCACCCCCGCCCGCTCGACCGCCATTTCCAGTGTGGCCAAAGCGCTTCGGACGCCTTCGAGGAGGGCCGCCCCCGCCGCGGTGAGCTCGACGCTGCGGGTGGTCCGCGTGAACAGCACCAGATCCAGCGCCTTCTCCAGCTGCCGGATCTGCGCGCTCAGCCCCTGCTGCGCCACATGCAACCGCTGCGCGGCGCGCGTGAAGCTCAGCTCCTCCGCCACCGCAACGAAATACCGCAGCTGCCGCATGTGAATTTCCATAGCGGGCGAGTCTAGAACCCGTTCCAGTGGCAAAACGGCCATCGACCACCACAACTCACCCGACGCGGCAGCAACCCGGCCGCCGGATCGCCGCTGCGGACAAGGGGCAGCGACCACGGACGCCGAGCGGCGGCGGTGCCGGCGCGGCGGCAGCCATGGCCCTCGGCCCGGTGTGAGCGGTGTCACCCTCATCGCCTGCGAGTCCCGGCCACCTCGAAGCCTTCTCGCCTCGATCCTGGAGCGACTGGCCCGTTGCGCCGCCGAAACCCCGTTCCGCAGTGGCTTCCGTGCCCTGCCGCCCGAGAGTGTCGACGCAAAGCGATCGGCTATCCGCGGCGGGCGGCCGCGGTGCCCGCGCGGCGGCCGAAGAAGGTGCCGTCGCCCAGGGATGTCCCGGAGATATAGCCGAAGCCGTGCAGGCCGTTGGCGGCCCGGCCCGCGGCGTAGAGGCCCGGGATGGGGCGGCCGTCGAGGTCGAGGACGTGGCCGTCCAGGTCGGTGTGGAGGCCGCCCAGGGTGAAGACGGATGCGCCGGTGCCACGGCGGTCACCGGCCTCCGACGGCGGGCGCACGCCGGCCTTGACGTCGATGGCGGCGAACGGCGGGTTCAGCTCGCGCAGCCAGCGGGGCGACTTGTGGTGGTCGAGATCGGTTCCCTGCCGGGCGAATTCGTTGTAGCGGGTGATGGCCGCGGTCAGCGAGCCGGCGGGCAGGCCGGTCAGCTGTTCCAGTTCGGCGGGCGTCTCGGCGACGTGGGTGGGCCGCACACCCCAGCGCTGCGGCTCGGGGACGTCCTCGAAGCCGTCCTCGTCGACGACGACCCAGACCGCGGTGTCGTCGCCCGCCCAGCTGCCGCCCATGTTCTGGCGGTAGAGCGCGTGCTGGCCGATGCGGCCGGGGTAGGTGTCCTCATTGATGAAGCGGCGGCCGAGGGCGTTGACCACCAGGCCGCGCGCGGCCAGTCCGGGAATGAGGGACATGCCGACCTGACCGGCGGACATGTGGCGCACGGCCGCGCCGAGGGCCTGGGCCATGCGGATGCCGGAACCGTCGTCGGTGCCCGCGCTGACCTTGGTGTGGCCCAGCAGTTGCGGCGCGTGGGCGGCGAGCATGTCGTCGTTGTCGACGAAACCGCCGGTGGTGAGCACGATGCCGCGACGGGCGCGGATGGTGATCTCCTTGCCGTACCGCCGCGCGACCACTCCGGCCACGACACCGTCGCCGTCCACGATCAGGGTGCCGACGTGCGTGTCGAACAGTGCGGTGGCGCCGGCGGATTCGGCCGCGCCGGCCAGGCACTCCATCAGCAGCTTGCCGCCGAAGTCATTGGCGGTGGGCCGGTGCCCGCGCGGGGCCGGGTACGCCACTTCGGTGAAGGGCCAGCTGTTCTCGCCCAGCCACATGAGCCCGTCGTCGGTGGGCGGCACCCAGGTGGGGGCGTCCCACATGGTCGGCTTGAACGGCACGCCGCGGTCGACCAGCCAGTGGAAGTGCTCGACGCTGCCCGCGCAGTACTCGTCGATCTTGGCCGCGTCCGCACCCGCGCCGAGCGCCGCCTTCAGGAAGGCCGCCATCGCCTCGGGGGTGTCGTCGTAGCCGCAGGCCACCTGGATCGGGGTGCCGCCGCCCAGGTAGATCTCGCCGCCCGACATGGCCGACGCGCCGCCCGGACCGCCGGACCGGTCCACCACCAGCACCCGGGCGCCCGCGTAGGCCGCCTCGTACGCCGCCGAGGCGCCCGCGGCGCCGTACCCGACGACCAGCACATCGGTCTCGATGTCGTAGTGGCTCACCTCGCCGGCCGCCCGCGGCGTGACCGGATTCCGCACTGTCATGCCTCGACGGTGCCCGCTCCGACCGCTGTCACTTAGCGCTCCATCTTGCTGAGCGATTCACCGATCCCGTTGACCGGGACTGTGACCCGTCACCACCCGTTGCACTGGGGATGGTGTGTGAACGGCGTCACTGTGGTTGGGGATGCCTGCATGAGGAGGAGAGTCAATGCGGATTCTGGTCACCGGTGTCACCGAGCCGAGCGGCCGTGCCGTGGCGCGCATGCTGCTGGCGGCCGGCCACGAGGTGGTCGGCCTGGACCGGCAGCGGCACCGCTACGTGGACCCGCGGGTCGAGGTGATCGTCGGCGATCTGTCCGACGCCCAGGTCTGCGCGCGGGCCGTGGCCGGGGTGGACGCGGTCGTGCACCTGGCCGGTCCCGCGGTGGCGGCAATCGCCCAGGCGGCCAAGGATTCCGGTGCGCGCCTCGTGGTTCCCGTTGCGGCGGGCGGTGATTCGAGTGTCGAGAAGATCGTGACCGGCTCCGGCGCGGACGCGCTCGTCGTGCGCACCGCGCTGGTGGCCGGTCGGCGCATCGACCGCGGCAGCTGGCGCGCGCTGGAGAGCCTGACCGGCGGCGGCAAGGGCAGCATCCAGGTGCTGCACTACGACGACCTGGAGCGCTTCCTGGTGCTGGCGGCGCTGTCGCAGCGCGGCGGCGTGGTCGAGCTGGCCGCGCCCGGCAACGTGTCGAGCGCCGAGGTGAAGCGCATCCTCGCCGACGCGGGCGTGAAATACGGTGCGTGGCTGCCCAAGTCGTCGGCGTCGCAGACCCCGGTGGACGCGAGCGCCGCCCGGGAGGACTGGGGCTTCCGCTACGGCTGGACCGCCACCGAGGTGATCGCCGACGTGGCGCGCGCGCTGCACGGCCGCAAGAGCGGCGGCTCCGGTATCCGCGCTCGCCGCGGCGCGATTCCGCTGCCCACCCACGTGGTGCCCCAGAACGCCCCGACCTCCGACGGCTACGCGCTGAAATCGGCTGCGCCCGAGGGCCTGCAGGGCGAGTTCGACGACATGGTCGACGACCGCATCCCGGTCTACACCGCCACCAACACCTCCGAGGCGCTGCCCGGCCCGCTCACCCCGCTGACCATCGATCTGCAGGCGGGCGCCATCCGGCTCGGCAACGAGGCCATGGGCCACATGATCGCCATCGAGGGAATCGCGCTGGAGCACTGGGTGTCCCGCGTGACCAGCGTGCTCGGCCACAGCGTGTACATCAATGCCTCCATCGGCGTCTTCTCCGCGCAGAACATGCCCGGCTGGGACGAGGAGAGCGTGCGCCGCGACGTCTACGGCACCATCGGCGATGTCGAACTGCACCCCAAGGGCCGCCCGGCCATGCCGACCGGCCTGGCCGCCCGCGCCGGCACCTTCAAGGCCATGGGCCGGGTCGCCGCCACCGCGCTCGGCTACAGCAAGACCGCCGAGCACATCAATGCCGCCTCGCACGCGGAAGCGCTGACCCGCGACCAGATCTCGGAGCTCACCGACGAGCAGCTGCACGCCCGCGCCCTGCTCTGGCGCGACCGCCTCAACCAGGCGTGGCAGGCGGCCTCCATCGGCGTCATGATGACCGGCGCGGCCACCGCCGCGCACAAGGGCGAGGTCAAGATCGACCTGAATCGCCTGGAGTCGGCCAAGACGATGCTGGCCGTGGAACGGCTGGCGGCCCTGTGCCGCAAGGACGCCGGACTGCAGGCGCTGGCCAAGACCGGTGACGTGGCGGCCGCCCGCGAGAAGTCGCCGGAGTTCTCGCAGGCCCTCGACCAGGAGCTGGCCCGGATCGGCCACCGCGGGCCGGGCGAGTGCGAGCTCATCAACGCCACCTTCGGCGACCGTCCCGAGCTGCTGGTCACCGCCGCCGGGCGGGCCGCGGAAATGCCCGCGCCGCACCGCGAACCGGTGCCGGAGCCGACCAGCCGTACCGCCAAGATGGCCGTCGGCGCGACCGTCTACCGCGAGCGCGCCCGCGACGCCGTCGTGCGGGTCACCAACTGCCTGCGTCTGGCCACCCAGGAGCGGGCCGCGCGCCTGGTGCACGCGGGCAAGCTCACCGCGATCGAGGATTCGGCGTTCCTGAACCTCGACGAAATCCTCTGGGCCCCGGCCGATCTGCAGGAGCGGGTGGCGCGCCGCCGCGCCGAGCGCACCCGCTTCCAGGCCATCCGGATGCCCGACGTGGTCAACGGCCCGTGGGAGCCGGAGGAGATCTCCGGCGCGATCGCGGTCGGCGACACCATCTCCGGCCTGGGCGTGAGCCCGGGCGTGGTGGAGGGCACCGTCAAGCGCGTGCTGACCCTCGACGACGACATCGAGCCGGGCGACATCCTGGTGGCCGCGGTGACCGACACCGGCCACACCGCCATGTTCGGCTACGCGGGCGCGGTGGTCACCGATATCGGCGGCGCGGCCTCGCACGCCGCCATCGTGGCCCGCGAGTTCGGCGTCCCCTGCGTCGTCGATACCAAGACCGCCAGCACGGCGCTCCAGGACGGCCAGCGCGTCCGGGTCGACGGCGCCGCCGGAACCATCACGCTGCTGGCCGACGCGGAATAGCTCGGCCGGCAACCGCACCGTGCCTCGGGCGCGCTCCCGCGCTCGCGCCCGAGGCCGGTCGGTCATGCCCGGACCCGCGGGCCCACGCCGTATCCGGCAGCCGGGCCCGCGTCAGAAGCCCGGACCGGGACACCCCACCACCCGGTCCGTGACCGAAAGGAACCCCCTAGTGACGATCTCGCGCGCCGTACGCGGCACACTCACCGGTGTAGCCGCCGCGCTCATCGCCCTCACCCCGATCGCCGTCACCCCGGCGCTGGCGGCGCCCGTCCCGGTGCTACAGACGCCCAAGGGCGCGTCACTGGACCTGCCGTCCGCGCCGAACGCCCGGGACCTGAGCGGCATCCCGACCCAGGGCGGCGGGGGCAAGGTCAAGGACGGTTCGGTCTTCCGGTCCGACGCGCTGAACAAGCTGAGCGACGCCGAGCAGCAGCAGCTGGTGTCGGCGGGCATCGTCGAGATCATCGACTTCCGCAGCCCGACCGAGCGCGGCCAGAACCCGGACAAGCTGCCGGCCTCCATCCCGGAGAAGTCGCTGCCGGTCTACGACCCGAACAACGACTTCTACCTGTTCTTCGCCAAGGCCGTGCAGGGCGGCCCGGCCGTGCAGCAGCAGCTGCTCGGTGACGGCAAGGGCCATCAGTACATGGTCGACTACTACAAGTGGATGGTCACCGACCCGACCGCGCGCTCGCAGTTCAGCGCCGCGGTCAAGGAGATCGCCAACGCCAACGGCCCGGTGCTGTTCCACTGCACCGCCGGTAAGGACCGCACCGGCTGGATGTCGGCCATCCTGCTGAGCGCCCTGGGCGCGCCGAAGGGCCAGATCTACAACAACTACCTGGCGTCCAACGACAACCTGGCCGCGTCGAACAAGGCCACGCTGGACGGCCTGGTCGCCAAGGGCCTGGTCACCGATCCGTCGCTGTTCGAGCCGGTGCTCGGCGTGGACCGCGACTACCTGGACGCCTCCTTCGACGCGGTCCAGCAGAGCTTCGGCTCCTTCGACAACTTCCTGTCGCAGGGCCTGGGCGTCGACGACGCGACCGTCGCCGCGCTGAAGTCCAAGCTGGTCGGTAAGTAGCAGTTCCCGGAATGCCGGCGCCGTGGGCCCGGGGAGGCGGCGGCCATGGGACGGCGTCGGCATTCGTATGTCCGCCGCATGTCCGCTTCACATTCGTGATCGACATGCGAAAATTCGCATGGTGCACGATATCTGGCAGCTGGACGGGCGGCGCACCCGCTCGGTGAGCGCGGAGAACCCCACCGGCGCGGCCGGCGGGGGCGGGCGTGCCATCTCCGGAACCGGGGCCTTCGCGGCCGCGGGGCTGGGACGCGGGTGGAAGGTGTCGCCGTCCATCGATCTGCCGCCCGGCGAAACCGCCACGCTCGCCGACCTTTCCGGGCCCGGTGTGATCCGGCACCTGTGGCTCACCACCGATCGCGCGCTGCTGCGCGACTTCACCCTCCAGATGTATTGGGACGGTTCGCCCGAACCGGGCGTCGCGGTGCCGCTGGGCGACTTCTTCTGCAACGGCTGGGATCAGCTGGCGCTGATCAATTCCGCCATGGTGGTGGTCGCGCCCGCCGGCGGGCTGAACAGCTACTGGCCCATGCCCTTCCACACTCGCGCGCTCATCACCCTGCACAACGGGTCCGAGCGGGCCGCGCCGGTGTACTACCAGATCACCTATCTGGAGGAGGAATTACCCGGCGCCGCCGGGTATCTGCACGCCCGGTGGCGCTGCTCCGATCCGCTGGGCAACCCGGCGGAGCATCCGATCGTCGAGATCGACGGCGGTCCCGGACGGTATGCCGGGACGTATCTGGCCGTGCAGCCGCGGGCGGCGGGCTGGTGGGGCGAGGGCGAGCTGAAGTTCTATCTCGACGACGACACCGAATTCCCCACCCTGTGCGGAACCGGCACCGAGGACTATTTCGGCGGGGCCTGGAATTTCGAGCTCGACGGCGCTTATCGACCGTACTCCACCCCCTATCTGGGCATGCCGCAGGTGTTGCCGCCGCATCGAATCTACGAACCGCACCAGCGATTCGGCATGTACCGCTGGCACATTCCCGACCCGATCTGTTTCGACCACGGCCTGCGCGCCACCGTGCAGGCGCTGGGCTGGCGCGCGGACGGCCATTACCTACCGCTGGACCAGGCGCATGTGGCCTCCACCGCCTTCTGGTATCACGCCCTCCCCTGATCCCCCGCGTGTCCCCGTAACGATTGCGGGAAAACAGAAAGATTGCGATTGCTATTGCGTAAAACGCGTCGAACGAGTGGCACGCGGGTGCATGGTTATTGCTATGCGCGCCTTGGTGGTCGAGAAGCCCGGACAGTTCTCGGTCGAATCCGTGCCGGATCCTACTCCGGGCACCGGTGAGGTAGTGATCCGGGTGGATGCGGTCGGGATATGCGGTACCGATATCCATATCGTGGAGGGCGAATTCCCGCCCACGCCCTATCCGATCGTGCCGGGCCACGAATTCGCGGGGGAGGTGGTGGCGCTCGGCGCGGACGCGGCCGGGGTGCGGGCCGGTGACCGGGTGGCGGTGGATCCCTCGCTGTTCTGCGGGCGCTGTCACTACTGCGCGATCGGGCGCGGCAATCTCTGCGAGAACTGGGGCGCCATCGGCGACACCGTGGACGGCGCCATGGCCGAGTACGTGAAAGTGCCCGCCGCCAACTGTTATCGGCTGCCCGGGCATGTGCCGCCCGCGCACGGCGCACTGGTGGAACCACTCTCGTGCGCGGTGCACGGATTCGATGTGCTGCCACGGCGACTCGGATCGCACTACCTGATCTACGGCGCGGGCACCATGGGGCTGCTCATGCTGCAGCTGGCCATCGCGGCGGGCGCGGCGTCGGTGTCGATGGTGGACACCAATGCCGACCGGCTGGCCACCGCGCGCACGCTGGGCGCGGACGCGGCCACCGTGTCCGCCGAGGACATGGACCGGACCGAGGGCTGGGAGATCGTGATCGATTGCAGCGGAACGGTGGCCGCGATCGAGGACGGGCTGTCCCGGGTGCGGCGCGGCGGCACCTATCAGCAGTTCGGGGTGGCGCCGGCGGCGGCGCGGGCGAGCATCTCGCCGTTCCGCGTCTACAACGACGAGATAACCATCGTCGGCTCCATGGCCGTGCTGCACAGTTTCGGACGGGCCGTGGACCTGCTCGGTGAGGGCGTCATCGACGCCGACACCGTGATCACCCACGACTTCGCACTCGACGAATTCGGCGATGCCCTGCGGACCTTCCGCGCGGGCACCGGACGCAAGATCCAGCTGCATCCCGGACGGGCGGCGGCACGATAGAGGGTGGTGGCTGGCCAATGACGGTCGTTGCCGGAGTGGACTCGTCCACTCAGTCCTGCAAGATCGTGGTGTGCGATGCCGATACCGGAACGATATTGCGGCACCGCCAGATTCCGCACTACGACGGGACCGAGGTGCCGCCGCTCATGTGGTGGGAGGCGCTGCGGGCGGCGTGTGATCGCATGATGCGCGATGTGGAGGCCATCGCGGTGGCCGGGCAGCAGCACGGGCTGGTGGCGCTGGACGCGGCCGGGCATCCGGTGCGGGATGCGTTGCTGTGGAACGACACCCGGTCCGCGGAGGCGGCGACACAGCTGGTGGACGAGCTGGGCGGGCCGCAGGCGTGGGCGGACGCGGTGGGGAGTGTGCCGCTGGCCGCGCACACGGTGGCCAAGCTGCGCTGGTTCGCCGATCACGAACCCGAACTGGCCGACCGGACGGTCCGGGTTCTGCTGCCGCACGACTATCTGACCTGGCAGCTGCGCGGCGGTGATCCGGCCACCGAGCCGACCACCGATCGGGGTGACGCCTCCGGCACCGGGTACTGGTCACCGGCGGCGGGCGCCTACCGGCCGGATCTGCTGGCGCTGGCCTTCCGCGGCCGCAGTCCCGCGCTGCCGCGGGTGCTGGCGCCCGCCGAGATCGCCGGGCACACGCCGGGCGGGCGGCTGGTGGCGGCCGGCACCGGCGACAATGCCGCCGCCGCACTGGGTTTGGGCATCGGGGAGGGGGATGTGGTGGTCTCGCTCGGGACCAGCGGCACCGTCTTCACCCGCGCCGCGCACCCCAGCGCCGATCCCTCCGGCGCGGTGAACGGGTTCGCCGACGCCACCGGGGCGTTCCTGCCGCTGGTGTGCACGCTCAATGCCGCCCGGGTGCTGGACGCGACCGCGATGCTGCTGGGCATCGATGTGTCCGGCCTGGAGGTGCTGGCCGCGCAGTCGCCCGCGGGCGCGGACGGTCTCACCCTGCTCCCCTATCTCGCGGGTGAGCGGACCCCGAATCTGCCGTACGCCACCGGCAGCCTGCACGGCCTGCGCCCGCACACCATGCGTCCGCACCATCTGGCCCGCGCCGCCATCGAGGGCATGCTCTGCAATATCGCCGAGGCCCTGGACCGTCTGCCGACGGTGCCGCATCGAATCCTGTTGATCGGCGGGGCATCCCGCTCCCGCCTCATCGCGCACGCCGCCGCCACCATCTTCGGCCGCACCGTCACGGTGCCCAATCCGAACGAATACGTTGCCCTCGGCGCGGCCCGCCAGGCCGCGTGGGCCCTGCGCGGTGGGCCCCGCCCACCCCGCTGGCCGACCCCCGCGGGCACCGAATTCCATGCTCTGGCAGTGGGGATCGGCGCCGCTATTCGCCAGCGCTACACCGAGATACGCGACACCTACTACCCGTAGACGACCGGACCGTCGGACAGATAGTCGTCCCAGGTCTGGTGCCGGGTGATGTAGGTCCGGATGGCGTCCCGGGCAATGTCGTGTTTCGACCGCCCTTCCATCGCCGCCTGCGCACTCAGCGCAGCTTCTTCGTCCTCGCTGAGCCGCAAAGTCCATGCCACCGCGAATTCATACCACCCCCGAGCAACCCTGTCTGCCGAACGGTTGACCAGTTGGCAACCATCACATGACCGGTGAGTAGCTCCGGGCCGTGCGACCAGCCGCGATTGTGCTCACGGCGAGCGTAACCATCGTCGGTACCGGTGGCCGGGTCGTAGCTTCACGCGGTATGACAACCGAGCTGAGCACTCCGTTGAACGATATCGTCGAGGCGACCGGCCGGGCCGTGGCCGCGGATCCCGCACAGGCCGCGGTGGTGTTCCGGGCCGCAGGTACACCGGAGGGCACCGTCGGGAGCGCGATTGCCCTGGGGCGGTACACAGTTCGGGTGGACGAGCCGCCGGCACTCGGCGGCGCGGGGTCCGCGCCGAATCCCGTCGAGGTGTATCTGGCCTCGCTGATCGCCTGCCAGGTGGTGACACGTATCGGTTCTGGGCGCAGCGGCTCGGCGTGGCCATCGAGGAGCTGGCCGTCGACGCCGAGGGCGATCTCGATGTGCGCGGCTTCTTCGGACTCGACGACACGGTCCGCCCCGGATTCCAGGCGGTGCGCGTGACCGTGCGGATCAGCGGACCCGAGTCCGCCGAGCGCTACGCCGAATTGCAGCGGGCGGTCGACGAGCACTGCCCTGTCCTGGATCTCACCACCGGCCGGACCCCGGTCGAGACCACCCTCGTCACCCAGTAGGAACACGTCCCCAACCCACCGGAGGCCCCGATGACCGCATCCGCTCTGCCCGAAGACCCCACCGCCGCCTGGAGTTTCGAGACCAAGCAGATCCACGTGGGGCAGACGCCCGACGGCGCGACCGGCGCCCGCGCGCTGCCGATCTACCAGACCACCTCCTACGTCTTCCGCGACACCGACCACGCCGCCGCGCTGTTCGGGCTGGCCGAGCCGGGAAACATCTACACCCGCATCATGAATCCCACCCAGGACGCGGTGGAGCAGCGGATCGCCGCGCTGGAGGGCGGTGTGGCCGCGCTGCTGCTGGCCTCGGGTCAGGCGGCGGAGACCTTCGCGATCCTGAACCTCGCGGGGGCCGGGGACCACATCGTGTCCAGCCCGCGGCTGTACGGCGGCACCTACAATCTGTTCCGGTACACCCTGCCGCGGCTGGGCATCGAGGTGAGCTTCGTCGAGGATCCGGACGACCTCGACCAGTGGCGGGCGGCAATCCGCCCGAACACCAAGGCTTTCTACGGGGAGACGGTGTCCAACCCGCAGAACCACATTCTCGACATTCCCAGCATCGCGGAGGTCGCGCACGGTTCCGGGATCCCGCTCATCGTCGACAACACCGTCGCCACCCCGTATCTCATCCAGCCGCTCGCCCACGGGGCGGACATCGTCGTGCACTCCGCGACGAAGTACCTGGGCGGCCACGGCGCGGCCATCGCGGGCGTGATCGTCGACGGCGGCGCCTTCGATTGGCGCAGTGGACGTTTCCCCGGATTCACCGAGCCCGACCCGAGCTACCACGGTGTGGTCTACGCCGATCTCGGCGCACCCGCCTACGCGCTCAAGGCGCGGGTGCAGCTGCTGCGTGATCTGGGCTCGGCCATCTCGCCGTTCAACGCCTTCCTCATCAGCCAGGGCCTGGAGACCCTCAGCCTGCGCCTCGAACGGCACGTCGCCAATGCCCGGGCGGTGGCCGAATTCCTCACCGCGCGACCCGAGGTCACGGCCGTCTCCTATGCGGGCCTGCCGTCGTCACCGTGGTACGAACGTGGAAAGCAGCTGGCCCCCAAGGGCGTCGGCGCCATCATCGGCTTCGAGCTGGCCGGCGGAGTCGACGCGGGCAAGCGCTTCGTCGAAGCCCTCACCCTGCACAGCCACGTCGCCAATATCGGCGACGTCCGCTCCCTCGTCATCCACCCCGCCTCCACCACCCACTCTCAGCTGACCCCCGAGGAGCAGCTCGCGGCGGGCGTCACCCCCGGCCTGGTCCGCCTGGCCGTGGGAATCGAGGGCATCGACGACATCCTCGCCGATCTGCGCGCCGGATTCGCCGCCGCGCAGTAGCCCTCAGAAGCGATCGAACGGGCGAATCGGCGGGGAGACAGCCGAATTCACCTGGAGAGCGATGATCAGCCCGATGCTCAGGTAGGTGCTGATCGGGCAGAGGACCACCGCCGCCGCATACAGCAGTTGCACGATGCCGATGCGGCGGCGGATGGCCGTCAGGTCCTCGGGTCCGGTGTGCTCGGCGAGCAGACCGGCGCGGCGCGCATAGCGGAGCGCGGCGAGCTGGACCAGGCCCAGATACAGCAGGTCGGCCCAGTACACCAGCAGGGCCAGGCGGGACTGGGGGAAAGCGGCCAGCAGCGCGGTGGCGAAGGGCACCAGGCAGATGCCGAACAGGAACATGAGGTGGATCCAGGTCAGCGAGCGGTCCGCCCGGTCCATCAGGTTGAGCTGGGTCTGCTGGCCGATCCAGAACATGCCGAGGGTGAGGAAACCCAGCAGGCAGATGAGGAACTGCGGGCCCACGTGGGTGAGCGCATGCCAGACCGGTTGCTCATCGGAGACCGCGCCCGCACTCCACAGCGAGCGCTCGTGCCACGCCTCGCCCGCGGGCACGTGCAGATCCAGCACCAGCAATGTCATTGCCACAGCGAAGATTCCGTCGCTGAGCGCCCCGAGGCGGCCGAGATCCTGCGCCGCGATGCGATGATATCGAGTCATCCACCTGCCCTTCCCCCGCCGGACCCTAGCGGATGTCACGGGGCGGCGCGGTGTTGCTCCCGGGCGAGGAAGTGGGCGGTGGCTCTCGTTGCGTCGTAAAGGGATCGGTAGTGGCGGTAGTACGGGGCGTAGTGGGCGGTGACCGACGGGTCGGGTTCGACCGTGGTGATGATCGGGTTCCAGGCGGCGGTGTCCAGGCCCAGGGATTCGGCGGCCAGCAGGGCGTCGCCCAGGGCCGCACCGACCGTGTCGGCCGGAAGCTGCTGGGGCAGGCCGGTGATGTCGGAGACGATGCGGGTCCACAGCCCGCCCTTGGTGCCGCCGCCCACGGCCACCAGCCGGGTGGCGGGAGCCCCCGCGGCGGCCATGGCCTCGAGGTTGTGCCGCACGCCGTAGCCGATGCCCTCGAGGACCGCGCGGTAGAGGTCGGCGCGCTGGTGGGTGACGGTGAGACCGGCGATCACGCCGCGGGCGTCCGGATCGAACAGGGGCGTGCGTTCGCCCGCGAAGTAGGGCAGCACCAGCAGCCCGCGGCTGCCCGGCGGAACGTGGGCGGCCTCGTCGACGAGTTCGGAGAAATCGCTGCCGGTGAGGGTGCGCAGCCAGTCGGTGATCGCGCCGGAGGTGGCCATGCCGGCGGCGGACGTGTACGTGCCGGGCCAGGTTCCGCAGGTGGTCCACAGGCCGGGCTGGGGGCGGGGGTCGGTCAGCACCTGGGTGAGGAACATGGTGGTGCCGTACATGATCATGCAGTCGCCGGGGGCGCGGACGCCGACACCGGCGGCCTCGGCCCAGGCATCGATGGTGCCGGTGGTCACCGGCAGCCCGGCGGGCAGGCCGGTGGCCGCGGCGGCCTCGGCGGTGATCCGGCCGACTATCTCGGTGGGCCAGGCCAATTCGGGTAGTCGCAGGCCGGGTGCGACGGATTCGGCCCAGTCCACGGCCCATTCGCGGGCCATCAGGTCGTACATGGGCACGCACTGGCTGGCGGATTGATGGTCCAGGACGTAGCGGCCGGTGAGGCGATGGACCAGAAACGAGCTCGCCATCAACAGCATCCGGGTGGCCCGCCACACCTGCGGCTCATGGCGGATGAGCCAGCGCAGCTTCGGCCCGACCGCCTGACTGGTGAGCGGCGAGCCGCAGCGCTCCAGCACCGTCTGCGCGCCCAATTCCGCGTTCAGTTCCTCGATTTCGTCGCCGGCGCGCGTGTCGACCCCGTAGAGGATGGCGGGCCGCAAGGGGCGGCCCGCAGCGTCGGCGGGCAGCAGGCACGGCCCGATGCCGCTCACCGCGAGCCCCTCGAGGGGTTCGCCGTCGGCGGCCGCCACCAGTTCGCGGGCGATGGCCGCGAAGTCGGCCCACCACACGGTCTCCGCGTCGTGCTCCACCCAGCCCGGGCGCGGCGTCGAAACCCGGTGCGGTCGTTCGGCTCTCATCGCGACCGTGCCCGCGTGGTCGACCAGGACGCCCTTGGATCCGGAGGTGCCGATATCGATGCCGAGGAACATGTCAGCTCGCCCGGCTGAACTCGTCGAGCGTGACATCGAGCAGTTCGCAGGCCGCGCGGACGGTGGCGCGCTGGTCGCCCGGCACGGCGTGAATGTGATTGGCGCCGAAGCGGGACAGGAAGTCCCCGGCGTCGGCGTCCAGGCGGGCGAAGGCGTGCGGCCACTCCCAGGTGGACTGTTTCATCAGCGATTCGTTGGTGGCCGGGTCGTAGGTCTCGAACTCGCCGAGCATCAGCTGCATGCGGTAGGCGCCGTCGCGGCGGGTGAGCCGGGCCAGCGTCATCTGCCCGGGCGCGGCCAGGTGATGCACCGACGCGCCGCCGGCCGGGAAGAAGAACACCTCCGGATACAGGTGCACCCGGGCCAGATTCTCGGCCGGATCGTCGCTGCGCGCCGCGTACCAGGTGGCGTGCTGGCCGGAATTGCACAGATCCCAGATGTCACGGTCGGCGTGATAGTGCCGGACATCGGCGAAGAGCACCGGCGTGCCCGCGATCTGCTTGAGCAGCTGCATGGTGAGCGCCCCGTCCATATCCGCCTCGGTGGCGCACACGTGGGGCTGTTTGGGCCCGTTCCAGTCGTAGGGGTCGTTGAGGAACGCCTCGGTGATGTCCATGGTGGCGAAGTACTGGGTGAGCTCCGGCTGTCCTTTGATGCCGGAAAAGTCCAGCCGCCATTCCGCGATCAGATCCCGCATGGCCAGGTAGGAGCGCAGCTGCCGCTCCAGTAGCTCCGGCGTCAGCTTGCCGCCGTCGTAGTGGACCCCGGCGGTATTGCGCTCCAGCCATTCTCGCGCCGCCCGGGCCTCACCGGCGTCGGCGAGTTCGGCGCGGCGCACGATCTCCCACTGGTCGATCTCCTCGACATCGATGCCGAAGGCCCGCTGCCACTGATCGGTATTGGCGACCGCGGTGTTCATGCCCATGGGCCGCCCGCCGATGCGCCCGAAGGTGCTGCCCCGCAGGCCGGCCACCGCCGCCGCACCGCGAGCGCGTTCCCCGATGGCCGCGATCAGGTCCGGATCGGCGGGATCGCCCCACAGCCGGGCGTGCGCGCGGCCGATCTGATCCAGCGCGCCGCCCGCCGCCAGCATGCCCACCATGCCCGGCTGCACCGGGTCGATATTGGACAGCAGCAGCAGCGGCCCGCGCAGCGCGCCCGCGGCCAGCATGGTGAAGTGCGGGAACGCCCACACCGCGTAGTGCAGCACGGTCAGGTCCACCCCGGCCGCCTCCACCTGCCGGGCTACCCGCACCGCCTGGTCGTTGCCGCCGATGGGTTGCACACCGCGAATCACGATGTGCCCGGCCGCGGTCAGCTCGGTGACGAGCCGGTCCTCCGCGGTCCGGATGAATCCGACGATGCCGCCGTGCACATAGTCGCGGCCGTCGGAAAGACTGATCACGCCGATTCGGGCCATACTGCCTGCCTCCCCGCACTGGGTGGACTCTCGACTCCGTTCAGAATTCCAGTTCAGGCCGCACGCCGCGCCCGAAATCGGATTTTCGGGGTGAACGCGGGCCGGGCTGTCTCAGCGTGGGAAGTGCAAGCGGGCCAGCGCGACTCCGCCCTGCGCCCAGCCCGCGTGGGTGATCCAGAGGGCGTCCTCGTGGGTGATCACCTCGGCCGCGTGGGCGGGTACGTGCCCCACGCGGCCGGACGCGTCGAAGTGAAAAGGGTTGTCGCCGCGGAAGATCTCGGTGCCGACATAGCCGGGGCGCGGACCGATAAGCAGATACCAGGCGCCGGCGTGGCGGAGCACGAACGGCGATTCGGTATTGCCCGCGCCGGTTCCGGTCGACGGGTCGGTGTAGGCGATGCGGCGGTCGCTCCAGTGCACCAGGTCCGGGCTGGTGCGGTAGGCGACGACATGGTTGCCGCCGGTGGGGGCGCTGGTCGCGCAGTAGTACATGACCCACTGCCCGGCCACCCGCAGCACCATGGGGTCGCGGGCGTCGTAGCCGTCGCGGAAGACCGGGCCGCCCGGATGCCGGGTCCAGTGGAACAGGTCGGCGGAGGTGGCCAGGCCCATACCCGTTGCGGTGCGGTCGGTTCCGCCGCCGTCGTAGAACATGAAGTAGGCGTCGCCGTCGCGCACCACGAAGGGGGCCCACAGGTGGGTCTCGCCGCGCTCGCGGTCCACCGTCAGCGCGGCGGGATGCTTGGTCCACGGGCCGTGCGGGTCGTCGGCGGTGGCGTGCGCGAACTCGGTCTCGTCGAAGGGGTCGGCGGGCTCGGGATGGGTGATGCCGAACAGGTGCCAGCGCCCGCCGACGTCCTGGACCAGGGTGTGATCGTTGATGTACCAGCACTGATCCGGCTCGCTGGGGTCGTAGATGTGCCGGAACTCCCCCGCTGTCACCGTGCCCATACCGTCCTCCATATAGGACCTGACCTGTCCTATTTCCGTTCGACAATGGACCCATGCCGGAACTCTCGCTGCGAACCCTAAACCGCACGCTGCTACTGCGTCAGAAGTTGAACGAACGGGTCGCCATGCCCGCCGCCGAGCTGGTCCGGCATCTGGTCGCGGTGCAGGCGCAGGAACCGAACTGGCCGCATGTGGGGCTGTGGTCGCGCCTCACCGATTTCCGCCATGCGAATCTGACCACGTTGCTGCGTGATCGAACAGTGGTGCGCGCCACCACGATTCGCCGGACCGTCCACCTGACGGACGCCCAGGCCTACCGCTGGCTCTACCCGACGGTCCGACCGGCGATCGAGCCCACGCTCCGCTCGGTCCATCTCCGGGCTGCGGTCGAGGGCCTCGATATCGCCGAATTGGCCTCGGCCGGAACAGAACTGCTGACCGGCACCACCATTTCCCGCCGGGATCTCCCCGCTGTCCGCGACGAGGCCGAACGCCTGCTCCCGATCGTCGTACCCGGTGAAGAAGGCAAGATCATGATCGAGACGTGCTGATCGGCTCTCTCCCGCGTGGCCGCATCAGGGGGTCAGCGGGCCTTTCTCGCAGCGCGGAGGAAGTCCTTGTTCAGGCGGCCGATGACGTCCTGCGGGATCTCCTTCGGGCAGGCGAGGGTGCATTCGCCGGTGTTGGTGCAGCCGCCGAAGCCCGCATCGTCGTGGGCTTCGAGCATGCCGACGACGCGGGAGTGGCGCTCCGGCTGTCCCTGCGGCAGGAGGCCGAGGTGGGTGACCTTGGCGGCGGTGAAGAGCATGGCCGAACCATTGGGGCAGGCGGCCACGCACGCGCCGCAGCCGATGCATTCGGCGGCCTGGAAGGCCAGATCGGCGTCGGGTTTCGGGACCGGGATCGAGTGCGCCTCGGGTGCGGCGCCGGTCGGCGCGGTGATGTAGCCGCCCGCCCGGATGATCCGGTCGAAGGCCGAGCGGTCGACCATCAGGTCCTTGATGACCGGAAAAGCCTTGGCCCGCCACGGTTCCACGGTGATCGTGTCGCCGTCGGCGAATTTCCGCAGGTGGAGCTGGCAGGTGGTGGTGGCCTGCTCCGGGCCGTGCGGAGTGCCGTCGATGACGAGTGAGCACGCGCCGCAGATGCCCTCGCGGCAGTCGTGGTCGAAGGCGATGGGCTCCTCGCCGGCGCCGGTGAGCCGTTCGTTGAGGACATCGAGCATTTCCAGGAACGACGCGTCGGGCGAGACCTCCACGCCGTAGTCGACCATCCGACCCTTGTCGCGGGAGTTCCGCTGCCGCCAGATACGCAGGGTGAGTTTCATTCTCGATTCCGCTCTTACTTGTAGGACCGCGTGCTGGGCTGGACGTACTCGTAGCTCAGCGCTTCCCGGTGCAGCGTCGGTGGCTCGTCCTGGTTCCATTCCCACGCGGCGACATAGGAGAAGTTCGCGTCGTCGCGGCGGGCCTCACCGTCCTCGGTCTGCGACTCGGCCCGGAAGTGGCCGCCCGCGGATTCGGTGCGGTGCAGGGCATCGATGACCATGAGTTCGGCCAACTCCAGGAAGTCGGCCACCCGGCCCGCGCGTTCCAGCGACTGGTTGAGGTCGTCCCCGGAGCCCGGCACGTTGACGCGCTCCCAGAACTCCGCGCGCAGTGCGGGAATCAGGGCCAGCGCCTTGCGCAGTCCCGCCTCGGTCCGTTCCATGCCGCAGTACTCCCACATGAGGTGGCCGAGCTCGCGGTGGAAGGAGTCGACGGTGCGGTCGCCCCGGATGGACAGGAGTCTGTCGATCATCGCGGTGACCCGGGCCTCGGCGGCCGCGATCGCGGCGGCCGGCACCTCCCCGGCCGGACCGCGGGCGAGATAGTCGCCGAGGGTGGCCGGCAGGACGAAATACCCGTCGGCCAGGCCCTGCATGAGCGCGGAGGCCCCGAGCCGGTTGGCGCCGTGGTCGGAGAAATTGGCCTCCCCGATCACGAACAGTCCCGGAATGGTGGATTGCAGATCGTAGTCCACCCACAGCCCGCCCATGGTGTAGTGCACGGCGGGGTAGATACGCATCGGCATCTCGTACGGGTTCTCGCCCGTGATCCGCTCGTACATCGTGAAAAGGTTGCCGTACTTGGCTTTCACCGCATCGACGCCGAGCCGCCCGATGGCGTCGGCGAAATCGAGATAGACGCCGAGCCCGCCCGGCCCGACTCCGCGCCCCTCGTCGCAGACGTTCTTGGCCGCGCGGGAGGCGATGTCGCGCGGCACCAGATTGCCGAATGCCGGATAGATGCGTTCCAGGTAGTAGTCGCGCTCGTGCTCGGGCACATCGCCGGGCTTGCGTTGGTCCCCAGCGTTTTTGGGCACCCACACCCGGCCGTCGTTGCGCAGCGACTCCGACATGAGCGTCAACTTCGACTGATGCTCACCCGAGACCGGGATGCAGGTCGGATGAATCTGTGTGAAGCAGGGATTGGCGAAGTACGCGCCGTGCTTGTGCGCCCGCCAGGAGGCCGTGACATTCGAGCCCATGGCATTGGTCGACAGGAAGTAGACATTGCCGTACCCGCCGGAGGCCAGCACCACGGCGTCGGCCGTGTAGGACCGGATCGCGCCGGTGACCAGGTCGCGCACGACCACGCCCCGCGCCACCCCGTCCACCATGATCAGGTCGAGCATCTCGTGGCGCGCATGCAGTTCCACGGTGCCCGCGTCGACCTGCCGCAGCAGCGCCTGATACGCGCCCAGCAGTAGCTGCTGCCCCGTCTGGCCGCGGGCGTAGAAGGTGCGCGAGACCTGCGCGCCGCCGAACGACCGATTGTCGAGCAGGCCGCCGTACTCCCGTGCGAACGGAACACCCTGCGCCACACACTGATCGATGATCTGCGTCGAGATCTCCGCCAGCCGGTGCACATTCGACTCACGGGACCGGTAGTCACCGCCCTTGACCGTGTCGTAGAACAGCCGGTGCACGCTGTCACCGTCATTGCGGTAGTTCTTGGCGGCATTGATCCCGCCCTGCGCGGCGATCGAGTGCGCCCGCCGCGGCGAATCCTGGAAACAGAACTGGATCACGCGATAGCCCTGCTCCCCCAGCGTGGCCCCCGCCGAGCCGCCGGCCAGCCCGGTGCCGATGACGATGACCGTCTTCTTGCGCTTGTTCGCGGGATTGACCAGCTTGGCCTCGAACTTACGGGTGGTCCAGCGCTCGGCGATCGGCCCGCCCGGCGCTGTGGTGTCGGCGATCGGCTCGCCGACGCGGAAGAGACTGTCGTTCATGGCTATTTCACCCATCCGAAGGAGACAGCGATCGGGACGGCCAGGAAACCGGCGACCAGCAGGATCGAGACGGCGGCCGCGAGCAGGTCGTAGCCGCGAGCGCCCGCCAGACCCAGGGTCCGGGCGGCACTGCGAATACCGTGCCGCAGGTGCAGACCCACCATGACCACGGCGACAACGTAGAAGAGCGTGACGTACCAGTGGGACGGCGCGAAGTCGGCGACCACCTTCTCGTACGGAGTCGCGTTGCGGCCCAGAGGATTCACCGCCCCGAAGGTCAGATCCAGCAGATGCCAGACGAGATACAGCGCGATGATCACCCCGCCCCACCGCATGGTGTGAACGGCATAACCCTGCGCATGCGACTTCTTCTTCGCCGCGTACCCGACCGGCCTGGCGCGCCGCGCCGTACGCGCAAGCGAGACCGCCGACCACATGTGCAGGATCACGCTCACCGCGAGCACGACCTCCACAGCCGACAACAACCCCCGCCGAGGCACCGCGGGCTCACCAATCGTCCGCAACCACTAGGCGTAATGATTGAAATCCGACGCCCCCAGAAACACTTTGAGATTCCCGGCCATGTGGGCGATGAGGAAAAGGACCAGAATGCCCCCGGTCACCGCCATCACGGCCTTCTTGCCCACCGTCGTCCGGTAGAGCTCAGGTATTACGACAGCCACCAGCGGAAACTACGTCCGCTCCGCGCCCCCGGTCCAAGTCCCCAACGCTCTGGTCTCCATGACCCTGGCCTATGCACCGAGCTGCAACCGGAATTACTACGGCGAGTAGTGAATGCGGCCCGTGAACGATGTCACACGGAGACCGAACCAGCGGACCCCGGCCGAGTGCACTCGGCCGGGGTCCGCCGCCGACGGCGTCGCGATCAGCGGATCTCTCGGGTGAGTCGGGACGACCACGGACACCAGAAGCAACCCGGCAGGAAAGCGCCGCAAGCCTCGTCCAGGTTGTCCTCGACGTAGGAGATAGACGAGTCGCAGACCTCGATCGCCATAGTGAAGAAGCTGATCGTGTCCGGGTCGAGGTGGAAGCTCCAACCCGGGTTGTAGTCGGCCACCCGCTTCCTGATGCGTCCCATGACATGGATCGACATCTGCTCCTCGCCGGACAGGATCCGGCGCGCTTCCGCGATGCGCTGCTCGTCATTGAGCCGGATGATGAATTCCTTGCCGGAGTAATCGGTGAATGCGAAGTCCGCCATGACATCTCCCTGCCAGAAGTAGTGGATGGGATTCGTACGCGGTTCTGCATCGATGCACTCAGCATCGTATCGGCGCGAGAGCGCTGTGTACACGAAATTCTCTGTGCGCCAATCGATTTGGACCTCCCGCCGGTTTCCGGCGGCGGTAACCGGACCGACGGGTCAGTTCTGACCCTGGTTAGCGGCGTGGTGGCCGTTGCTTCGAGAGGAAAGCTGGGCTCGGATCGATCTCCCGGCGAATATCAACTCACGGATCGCGATAGCGCCCCGCGCAACGGGCGCGGCGACCCGGCCCTCGGCGTCGATCAGCACAGCCGACGGTGTACCGCGGACGCGATATCGCAGCGCCGCCTCATTGCCCTGCTGCACCAGCGACGGGATCTCGCCCAGACCCTGTTCGGCGCCCCAAACGGCCTGCTCATCGGCATCGCCGTTCCCGACGACGACCATGGTCATGGCCGTGCGCGCTCGCCACCGCGGCAGCTCACGGGCCAGCGCGGCGCACATCTCACAGCCCGGGTGCACGAACACCAGCAGCACTGCCCTGCCTCCCGAGAGCAGGTCCGCGAGGTTCGTGCGGGTGCCCGCGAGGTCGAGCAACTCGAACTCCGGCGCGACCGAGCCGACCGGCAGGCCCTCGGCGCCCAGCGTCGAGAGCGCCTGCTCGTCCAGCCGGCGCCGCAGTGCGCCGACCTGGCCGACCAGCCACGCCAGGACCCCGCACAGCAGCGCGCCGAGCGCGAGCCCGGTCGCGGCATCGGCAGCCAGTCCGGCGGGCACCGAGGGACGGGCCAACCCGCCCCACACGACCGACGCCGCGAGCACCATCAGCACACCGTTGCGCACGATGCTGCGCGCGCCGATCGGCGTCGTACTCGCCGCGCCGAAGCATGAGCACGAGGGGCGCTTGCCGCGCCGCAACAAACCGACCATGACCACCGTGAAGACCGTCAGCAGGAGCAGCGCGCCGACTGCCGCCGCGACGGCCGTCCACGGCAGCACGACGCCGACCGCCAACACCGCCTCGGCGACCGGCAGCCCCCACGCCACGGCGGGCACCCACCGCACCGGCACCTCGAACTCCCCCACCGCCTGCCGCGTACCGGCGCGATCGGCCAGTTTCCCCCAGGCCGACAACCCGAACACCACGGCGAGCGCCAATCGCGTAACCCACACCCCGTATTCGATCAGCATGGGCCGCACCCTCCCACATCAGCGATTATTCGAATCAGGAATCGCCGGAAGAGTATTCGAGGTGTTGCGAAGACCTGCCGGACACGTCATCGTCCGGCCGCGGCGACAAGAGCGGCGCCTGCACACCGATGCGATGGGTGGCCCGAGACCCCAGCTCGGCGGCCTCGTGGGGGTCGAGACCGCCGGCTGGGATCCGATCGTCGAGTTCGTGACCTTGCACAGCCCATGCGACGGTAGGTACGCCGCGGGCTAGAACTGCTCGATTTTCATCCTGTCGCAGGAGAGAGTGACGGTCTCGTTCGCCGGCCCGGCGTTGCCGGCCTCGAGCGAGGGAACGTTCCACGAGCGAGTCCAGGCATTTATCAGACTGATCGACAGAACGGGTTCCCCGTGACTGTCCAGCTCGGTGATCGTGATCGTCGCTCTCGCGCCGTGGGGGTCCTTCAGCGACTGCCGGATCCAGCGGTCGAATACCTCGCTCTTGTCCGGGCTCCGGGTGATGGTCACCTCACGCTGCTCGGCCTCCGGCTGGCGGTCATCGCGTCCATCGCCGAGACCGGACACCACGCGGCGCGCCTGCTCCATGAAGAACCTGTCCAGATCGATACGGAACATTCCCGTGCTGATCTTGTCCTGGGTTTGCATGTCGACCTCCTGAATTCGTAACCGGTTGGTTTCTCGCTCATGAGGCAATGCCATTCGAGAGTACGGCGTCGACCGGGCCGCCGGAATGGGAAATTGCGGTCTTCTCGATCAACGGCCGTCCGCCGTCCGCACCGCGCGGCGACCTCACGCCCGATACGCCACCAGCCCCCGCTCGAGAGCACGGGTGTTCGTGATCAGCGACTCGGAATCGGAATGGCGGAGTTCATAGTTCTAGGCTATCGACTGTGCAGTTGCAGCAGTTGTCGTATTTTTTGGCTGTGGCGCAGGCCAGGCATTTCACCAGGGCGGCCGATGCGCTGGGGGTCGCGCAGCCGTCGTTGTCGAAGCAGATTCGGACGCTGGAGAGCGAGCTCGGGGCATCGCTGTTCAGCCGGGCGCGGGGGAATATCACGCTGACTCCGGCGGGTGAGGCGTTGTTGCCGTTGGCTACCCGGATTCTGGCGGATGTGGATACTGCGCGGCTGGAGGTGCAGGAGCTCGCGGGGCTGCGGCGGGGGCGGGTTCGGCTCGGGGCGACGCCGTCGCTGTGTTCGGGGCTGCTGGCCGATGCGCTGCGGCGGTATCACGACGCGTATCCGGGGATCAGGCTGCTGGTGGAGGAGGGTGGGTCGCGGGATCTGGTGCGGCAATTGACCAGGGGCGCACTCGATTCGGCGCTGGTGATCCTGCCGCTGGGTGAGGACACCCCGCTGGCCACCACGCCGATCCTGCGCGAGGACCTGGTGGTCACCGCCAGGGTCGACGACAGTTCGCTGCCCCAGCGTCCGCATCTGCGGATCACGGATCTGCGGGATCGGCCGCTGGTGATGTTCCGGCCGGGCTACGACCTGCGGGAGGCGACGATCGGGGCCTGCCGGGAGGCGGGGTTCGAACCCCGTTTCGCGGTCGAGGGCGGCGAGATGGATGCCGTGCTGCGGTTCGTGGAGGTGGGGCTCGGGATCGCGGTCGTCCCGTCCACGGTGCTGGCCGGACGGCCCGGGCTGCGCGGGATTCCGCTGTCGGGCGACGGCGGGCGCGAGTCCCGCGGGCTGCACCGGACGGTCGCGCTCGCCCATCGCAAGGACGTCACACCCACGCACGCCGCCGGGGCGTTCCGGGCGACGCTGGAGAGTTTCGTCCGGGAGGCTGCCGCGAGCGGCGGCCTCCCGGCGGGGGTCCGGTCGCTGCTGCCGCAGGCTGGAACGACCGGGACCTGAGGCAGCGACCGGGACCTGAGGCCTAGGCGACGACCAGAACCTCGCGGAGCCGCTGGAGTTCGGACTCCGAAAGTCCGTTGGCGAGTAGCCAGTTGGCGGCCCCGCCGTGCTCGGCATGCAGATTCCGCAGGAAGCCGAGCATGACCTCCGGAGAGACGGCCAGGATGCCCGTATTGGTCTGCGGCAGGCCCTCGTAGGACGGGAGCGCGTCGAGTCGGTCGCGGACCTTCTGGATGCGCTCGTTGGTGAGGGCGTAGTCGTGGGCGATCGCCTCGGCGGGGACCCCGACCGCGTCCAGCAGGACCGCGGCGAGCACGCCGGTGCGGTCTTTGCCTGCGGCGCAATGGAACAGCACCGAATGGCGGTCCGGATCGACGATGAGACGAACCGCCTCGACGATGTGCTCACCACTGCCGCCGAGCAGCTGACCGTACAGCTCGGTCAGGTCGACGCGGGTCTTGTCGGGGACCAGATCCCGTGCGGCCAGCGAGGATTGCGGCGACTTGCGGATCGGCAGGTTGGCGATGCGCAGGCCGGAGTCGGCGATCAGCCCGTAGCCCTCGCGCTCCACCTCGTCGGGCAGGCGCAGGTCGATGACCGTGCGCAGGCCCAGCTTCTCGACCAGGTGCGACAGGTCGTCGCAGGTCGCCTGCTGCAGCGTGGAGGAGCGCAGGACGATGCCGAAACGTGTGGTGCCGCCGCCGGTTACGGGGAGCCCGCCCAGGTCGCGCACATTGTCGATCTGGGCGAAGTCGATCCAGCGGGTGGGCATGGAATCAGTGATCACAACAGGCTCAGTGGGCACGGCCGGCCGCCGCCTCTTCCGCGCGGGTCAGGCCGCACAGGCCGATCAGGTCTTCGTGCAGCTCGAACCAGACGGTGTGGTAGCTGTCCATGATGGGCCGGGCCACGTAGGTGTGGTCGCCCTCGGCGATGCGCTCGACGGCGCGGTCGAGGCGGTCCAGGTAGCGGGACAGGCGCGGGGCGAGCCCGCCCAGGCGGCCGATGAGCGGGCGCAGGCGCTGGTGAGTCTCGTTGAGCCGGCCAAGCACCGAGGTGTCGTACTCGGCGTCGGCGTGATCGTTGACCGTGGCCGGGTCCTTCATCTGCCAGTCGGTGATGATCACCTTGAGGTCGCCGTTGAAGACGCAGAACTCGTCGTAGGCGGCGGTCATGGCGGCCGCGTCGACGGTCGCGCGCTCCTCGGCCAGCAGCTGCTCCAGGCGCGGGCGGCCCTCGGGGGTGATGCGGAAGCCGGCCGGGGTGGTGGCGCAGTAGCCCGCGGTCACCAAACCCTCACAGCAGGACGCGATCTCGGCGGTGTCGGCGAACAGGCTGGCGGCCAGATTGTCGGCGTTCACCCGGCCCTTGATGCCGACCAGCCGCAGCACGGCCAGCTCGGTGACGGGAGCGTTCACGGAAACCTCTTCCTGCTCGGCGTTCTCGGTGGCGGCCTCGGCCTCTTCCGATGCGACAGCGCGGTTTTCGAGCCGGTCGGCGAGCTGCTCGCCGGTCACGCCCGCCCACTGGGCGAGCTGACGCACATCGTCGAGGACGGCCTGCTCGACCGGCTTGGCGACGACCTCGCCGGGCAGCACCAGCCCGGCCCCGCCGTCGACGGTGACGGACCTGCCGGTCAGCGCGGCGACCACGCCGGGCCCGCAGCCGACCACGCACGGGCGGCCGAGTTCCCGGCTGACCAGCGCGGCATGCGAGGTGGTGCCGCCCAATTCGGTGACGATGGCCCGCGCGGCGATCATGCCGTGCAGATCGTCGGGGCTGGTGGTGGGACGCACCAGGATGACGTCCTCACCCGCCTCGGCGCGCGCCTCGGCCTCGTCGGGATCGGTCACCACGACGCCGGAAGCCAGTCCGGGACAGGCGGATTCGCCGCGGGCGAGGGGCTCCTGACCGCCGGTGTCGCCGGACGCGGGGCGCAGCACCTCGCGCACCTGCTCGGCGGTGACCCGGTCCAGGGCCTCGTCGGCGCTGATCAGCCCCTCCTCGACCATGGCGACCGCGGTACGCACCGCGGCCCGCGCCGAGCGCTTGGCCGGACGCGACTGCAGCAGCCACAGCGTGCCGGATTCGACGGTGAACTCCACGTCCTGCAGATCGCGGCCGTCGCGCTCGAGCAACTGGGTGGCGGCGATCAGCCGCTCGTGCACCGCGGGCTGGGTGGCGGCCAGCTCGTCGAGCGGGCGCGGGGTCAGGCGGCCGGACACCACGTCCTCGCCCTGCCCGCCGACGAGCCACTCGCCATAGACGGGGCCGTCGCCGGTATTGGGGTTACGGCTGAAAAGCACACCGGTGCCGGACAATTCGTCGAGGTTGCCGAACACCATGGCCTGCACGGTGACCGCGGTGCCCAGGGTGTCGGGAACGCCGCGGTTGGCGCGATAGGTCTTGGCGCGCGCGGAATCCCAGGACCGGAACACGGCCTCGATCGCACCGCGCAGCTGGTCCCACGGATCGGCCGGGACCGCGCCGTTCGCGTCGCCGAGCACGGTCTCGCGGTACTGGTGCACGAAGCGCTGCCGGGTGTCCTGCGCGTAGGCGGGATTGCTGGTCTCCACGGCCAGCGCCTGCTGCACCGCGTCGGTCATGCCGAGGTTCAGGACGGTGTCCATCATGCCGGGCATGGAGATGGCCGCACCCGAGCGCACCGACACCAGCAGCGGGCGCTCCGCCGACCCGAAGCGACGGCCGGTGCCGCGCTCGATCATGGCGATGCCGTCGAGCACCTGCGCCCAGATCTCATCGGCGATGGCGCCGCGCCGCGTGTAGTCGGCCCAGCCGTCGGTGGTGATGACGAACGCGGGCGGCACCTGCAGGCCGAGGGCCCGCATGTGGTCGATGCTCCACGCCTTGCCGCCGATCTTCTCTCGCGACAGTCCGCACGCGCCGTCGAGTTCGACAACGGTCGCGCCCGCCGCAAGGTCCAGACGCTGCGCAAGCTCCGTTCCGGCCGTCATGTCACTCCTTCGAGGTCCTGGATTCATTCGCACTCCAGCGCTCCGCCGCTGCTCGAGCGGCCTGCCGGGCAATATCCATCCCGTCCCCCTACGGGACCACTGCAACGAGCGTGCCGGGTGAGCGCGCCCACACCCAACTCCCATCCCGATCAGCGGAATGAAAGGTACTGTTCCGCCTCCCCGAGACTTCAGCGCACGGCTCGAGGGCCGTTGCCGGTTTCGCACGCGTGCCGGCGGTGAGCCCCGGGGAGTTACCCCGGTCGGCGCGAGATCAGTTGTCGCGTTGGGCAACGAGGCCGGGTGTGAGTGTCGGTGCCGCCCGGTCAGCGGGATGGCACGTCGAAAATGGGCTACGCGGACTGCGGGTTGGGGCAGGATGGGCGGATGGATCGGCGGCACTCGGGCGGCAGCTCCGCGGTCGGGCCCGTGACGACCATTCCGGCGCTGGTGGCGGACCGGGCGCGGCGCTATCCGGAGGCGGTGGCCATTGCCGGGCCGGCGGGGCGGCTGACGTTCGCCGAACTCGCCGAGGATGTCGCCGCGGTGACCCGCGCGGCGATGGCGTCGGGGCTCGAACCCGGTGACCGGGTGGGCATGTGGGCCCCCAACAGCGTGCGCTGGATCGTGACCGCGCTCGGAATGCTCGGTGCGGGAGCGACTCTGGTGCCGATCAGCACCCGGCTGCGGGGCGCGGAGACCGCGGAGGTGCTGGCCCGCAGCCACGTCAAGGCGGTGTGCACGGTCCAGGAGTTCCTGGGCGCGGACTATCCGGCCATGCTGGCCGAATCCGGCCGTCCCCTACCCGATCTGGAACATGTCATCCTGCTCGACGACGCCCGCGGCGAGAACGCGGCCGACTGGGACATCAGCTCCTGGGCGGGATTTCTGGCCCCCGGCACCGTGATCGAGCCGCAGTCCGCGGTCGAGCGCAGCGCCCAGGTGGATCCGGAGTCGGTGTCCGACATCCTGTTCACCTCCGGCACCACCGGCGCTCCCAAGGGCGTGCTCGCCACGCACCGGCAGACCCTGGAGGTGCTCGCGCAGTGGGCCGATGCGGTGACACTGCGCCCGCGCGACCGGTATCTGCTGGTGAACCCGTTCTCGCACACCTTCGGGTACAAGGCCGGCATCCTGGCCTGCCTGCTGCGCACCGCCACCATGGTCCCGATGGAGCGCTTCGACGCCGTCCGGGCGCTGCAACTCATCGAGAGCGAGCGGATCACCGTGCTGGCCGGGCCGCCAACGCTTTTCACCGACCTGCTGGCCGCCGATCACGATCAGTATCTGCTGGGCTCGTTGCGCCTGGCCGGGACCGGCGGCGCGACCATCCCCACCGAACTGGTGCGGCGCATTCGCGAGGATCTGCGCGTCCCCTACGTCTTCACCGCCTACGGCCTCACCGAATCCATCGGCGTCGTCTCCATCTGCCCGCCCGACGCTCCGACCGAACTGGTCGCGGGCACGGTCGGAAAGACCCTGTCCGGCAGTGAGATCCGCGTCCTCGACCGCGGCGGCACACCGGTGTCGCCGGGCGAACCCGGCGAGATCACCGTCAAGGGCCCGAATGTCATGCTCGGCTACCTCGACGACCCCGAGGCCACCGCCGCCGCCATCGACGCGGACGGCTACCTGCACACCGGCGATGTCGGCACCCTCGACCACGACGGCTACCTGCGCATCACCGACCGGCTCAAGGACATGTTCATCGTCGGCGGCTTCAATGCCTACCCGGCCGAGATCGAGCGAGTCCTGCTGCAGCACCCGGATATTCGCGATGTCGCGGTGATCGGCATCCCCGACGAGCGGCTCGGCGAGGTCGGCCGCGCCGTCGTGGTGCCCGCCGACGGGGCGGCGACCGATCCCGCCACCCTCATCGAGTGGTCGCGCTCGCGCCTGGCCGGCTACAAGGTGCCGCGGGAGATCGTCTTCGTCGACGACCTCCCGCGCAATGCAGGTGGCAAGGTGCTCAAACAGCAGCTGCGCGATCCCAGCTGATCAGTTCGGCAGCACCGCTCGCTCAGTTCCCCAGCACCGGGCCGTCGGCCCAGCGGAACAGGTGCGCGATCGCCGGTTCCACGATGGAATCCGGGATCTCGCCGTCGAACCAGCGATCCACGTGCGTCCAGTGGTAGGGATGCAGCAGGTAATCGCCATTGAGCCCGTCCGGGTCGGCGAACTCCTGCTCCCACACATGGGTCCAGCGGCCGTGGCCCGGCACCCGGCTCAGCGACCAGGACCGGATGGCCGAGATGTGCGCGGGCATGGCCATCAGGTCGGATTCGAAGCGCGCCACCGTATCCGGAGCCGTGCCGGATCGCACCGTGAGCAGCAGGGTGCGCTTGATGCGGCGGGCGGAATCCAGCCGCACCATGCGCGCGTTCACCGGGGCCAGTGGCACCACGTCGGCGGTGGCGGGCAGGACGGGCAGGACGGTCGCGGGCGCCGAGTCGGCGGCCAGATCCCAGACCGCGCCGAGTCCGCCCGTGCTGCCGGGCAGATCGATACCGGCCGAGCAGTGCGTGACCCCGGGTGTCGCGGTCGCCGCCGCGGCCTGCGCGGCGAGCTGCCCGTCCGCGTCGTCTCCGGCGGGCGGGGCGGTGAGAATCACCCAGCGGCTCATGACAGTTCCTCCTGTACCGCCAGGACGTGCCGCTCCCGCGTCAGCGCGACGGCGTCGGTGTCCGACCAGAAGGCCGAGACGGCGGGATCGGCGGCGGCCGCGCCCCGCATGCCGTAGAAGTCGTAGATGCCGGGCAGTTCCCAGATGATCTGCACGGCAACCGAATCCGCACCGGTGTGCTCGTGCAGCAGCTGAGGCGAACGCAGTCCGCGGGCGGTGGCCCCCGGCAGATAGTCGCTGCGCCAGCGGGTCAGCCAGTCCTCCGCACGGTGGGCGGGCAGGACGATGCGGTCCACAACGCGGACAGCCGTCGCGGGATTCACAGCTTCGCCTCCACCTCGTTGCGATACCGATCCACGTAGGCCGCAAGGTTTTCCACGCCGTTGAGCAGGGACTCCGGGCCGAACATGGGCGGGGTGAGCACGACGCGGCTCGCGCCCGCCGTGACATAGGGGCGCACGTAGCCGGGGTCGAACTCGCGCGTGAAATCGAAGGAGCCCGGCCAGATGGTCATCTCGACCGCGTCCTCGGCCCGTCCTGCCTCCCGCGACAACTCACGGATCCGGTCCGCGCCGCGCGCGAAATCCTCCGACGAGATGGTGTACGGGAACCAGCCATCTCCGACCCGGGCGGCGCGCCGCACCGCCGGAGCGCTGTTGCCGCCCAGCACGATCGGGATCGACCGTTCGGGCTGCGGCAGGCAGAACTGCTTCTCGAACGACACGTGCTTGCCCTGATAGGTGGCCGGGGACTCAGTCCACAGCGCCCGCATGGCCCCGATGCAGTCGTCCAGGCGTCCGCCGCGATCCTCGAACGGCACCCCGATCGCCGCGTATTCCTCTTTCTGCCAGCCGATTCCGAGCCCGAGCAGCAACCGCCCGCCCGACTGCCGATCTATGGTGGCGGCCCGCTTGGCCAGCACCACCGGGCTGTGCAGCGGCGCCACCACCATGGCGGTGCCCAGCTTCAGGGTGCTCGACGCCGCCGCCACGAACGCCAGCGTCTCCAGCGGATCCGTCATCGGCACCCCGAGATCCCCGCCCGGCATTCGTCCGTCGGGCGAGTACGGGTACAGCGGCTCGTAATCCTGTGCCACCACAACGTGTTCCACGGTCCAGATCGAATCCAGCCCGCATTCCTCCGCCGCCGCCGCGAACTCCCGCAGAAATCCGCCCGAGGTCACCAGACCCTCGAGATATGGCATGAGCATGCCGATGCGCATCGGCCGCCTCCGTCCTTCCGGGTACGACCCGCCACTGGGTCACCCTCCGATCGTGGCGTGTTAGCGGGGTCACAAATCTCCCCGGTCCCGTTCACCGAGACCCACGAAATCCCAGGTCAGAGCGGTAAATTCACGCAACGACAGCTGGCCCCGCACCGTACGGTGCAGGGCTGACGCGGGCGCGGCCGGACAAGGCGAGCCGACGCAGCGGCGGGCCGTCGCAGCGATGGCGGCCTGTTCACCGCTATCGCTGAAAGGCCGGCGGTAGACCGCCCGCCGAGCAGCCGGGCCGACAGGGCACCGCTTACCACTCCTCGGTCCGTGTCCCGGTGCGGAACGCACCAGGACACGGGAGCTCCGAGAGTGGGTCAGATTTCCTTGCGCATCTGTGCGGTGAGGGGCTTCATGTAGCCCGAGCCGAGGAGGCGGCGCATGATGTTCATGGCCTTGGCGTCCTTGCCGATCAGGATGAGCGGCTTGTTCTTCCGGATGCCGTTGACGATGGTCTTGGCGCAGTCCTCGGGGCTGGTCTGGGCCAGGCGGTCGAAGTTGGCGGCCAGGTCGTCGCGGTCGCGGGTGGCGGCGGCGCGGGCCTTCCAGGCGATCTCGGTCTTGATCATGCCGGGGTGGATGCTGGAGACGCCGACGTTGTAGCCGGCGATGATCATCTCCTGGCGCAGGGCGTCGCTGATGGCGTGCATGGCGTACTTGGAGGAGCTGTAGCCGCCCTGGCTGGGGCAGGCCACCAGGCCGAACATGCTGGAGACATTGGCGATGTGCCCGTCACCGGAGGCGATCACGTGCGGCAGGAACGCCTTCACGCCGTGCAGGGTGCCCCAGTAGTTGATGCCGAAGATCCACTCCAGGTCTTCCCAGGAGACTTCCTCGATATTGGCGGTCAGCGAGACGCCCGCATTGTTGACGACGACATTGACCTTGCCGAAATCCGCGACCACCTCGTCGGCGTGCGCGTACACGGCCGCCCGGTCGGTCACGTCCAACTTGTAGGCGCGGGCCTTGGCGCCCTCCTTCTCGCACAGCGCCACGGTCTCCGCGACATTGTCGAGATTGCGTCCGGACAGCGCCAGCTGCGCGCCGTTCCGGGCCAGCTCCAGGGCCAGCGCCCGGCCGATGCCCGCTCCCGCACCGGTGATTACGGCGACTTTGCCGTGGAAGTCCTTCATGGGTGTTTCCTTGTCTCGCAGCGGAGTTGTTACTGGGTGGTGAAGCCGCCGTCGGCGATGAATTCCGCGCCGGTGCTGTAGGAGGAGTCGTCGGAGATGAGGAACAGCACCATGTTGGCGAGCTCCTCGGGGGTGGCCGGGCGGGCGATGGGCTGATTGGCGGCGATGTTCGCCGACCGCTCGGAGGCCGCGACCATCTCGGTCGCCACGATGCCCGGGTGCACGGAGTTGACGCGGACATTGTCGGCCGCGAATTCCTGTGCGGCCGTTTTGGTCATGCCGCGCACGGCCCACTTGGAGGCCACGTAACCCAGGATGTTGGAGTAACCGATGAGCCCGCCGGTCGAGGAGATGTTCACGATGGAACCCACCCCGGCCCGGCGCATGGACCCGATCACGGCCTTCATGCCCAGGAACACGCCGACCTGGTTGACGTCGATCACCTTGCGGTAGTCGGCCTCCGAGAGCTTCTCGATCGGGTCGACGTGCACGATGCCCGCATTGTTGACCAGGCCCGAGACCGGGCCGAACGCGGCCTCGGTCTGCGCGACCACGTCGTTCCAGGCCGCCTCGTCGGTCACGTCGAGCGGGAAGAACCGTGCGGCGTCACCGATTTCGGCCGCGACGGCCTCGCCTGCCTCGGTGAGCACGTCGGTGATCACCACCCGCGCGCCCTCGGCCGCGAGCTTGCGGGCGAAGGCCGCGCCCATGCCGCGCGCACCGCCGGTGACGACGACGACCTTCGAATCAACCCGTCCCATGTCAGTTCTCCTGTGCCGCTTCGGATTCCGCGTCGGCCAGGTGGTTGGCCGCGATGTAGCCGAACACCATGGCGGGTCCGATGGTGGCGCCCGCACCGGCGTAGTCGTTACCCATGACGGCGGCGGAGTTGTTGCCCGCCGCGTACAGGCCGTGGATGACCTCGCCCTGGTCGTTCAGCACCCGGGCGTGCTCGTCGGTGACCAGGCCGCCCTTGGTGCCCAGGTCGCCCGGCACCATCTCGACCGCGTAGAACGGGCCGCGCTCGAGCGGGGCCAGGGTCGGGTTGGGCTTGACGGTCGGGTCGCCGTAGTAGCGGTCGTAGGCCGAGTCGCCGCGCAGGAAGTCCTCGTCGCGGCCCTTGCGGGCGAAAACGTTGAAGCGCTCGACGGTGGCCGCCAGCTTGTTCGCCGGAATGCCCAGCTTGTCCGCCAGCTCGGCCAGGGTGTCGGCCTGCTTGATGATTCCCGCGTCGAAGTACTTCTGGGGCAGCGGCCGCTTGGGGAAGTTGCCCAGGAACAGGTACCGGTCGCGGAAGTTCTGGTCGAAGATGAAGTGCGCCGGAATGCTGCCCGGCACCTTCTTCTCCTCCTCGTACATGGTGTGCACGACGTTCACGTACGGCGCGGACTCGTTGACGAAGCGCTCACCCTTGGCATTGACCACGATGGCGCCCGGCTGCGAGCGCTCGGCCAGCATGAAGAACGGCGGGCCCTCGGGGTTGCGCACGGACGGACCCCACCAGGCGTCGTCCATGAGATCCACTGCGGCGCCGGCCTTCTGGCCCGCCACGATGCCCTCGCCGACATTCTCGGTCGCGCCGACGGTCCAGCCGGTGTTCTGCGGCCCGTCGATGTACTGCTTGCGCATCTCCAGGTTGTGCTCGAAGCCGCCCGCGGCCAGCACCACGCCGCGGCGCGCCTTGATGGTGACCGGACGGCCCTCGTGCTCGGCGCGAATGCCGACCACGGCGTCGCCCTCGACGATCAGGTCGGTGAGCGGAGTGTTCAGCCACACCGGCACGCCCGCGTCGCGCAGCGACAGCCACAGCCGGGCCGCGAGGGCCTTGCCCAGGCTGAGCGGCTTCGCGCCCTTGATCAGGTTGAGCGCGGTCTGCGCGCCGACCTTCATGGCGGTCTTCTTGCCGGTCCAGGTGCGCGCGATCATGTTCAGGTCGTGGAAGTCCTTGACCGTGATGGCGATGCCCTTGGGCGCGGACATGGTCGGCTGGTTGATCTTGTGCAGATCACCGCCGAGCAGGCGGCCGTCGATCGGCTTGGGCTCGATGCTGCGGCCCTGCGCCAGACCGCCCGGGAACTCCGGGTGGTAGTCGGAGTAGCCGCGGTCGTAGGCGAAGTCCCAGTGCTTGGAGCGAGCGCCGATGTAGCGGAACATCTCCGGGCCCTGCTCCAGGAACGCGCGCTGCTTGGCCTCCGGAACACGGTCGCCGACAACGGCTTTCAGGTAGGTGCGGGCCAGCTCCGGGCTGTCCGGCACGCCCGCGGCCTGCAGCACCGGATTGTTGGGCACCCAGATGCCACCGCCGGAGCGCGCGGTGGAGCCGCCGAACAGGCGGCTCTTCTCGATGAGGGTCACCGACAGGCCCCGGTAGGCGGCGGTCAACGCGGCGGTCATGCCCGCCGCGCCGGAACCCACCACAACGACGTCGAATTCGAATTCCATGAATCTCGTTCCTTAGTAGCCGCAGCTGGTCAGCATGCCGCCGTCGACGACGAATTCGCCTCCGGTGCAATAGCTCGAGGCGTCCGAGGCCAGGAACAACGCCACCTCGGAGACCTCGACCGGCTGACCCCAGCGCGGAATGGGCAATTCGGAGAAGAAGGTGTTGCCGTCCACCCCGGACGCGCCCGCGACGGACGCGGTCATGGGAGTGGCGATGCCGCCGGGATGAATCGAGTTCACCCGGATACCCGAGTGCCCCAGTTCCCGGGCGGCGGACTTGGTGAGCCCGCGCAGCGCGAATTTGCTCGCGCTGTAGGCGGAGAGACCGGCCGCACCGACGAAGCCCTCGACCGAGGAGACGTTCACGATGGACCCGCCACCGGCAGTGGTGAGCGCGGGCGCGGCCGTCTTGATGCCGAGGAAAGCGCCGGTGACGTTGATGTTCATGATGGTGTTGAACTCGTCCAAGCTCATCTCCACGATGCGCTTGAACCGCAGGATGCCGGCATTGTTGATCAGCACATCCAGCTTGCCGAACGTGGTGGTGGCCGCGGAAACCGCTGCCTGCCAGTCGCTTTCGATGGTGATGTCGTGGTGCACGTAGTGGACGGCGGCACCCAGCTCGGCGGCCAGCGCCTTGCCCTCGTCATCCAGCACATCACCGAACACGACCTTGGCGCCCTCGGCCACGAAGCGGCGCACGTGCTCCGCTCCCATGCCCCGGGCGCCGCCCGTCACCAGCGCCACCTTGCCGTCCAGCTGTCCCACCGATTCCATCCCTTCCTCTGCTCGTCAACCGACGCTAAGTCCCGATGCGGAACCCCGGCACGATGTGGTCCCGGCCACTGAGACAGACCCATGACCTGAGGCTATGGGTGCAGTTGTATTCCGGTTAGGCATAAGCGCCCGGACGGGTGAGGCAGCGTCGCGGCAAGGAGCCCCGGATGAAGTTCTCGATGATCTTCGAAGCGCAGATGACCGACCCCACCGCCGCGCACGAGGCCCAGGTGCTGCGCGATTGCGTCGAGCAGGCCGTGCTCGCGGATCAGGTCGGCTTCGACGCGGTGTGGGCCGTCGAGCATCACGGGCTCAAGTGGTACGCGCACATGAGCGCGCCGGAGATCTTCCTGACCTGGGTGGCCGCCAAGACCTCGCGGGTGCGCATCGGGCACGGCGTGGTGTGCATGCCGTTCGGCTTCAATCATCCGGTACGCACCGCTGAACGCGCGGCCATGCTCGACGTGCTCTCCGGCGGCCGTCTGAATCTGGGCGCCGGCCGCGGCGCGACCGCCGTCGAAACCTCCATGTGCGGAGTCGATCCCGACCGCACCTATCAGGAGGTCGAGGAATCGCTGCGCATGATCGCGGCCGCCTGGCAGGACCCCGAGGGCGAATTCGAGTACCACGGCGAGCTTTTGGACATCGACCCCCATCACCTGCTGCCGCGCCCGGTGCAGCGCCCGCATCCGCCGCTGTTCATGGCCTGCACCAAGAAGGACACCCTGAAGCTGGCCGCCGAGTACGGAATCGGCGCGCTGGTCCTGGGTTTCGCGGGCATCGAGGAGATCGCCGAACTACGCGGCATCTACGACGAGGCCATCGCGGCCCGCACCGGCGACCGCTTCGTCTCCACCGTCGTCAACGATCATTTCGCGGCGCTGTGCCCGACCATCGTCCTCGACGACCGGGAGAAGGCGCAGCAGATCGGCGCGCGCGGCCAGCGCTTCTTCGCCCAGTCCATCAAGTACTACTACGGCGCCGGTCCGGTCCCCGACGAGGCCGTGGACCCGGCCGTCGACGAGATCGCCAAGATGCAGCAGGTCGCCGACGAACACGTCGCCTACCTGCACGAGGCCAAGATCCCGGTGAAGACCGGATCCACCGCCATCTTCAACACCGAGCACGCCTACGGCACCGCCGACGACGCCATCGCCTACGTCGAGCGGCTGCAGGCGGCCGGGGCCGACGAGATCCTGTGCCTGATCCAGATGGGCACCGTGCCCCAGGACGCATGCCTGGAAACCATCCGCCAGTGGGGCGAGAAGGTCATCCCCCACTTCCGTAACCGATAGACGACCGACAAGTAGAGACACAGAAAGAAGTCGAAATGGCTGATCTGACAGGCAAAGTCGCTCTGATCACCGGCGCCGCCCGTGGCCAGGGTGCGGCCGAGGCACGACTCTTCGTGGAGCGCGGCGCCAAGGTGGTCATCACCGACGTGCTCGAGACCGAGGGCAAGGAGCTCGCCGAATCCCTCGGCGACGCCGCACGTTTCGTGCGCCACGACGTCACCGACGCCGAGAGCTGGGACGCCGCCGTCAAGGTCGCCGTCGACACCTTCGGCAAGCTGGACGTGTTGGTGAACAATGCGGCCATCTACATCATGAAGCCGCTCACCGAGACCACCGCCGAAGAGCTGGAACGCATCCTGAAGGTCAACCTGATCGGCGCGTTCCACGGCATCAAGGCCGTGCTGCCCGCCATGACCGCGGCCGGCGGCGGCTCCATCGTGAACATCTCCTCGCAGGCCGGGCTCGAGGGCCTGATGAACCACAGCGCCTACGGCTCCTCCAAGTGGGGTCTGCGCGGCCTGTCCAAGATCGCCGCCCTGGAACTGGGCCCGGCCCAGATCCGGGTCAACTCCGTGCATCCCGGCCCGATCGCCACCCCGATGGTGCCCTACCTGACCACCGGCCCCGGCAGCTTCCCGACCCTGCCGCTGGAGCGCACCGGCCTGCCCGAGGAGGTCGCCGAGCTGGTCGCATTCCTCGCCTCCGACGCCTCCGCCTACGTCACCGGCGCCGAGGTGACCGTCGACGGCGGTCTCGCCGCGGGCAAGTTCATCCCGCGGAACATGCAGTAAGACAGCGCGATCCAGGAAGGCCCGCAATGACCCTGTCCCCCGAATGGCAGACCTTCGTCGACGCCGCCACCGCGGCGTTCCCGGCGCTGGGCACCGAGGTGCTCGACGCCGCCGAAGCGCGGGCCTTCCTGGCCGCCCGCCCAGCCGCCGCCATCGAACCGATTCCCGTTGCGGGAGTGGAGGAATGGCTGGTGCCGGGGCCGGAGAACGCACCGGAAGTGCCGGTGCGCCTGTACCGGCCGCTGGACGCCGAACCCGTTCCGGCCGTGGTGGTCTTCTACCACGGCGGCGGATTCGTGCTGTGCAGCCTGGACTCCCACGATCGGTTCTGCCGCACCATGGCCAACGAGGCCGGGGTCATCGTGGTCTCGGTCGACTACCGCCGCGCCCCGGAGGCACGCTTCCCGGCCGCGGCCGACGACGCCTACGCCGTCCTGCGCTGGGTCGCCGACCACGCCGAATCCCTGGGCGGGGATCCCGATCGCATCGCGGTGGCCGGGGACAGCGCGGGCGGCAATCTCGCCACCGTCGCCGCCCTCACCGCGCGCGACAACGGCGGTCCCGACATCGCCTTCCAGCTGCTCATGTACCCGCTGCTGGACCCGAACTGCGACCGTCCCTCCCACACCGAGAACGCCGAGGGCTACTTCACCACCGCGGCCCACATCCGGTGGTACTGGGAGCAGTACCTGTTCTCGGACACCGAGAAGTCCGACCCCTACGCCAATCCCACCATCGCGGACCTGACCGGACTCCCGCCCGCCCACATCGCCACCGCGGAATTCGATCCGCTGCGCGACGAGGGCGAGGCCTACGGGCAGCGGCTGCGCGAGGCGGGCGTCGAGACCGAGATCCACCGCTGGAACGGCACCGTGCACGGGTTCATGTCGATGGCCTTCCATCTGCCAGAAACCCAGCGCGCCAATGCGACCGCGTTCAGCGCGCTGCGCCGGGCGCTGGCCCGGACACCCGTCGTCTGAAATTCCCCGTGAGTTCACGGGCGGACCGATTAGCATCACCTGCGTTCACACATCTGAAACGTCAGGAATTCTCTTGCCGGTCGCACGCCTCATCCCCTCGGCGACGAATCATGCCCGATTCGCCACGGGGGCAGCCGCTCTCACCGCGGCCATCACCCTCACCGCGCTGGCGGGATCCGCCGGGGCCGCACCCCAGTCCTTCGGCACGCTGGCCCTGTCCCGGCTGAAGAACGCCGCGGTCGCCGACATCGGCACCACCAAGGTGACCGCCGACGCCGCCGCCATCCGCGACTGCGCCAACTACGACTGCGAGATCGTGCTCCGCTTCACCGGCGGCTGCGGCGCGGTCGCCCAGGGCGCGGACGGCACCTGGGGCTGGGCCCAGGGCGCGAGCCTCGACGAGGCCGAACAGAACGCCGTGAACGGGCTCGGCCAGAGCGCTCCCCCGTTCCCCGACCTGGGCAGCGCGCAGCCCCGCGCCGCCCACGTCGTTGCGAGCACCTGCACCGAAAGCGGGCAGTAGCAACGGTTTTCGAGGCTCAGTGCGGGTACTGGGCCTCGTAGGCCGCGCGTTCGGCGGCCCGGCGGGCAGCCCGCGCCGGATTCTCCAGGTCCTCGGGGAAGCCGTGCTTCACCAGGCGGTGCGCCCGGTTCATCGGCATGTAGGCCACGATGTAGAACAGCGCCAGCAGCAGGCCCAGCAGGATCACCGCCAGCTTCAGCCACAGCTCGCCCGGCAGCAGGAATGCCAGCGCGAACACCGGGACCAGCGGCACCAGCTGCCGCACGAGGTGCCGCGGCACCGCCCAGGGGCCGGTGAGGTCGTTGCGCACCCACTCGTGCAGATCCTCGGGCAGCACACGCCCGCACGAGTAGCCGAGCCACTGAACAGGGTTGGGGCGCTTCATTTCCGGTTTCCCTTCGTCGATCCGGCCTGCTCGCCATCCGCCAAGACCGACCGCCGCGCCGCGGCGTTGACCCGGTTCAGCACCTCGCGCAGTTCCTCGAGATCCGCCAGGCTCACCCCCAGCCGCGCCACCACCGCCGGCGGAATCCGCTCCGCCTCCCTGCGCAATTCGCGCCCGGCCTCGGTCAGATCCACGACCAGATTGCGCTCGTCGTGACTGTCGCGCCGGCGAGTGATGAGCCCGGCCGTCTCCAGCCGCTTCAGCAGCGGCGAGAGCGTCGGCGAGTCGAGTTGGATGGCCTCGCCGATGTCCTTGACCGACATCGGCGCCTCACCCCACAGGGCCAGCATCACCAGATACTGCGGGTGCGTCAGGCCCATGGGCTCGAGCAGCGGCCGGTACACCGCCAGCACCGCCCGATTGGCCACCGCCAGTGCGAAGCACACCTGCCGGTCCAGCCGCAGCGGGTCCTCGACCTCCAACTCCACCGATCAGCCCTCCTCGATCGTCTTGGTTAGGGCAATAATAGTTAATGCACTAACCATTCGTCGACGATCTGATGGGTGATCGGTGCCACATGCTCAACCCTGCAGCGCCTGCCGCATGGTCAGGATCCGACCGGTGTCCATGTAGTCACGAAAGAGCGTGACCAGGCCGTTCCGCACGCGAATCACATTGACGGAGCTGCGAATCCAGGCGCGCGGCTGCCCCGGGCGGGTGATGTCGATATCGACCTCGGTGATGAGCAGTTCCGGATCGCCGGTCTCGTGCACGACCGGACGGATGCCGTGCAGCTCCAGACTCGGCATTCCCGACCAGCGGGAGGCCAGGTACTCGCGGATCGCCTCCCGGCCCTCGATGCGGGTGGGCTCACCGGGAATCAGGAACGGGATCTCGAATACGGCATCCGGATCGAAGAGCGCGACGAACCGGTCGGCATCGCGCGAGGGCAGGCTCTGAAACAGCTGTTCAACAAGGTCACGAGGGGTTTCGACGGAAGTGGACACGACTGCCTCCAAAAACGGAACGTTGGACCCGGTTAACATTCGGGGCGTCCGCCCCGTTTGTCAACGGGTGGGTAGGCTATCGGAGTGACGGATCGACCCCTGCGCGCCGATGCGCGCCGCAATCGCGAGCGGGTGCTGGCCGCCGCCCAGGAAGCCTTTGCCGCCGAAGGCCTTTCGGTGCCGCTGGACGAGATCGCCCGGCGGGCCGGCGTCGGGGCGGGCACGGTGTACCGCCACTTCCCCACCAAGGAGGCGCTTTTCGAGGCCGCCATCCTGGATCAGGTCGAAAAGATCACCGCGCACGCCCGCGACCTGACCAACTCCAACGATCCGGGGACGGCGTTCTTCGAATTCCTGGAAAAGCTGGTCCTGCAGGGCGGCGTCAAACGCGACCTCGCGGACGCGTTGCGCGCCAACGGCGGTGAATACCCGCGCACGGTCTCGCGCGACCTCGAAGCAGCACTGGGGACTCTGCTCTCCCGCGCCCAGCAGGCGGGCGCGGTGCGGCCCGACATCAGCGTCGGCGACCTGCTCACCATCATCAAGGGCATCTTCCTCGCCGCACACGACACGGGCGCGACCCCGGGACTGCGCGAGCGCACCTTCGCCGTGATGACCGACGGATTACGCACCTCGCGCTGACCGGCCGGAACAAACGGAGACCAGCCGGTCCAGACGTTCGCAAACCTGGGGCAATAATCGCTGAAATATTGCGGAATTGACTGAGGCACGGGCGAATCACGCGTCCAGTTCGGCGATGTCCGCACGTTTTCTCAACTCGGATGCTTTGATGCACCATGTGCTGACCGGTTGCCTCTCCGGCACCTCGGCCCGGGGCTGTTCTTCGACGTTCATCCGCACGAGTTGACGACAGGAGATCGGATTCGATGAAGCGTGCGATCCGCGCCGTCGCGGTTATGACCGGACTGGCACTCGCAGCCTGCGGTAACATCCCGAAACCCGACGACGCGCCGCGGTCGGCGCCGCCGCGGACGCTGACCATCGGCATCAAATTCGATCAACCCGGGCTATCGGTCCAGGGACCCGACGGCAAACCCTACGGCTTCGATGTCGACACCGCCGTCTACATCGCCGACAAGCTCGGCGTCACCCCCGACCACATCACCTGGCGCGAGGCCCGCACCGATCAGCGCGAGGACCTGTTGAACTCGGGCGCAGTCGATTTCGTCGTCGCCTCCTACTCCATCACCGCCGCCCGCCAGCAACTGGTCTCCTTCGCCGGGCCCTACCTGCTGGCCGGGCAGGACCTGCTGGTGCGGCAGAGCGAACGCGCCATCGACCAGCCCGAGGACCTGAACGGACGCACCGTCTGCACCGCCGACGGCTCGACCTCCGCGGACAAGATCCGGCGCAGCTTCGCCCAGAACGTGAAGCTCGCCACCCGCGACACCTACGCGGAATGCGTCGCCGACCTGATCGCGGGCACCATCGACGCCGTCACCACCGACGACGTCATTCTGGCCGGATACGCCCATGAACACCCGGGCGTGCTGCGCGTGGTCGGGCATCGCTTCACCCGCGAGCGCTACGGGGTCGGCGTGCGCAAGGGCGATCTCGAATTGCAGAGCCGCATCACCACGGTCATCCGCATGATGATCGACGACGGCAGCTGGCGGCGCGCCATGGACGCCGACCTCACCGCGAGCGGATATCAGCCGCTGCCCGCGCCGGTGGTGTTCAATGCGCCGGATAAAACGGTCACTCCCGGCGATCCGACCACCCTCGATCCGGAATTGGTGAATGCCGCCACGGCCGTCGCGGCCACCTCCAATGCTCGCGACTGGGAGGGCTTTCGTTCCCTGGTCTGCCCCGAAACAGCCGACGCCATCGACCAGATCGTCTTCCAATACACCCCGCAATTCGACAAATCACTCGGTGCGGAAGTGAAGAACGCCGGTTACACGAACACCGTCACCGGAGTCACCCAAAACGACCCGAACTCCGCCACCTTCGCATTCCACGAAGCCTTCACAAACGTCCCCGAGAAATACCGCAGCTACTTCAAGGACATCGATTACACCGGCACCATGGTCCGGCGCAACGGCGCCTGGAAGCTGTGCGGCCTCGCCGCGGATTTCGTCGAACCCTGACCGCCGGATAAATACGGTGCACCGGGACGGGCGGTGGACCTACCGTGGACGGCAGTCGAGAGGAAGGAAAGTCCCATGTTTCCCGTCGAGCTGCGCGGTACTCGGGCGCAGACGCTCATGTGGGCCCACGAGCACGAGGTCGAGCCGGCCGCGCTGCAGCAGCTGCGAAATATCGCGCAACTGAAGTGGGTATACGGGGTACGGGTGATGCCGGACGTGCACCTGGGCAAGGGCGCGACGGTCGGCTCGGTCATCGCCATGAAGGACGCGGTCGCGCCCGCGGCGGTCGGGGTGGACATCGGTTGTGGAATGGAGGCCGTGCTCACCTCGCTGACCGCGGCCGATCTGCCCGACAACCTGCACTCGCTGCGATCACGAATCGAGGCGGTGCTGCCGGTGGGATTCGCGGCCCACCACGACCCGGTGAACGTGAACCGGTTGAACGCGGAGGTTTTCGGTCAGCGCGCGGCGGGCACCACCCTGCGCGCGGGGTGGGACCGTTTCTGGAAGGCGTTCGATTCACTGGATCCGGCCGTGCAGGCCCGCGAGTCCAAGGCGCACAAGCAGATGGGAACGCTGGGCGGCGGCAACCACTTCCAGGAGCTGTGCATCGACACCGAGCAGCGTGTGTGGATCCTGCTGCATTCCGGAAGCCGCAATATCGGCAAGGAACTCGCCGAGCGGCACATGACCGTGGCCCGCAGACTGCCGCACAATGCGGATCTGCCGGACCGCGACCTGGCGGTATTCCTTTCCGGGACACCGGAAATGGATGCCTACCGCCATGACCTGACCTGGGCGCAGGAGTACGCGGCGCGCAACCGCGCCGTCATGGTCGCCCTGGTCTGCAAGGCAGTGCGCGACGAATTCCAGGGTCTGGACGTGCGATTCGACGATCCCATCTCCTGCCACCACAACTATGTGGCGGAAGAGGTCATCGACGGGATGCCCATGCTGGTCACCCGCAAGGGCGCGGTGCGCGCGGGCGCGGGCGACCTGGCGCTGATTCCGGGGTCGATGGGCACGCGCTCATATGTGGTGCGAGGCAAGGGGAATCCGGCCTCGTTCCAGTCGGCGGCGCACGGCGCGGGCCGGCGGATGAGCCGCAATGCGGCCAAGCGCCAGTTCACCGTGGCCGACCTGGTCGCGCAGACCGAGGGCGTGGAGTCCCGCAAGGACGCCGGGGTGATCGACGAGATTCCCGCGGCCTACAAGGACATCGACCAGGTCATCGCGGCCCAGTCCGACCTGGTCGACATTGTCGCCACGCTGCGGCAGGTGCTGTGTGTGAAGGGTTGACCGGGGTCAGCGGCGGCGGAAGGTCGCCGCTGCACCCGCACCCACCAGCAGGATGCCCACGATGAGCGGGAATCCCGTTTGCAGCCACTGGTACAGCGCGATGTGCATGTCGTCGGACACCGGCAGATCGCCGATCAGGCGGAAGGTGTCGTCCGGGAAGATGAAATGAATGATCCCGGGCAGCACCCCCCACACCAGCCCGGCGATGATGGTGCCCGCCGGCGAATAGGCGGCCAGGGCCGCCACCAGCAGGAACACCACCGCGGCGATGAGGATCTCGAAGGTGGAGCCGACGCGGTCGGCGAAGTCCCCGAGGATCGTCCACTGCCTGGTCCCGGCCGCGCCGCGGGCGGCGAGGACGATGCCGACCGGAGTCAGGATCAACCCCACCAGCGCGCCGGTCACGGTCCGCGAAGCACCTCCACTACTGCGAAACTCTGTACCCGGCGGAGTCCACCCCGCGGGCGACGGAAACTTCTCCGGCATCTGCGTCTCCCTGCGCACCCCCGGACGCCCTTCGTGCCCGGAACCCTATTGTCCGTCCGCACACGGGATTCCGCGCGATCTTGACCCCACCGCAACCAAGGCGGTCTCCACCGGTGTTGTGCAGGGCAGACGTTTGTCCGGTTCGGAGCATTTGCACGGTTGTCTCCGGGTCGAGATCCGCTGCGGCGGCAGGGCTCCCGACCATGCATCTCCTGATCGAGACCGCGGCCACCGCGGGCGCACCGGATCCCGAAGCCACGGCGCAATGCCTCTGGGCCGGCATGCACGGCCTCATCACGCTGCGTCAGGACCGGCCCAGCTTCCCCTCGCTTCCTCTCGATCGGCTGGTCGGCACGCTGGTCGACGCCCATCTGGCCGCCGGGCGCTGATCGGCTGCCTGCCCCGGCTACAGCGCAGGTCGCCTGCGCGGGCGGCAGGCGAGGGGTGCGAAGTTGGCCGAAAATCCGGGCGGCGGGCAGGTGGTGTCGGTGCGGTGGGGCACGATGGAGCGCGTGACCTCGACCGACCCTGCCACCTCGCCCGCCACCGACCCTTCGGCCTCGGCGGTGACCGGCACGTCCCGGCCGTCGCCCGATACCGCCGACGCCCGCTCGGCGGCCTCGGAGCCGGTTCGCGCGGGCGGCCTGCGGGCGGACGCCGAGTCGCTGCTGCGGGAGCTGGCCGGGCCGCAGGCGCGGCTGCGCGAGGATCAGTGGATCGCGATCGAGGCGCTCGTAGTGCAGCGGCGGCGGGCACTGGTGGTGCAGCGCACGGGGTGGGGCAAGTCGGCGGTGTACTTCATCTCCGCGAAGCTGCTGCGGGCGCAGGGCAGGGGGCCGACGGTGATCGTGTCGCCGCTGCTGGCCCTGATGCGCAACCAGGTCGCGGCGGCCGAACGCGCGGGAGTCGTTGCGGCGACCATCAATTCGGGGAATGTCACCGAGTGGGACGAGATCCACACGCGGGTGGCGGCCGGGGATGTCGACGTGCTGCTGGTGAGTCCGGAGCGCTTGAACAACCCGGACTTCCGCGATTCGGTGCTGCCGAAGCTGGCCGCGGACGCGGGGCTGGTGGTGATCGACGAGGCGCACTGTGTGTCCGACTGGGGTCACGACTTCCGGCCGGACTATCGGCGGATCCGCACGCTCATCGCCGATCTCGGGTCCGAGGTGCCGGTACTGGCGACCACCGCCACCGCCAACGACCGGGTGGTGACCGATGTGGCGACCCAGATCGGCACGGACACCTTGGTTTTGCGTGGCAGTCTGGACCGGGAGTCCCTGCATCTGTCGGTGGTGCGCATCCCCGATGCGGTGCAGCGCACGGCCTGGCTCAGCCGGCGGCTGCACCAACTGCCGGGCTCCGGCATCGTCTACACGCTCACGGTGGCCGCGGCCCACGATCTCGCCGACGTTCTCAACTCACACGGACACCACGTCGCCGCCTATACCGGGCAGACCGACCCCACCGAACGCGAAGCCCTCGAGGCCGCGCTGCTGAACAACGAGGTGAAGGCGCTCATCGCCACCTCCGCGCTCGGAATGGGTTTCGACAAGCCGGATCTCGGCTTCGTCGTGCACCTCGGCGCGCCCTCCTCCCCCATCTCCTACTACCAGCAGGTGGGCCGTGCGGGCCGCGGCACCGAGCGGGCGGAGGTGGTGCTGCTGCCCGGCCACGAGGACCGGCAGATCTGGAGTTACTTCGCGTCGGTGGCCTTCCCGCGCGAGCACATCGTGCGCTCGGTGCTCGCCGCCCTCGACACCGACCGGCCGCTGTCCACCGCCGCCCTCGAACCGCTGGTCGAGCTCAACCGCTCCCGTCTGGAGATGGTGCTCAAGGTGCTGGACGTGGACGGCGCGGTGCGCCGGGTGCGCGGCGGCTGGCTGGGCACCGGTCAGCCCTGGGCCTACGACACCGAGCGCTACGAGCGGCTCAGTGTGGCGCGCGAGGCCGAGCAGCAGGCCATGATCGACTACGAGTCCACCACCGAGTGCCGGATGACGTTCCTGCGCAGGCAACTCGACGATCCCGGCCTCACCGCGGACGCCCGCTGCGGCCGCTGCGACAACTGCACCGGCACCCGCCTGGACATCACCGTCGACGCCGCCGACCTGGCCGATATCCGCACCCGCCTGGACCGCCCCGGCATCGATCTCGCGCCCCGCAAGCAGTGGCCCACCGGCCTGGCCAAACTCGGAATCCCGTTGTCCGGCAAGATCACCGACGGCCCCGAGACCGGCCGCGTCCTGGGCCGCCTCAGCAACCTCGGCTGGGGTCAGCGCCTGCGCCCACTCCTCGACGGCCCCGACGCCCCGATCCCCGACGAGGTCTTCCGCGCCTGCACCACCGTGCTGCGCGAATGGAATTGGGCCCAGCGCCCCACCGCCGTCATGGCTCTGGACTCCGGCGCGCACCCGATCCTGACTCGCTCACTGGCCGCCCGCCTCGCCGAGGTCGGCCGCCTGACAGACCTCGGCGTCCTCCACCTGCGCCCCGACCTGCCACCGGTCTCCGCCGCCAACTCGGCCCACCGGGTGGCCGCCCTCCACAATGCCTGGGAGACACCGGATCTCACCGCGGTCGACGGCAAGCGCGGGGAGGCGGAGCGTATCCTGCTGGTCGACACCCTGACCGACACCGGCTGGACCTTCACCATGGCCGCCCGCATGCTGCGCGCCGCGGGCGCCGCCGCCGTCCTCCCCTTCGCGCTGGCCACCCCATCCTGACCACCCCGCGGGCTCAGGCGTCGGCGGGCGGGCGGCGGTTCTTGAGGTCGTCGATGGCGTCGACGTAGCGGAGCATCAAGCGGGCGAATTCGAGGCGGTCCTGTTCGGGCCATTCGGCAGTGATGTATTCGTACGTGGCACGCTGCCGGCGACGGAAGGTGCGCATGAACTCGAGGCCCTGCTCGCTCAGCTCGAGGACCGCGCGCCGGCCGTCCAGCTGGGACGGGACCCGCCGCAGGTAGCCGGCCTTGATGCTGTCGGCGACCATGCGGCTGGCCACCGAGGGATCGACGCACATACCCGCGGCGATACCGCCGACCGTCATCTCCTGCCCGGGATCATGGGGTTCTCGGCCGGTGCCCTGAGGGCAGCCGAGCACCATGCCCAGCAGCAGGGCGCGGGTCGAATCCTTGGTGCTGATGGGGTCTTCGACCTCCTGGAGGACACCGCGGCGGAGCTTGCCGAATGCCGGTCCGATGGCATCGAGCAGCTCGTCGGGGGTGCGGTCGTCCTGGGTCATGGGCACATCGTATCTGCATGCATTCAGGAACATATGTGTTGACTAACAAATGTGTGCATGACAGCATGCATTTGTCCATCTGCATGGATTCTCACTCGATCGGAGTACGCCATGACCATCCTCGTCACCGGCGCCCGCGGCCAGATCGGCCGCGCCGTCCTCACCACCCTGCACGCCCGGGGGCTGCCCGTCCGCGCGGCCAGCAAGGACCCGTCCGCCCTCGACCTCCCCGCCGGAATCGAGGCCGTCGCACTGCGCGGCGACGATCCCGAAAGCCTCACCGCCGCACTGGAAAACGTGCGCCAGGTCTTCCTCTACGCCGACCCCGGCACCGCGACCACCTTCGTGCGGGCCGCCGAGCAGGCCGGAGTCGAGCACGTCGTACTGCTGTCGTCCTCCGCGGTCGACTCCCCCGACGCCGCTTCCAATCCCATCGGCGCCAGCCACCTGGCGGTCGAAAAGGCGCTCGCCGCTTCGACTCTCGCCACCACCACGCTGCGACCGGGCGGATTCGACAGCAATGCCTTCGGCTGGATCCCGGCCGTCTCGGCGGGACAGCCCATCGAGCACGCCTACCCCGACGCCGCCCTGGCCATGATCCACCCACTGGATATCGCCGATATCGCCGTCGCCGCCCTCACCGGTCCCGAATTGCGCGGCCGCACAGTCAGTCTCACCGGCCCCGAGGCGATCAGCTTCCGCGCGCAGATCGCCGCGCTGTCGGAGGCCATCGGCCGGGAGATCCCGATCGTCACCATCACCCCGGAGCAGGCGCAGGCACAGCTGTCGCAAACCATGCCGCCGTACATCGTGGACGCCCTGCTGACCATCTGGGCGCTCACCACCGAGCAGCCCGAAACCCCGGCCGACACCACCGACACCCTGCTGGGCATCCCGGGCCGCACCTTCGCGCAGTGGGCCCGCGAGCACGCCGCCGCCTTCACCGCCGCCTGACCCGCGCCACGCCGGGCTGATTGCCCGGCGTCACGGAAACCACTGCCCACCAGGGACGCAGCGCGTAGGCTCAGGCAATCCCGCAGTCGCCGAACGATCCCGGGGAGTTCATCATGGCGTCCGCACCACTCAAAGCTCCACCGTTGCCGTTCCTGCGCGCCATCACCTGGCTCCGCGACGGCATGTACGCCCTGCATCGGCGGATGGTTCCCGGGCACATCGCGCTGCTGGAACTGGCCACGGCCGGATATCTCAGTCAGGCCACCTGCGCGGCGGCCGAGCTGGGCATCGCGGACGCGCTCGCCGAGGGCCCCAGGCAGCCGGCCGACCTCGCAGCGGCGGTCGGCGCGAACGAGGACGCGCTGCGGCGGCTCATGCGCCTGCTGATCAGTGCGGGTGTGTTCGCCCAGCGCCGGGACGGCGCGTACGAGCTGACCGGCATGTCGCAGGCGCTGCGCTCGGATGCGCAGGTCACGCTGCGGGATCTGCTCCTGTTCTTCGGGGCCGATCTGCATCGCAAGCACTGGACGCACCTCAGCGGCTCGGTCCGGTCCGGCGGATCACTCTGGCCCGAGCTGGAAGGCATGGAGTTCTTCGAGTTCGCCGACAAACACCCCGAGGCCGGGGAGATCTTCGACCGCGCCATGAGCAGTGTCAGCGGTCTGTCCAACGAGCCGTTGCAGGCCGCCTTCGACTTCGGCCGATTCGGCTCGATCGTGGATGTCGGCGGCGGGCGCGGCAGCCTGCTCGTCGATATCCTGCGACGCCACCCCGCCATGCGCGGCACCGTCTTCGACCTGCCCCGCGTGCGGGAAGGCCTCGAGGAAGAGCTCCGGATGCCGGGCCTGACCGGCCGTCTGACCTTCGAGCCGGGCAGCTTCTTCGACTCGGTCCCCAAGGGCGCCGACGCCTACCTGCTCAAACACATCCTGCACGACTGGTCGGACGAGGATGCCGAACGCATCCTGCGCACCATCCGCGCCGCCATGGAATCCGAGGCGCGCCTGCTCATCATCGAAATGGTCATGCCGCAACACCACCGCCCCCACCCGGGCAAGATCATCGACCTGGAGATGCTGATCCAGACCCGGGGCGGCCGGGAACGCACCCAGACCGAATTCGGAAACCTGCTCTCCCGCAGCGGATTCGTGCTCACCGGGGTGACCGCGTCCGCCGCCCCCGACTGCGTCATCGAGGCCCATCCGGCGTGGTGATCGGGCCTGACCGCCCCGATGAGTGAGGCGCCCGCGGGGCGTGTGCAGCACAAGGTCACACGCCCGGCGGGGGCCTCCCGCCACCCGGATGCGGTTGCCGCACCGGCACTTCAGGCGGAGCGGCGGATTCTCGGGCCGACAACCCCTGCGGCCCGATCGGTCCAGCCGTCCGCCATCTGCGCCAGCAGGAACCAGGCGGCGTGTACTTGTTCGTCCGTTACGTTCTCGGCCGTCCGGAGCAGATGCACGGCGCGCACATGGGCGGCCGCCATCGCATCCACCACGGCCCCGAGGGATTCGGCCCGCGCTGCACCCCTCGGCAGCGCCCGGCTCGTCACCCACTCGTCGATGAACGAGACCAGTTGAGCGCGTAGCTCGTCGATCCCGCCCGCGTCGCCGGACTGTTCCCGCCGCTGCAGGTGCAGTTCGGCCAGCGCCCGGGCCCAGCGGGTGACCGCGTGGTCCTCGGGCTGATCACCGATGTGGCCGCAGAAGGCGGCCAGCAGTTCATGCCAATCGGGCAGTAGTGGGCGTTCGGCGAACCTCTCCTCGAAACTCGTGTCACGTCCGCTCGCCCGCCACAGCTGTGTGCTATCAGGTTGCGGTACGTACATACCTACCTCCACGGGCGGTGCGGCGCACCCGGAGCCGCGGGCGATCACCGGACCGCGAGCCCGGCGCGGCAAGGGCGGACCGCGCCGGATCCAGGCGACCGCTATCGGCGAAGGGCACATCTCGATGCGGCACCGGGTGCTCCTCAAGCATGAACCTCCGGGCCGTCCCGCCCACTGCCCTTCCCCCGCCCTCCCCCTGCCCCTCGCCCGAGCGACCAACCGACCGGTTCGCGGCGTTACTTCGCCTCTCCCCCAATGCAATTCGCTCGTAACCGGCGCTTCGCCTCCGTGAGCCGCGGGCGAAACCGGACCTTCACCAGGGCTAGACCTTCACCAGATCGTCGGCATGCACGACCGGGCGCTGCATGCTGTCGGGGAGGGCGGTGGTGGAACGGCCCTTCATGGTCTCCAATTCGTCGCTGTCATAGGCGGCCACGCCGCGGGCGACGAGCCGGCCGTCGGGCGCGATCAGATCGATGACGTCACCGGCATAGAAGTGACCCGCCACCTCGGTGATGCCCGCCGCCAGCAGCGAGTGGCGGCGCTCCGACACGGCCGCGACCGCGCCCGCGTCCAGATGCACCGCGCCCCGGGCATCGGCAGCGTGCCGGACCCAGAACTTGCGAGCCGAGAGCCGCACCGGACGCGCGGCGAAGGCGGTGCCCACGGTCGCGCCCGAAAGCGCCGCCGCCGCATCCGAAGCCGCGGCCAGCAGCACCGGCACGCCGGCATCCGCGGCCAGGCGGGCCGCCGACAGCTTCGAGGCCATGCCGCCGGTGCCCAGCGCGCCACCGGATCCGGCGATGACGCCGTCCAGATCGGCGCTGCTGCGCACCTCGGGAATGAAGTTCGCCGCACCCTTGCGCGGATCGCCGTCGTAGAGGCCGTCGACATCCGACAGCAGGATCAGGGCATCCGCGCCGACCAGGTGGGCCACCAGCGCCGCCAGCCGGTCATTGTCGCCGAACCGGATCTCTTCCGTTGCGACAGTGTCGTTCTCGTTCACCACCGCGATGGCGTGCAGTGAGCGCAGGCGGTCGAGGGTGCGCTGGGCATTGCGATGCGGCTCCCGGCGGCCGAAGTCGCCCGCGCTCAACAGCACCTGGCCGACGACGCGATCGTAGCGGGCGAAGGAGGTGCCCCAGGCGTGCGCCAGCGCCAGCTGCCCGACACTCGCGGCGGCTTGCTTGGTGGCGAGATCCCTTGGGCGCTTGGACAATCCGAGCGGGGCCATGCCCGCGCCGATGGCGCCCGAGGACACCACCACCAGATCCGATCCCGCGCGCATGCGGGCCTCGACCGCATCGGCCAGCCGATCCAGCCGGCCGGTGTCGAGGCCGCCCTCCAGGGAGGTCAGCGCCGACGAGCCGATCTTCACCACGACACTGCGCGCCGACGCGATCGCCTGCCGCGCCGCACTGAACTCGCCGGATCCAGCACTGAGCTCTCCGAGTCCAGCGCCCTGTCCCGTCACCTGAGTGCCGCTCGAACCCACTTGCACCACACCTCAATTCGCCCGCGGCGCCGCAGCGCCGTCGCACCCGAATCCGTTACCCACCCGCATCGGCCGCCCGCTCCGACACGAACGGCCCTGCGGCACTGTATTACTCGTCGTCCTCGGTCACCAGACCGCGGCGCACGCGCGAGGCGTGCTTGCGCTCGGCGGCGCCGATGCGCTCGGTCTGATCCAGGCGTGGGTCCACGCCGCGGCGGGTCATCAGAGTCTCCACACCGGCGGAAATCGAAGGCTCCCAATCGAAGCAGTAATCCGCGATGGTGACCGACGCACCCGGCTCCGCACCGAGCTTGACCAGCTCGTCCTCGACACCGAGGCGGGCCAGCCGGTCGGCCAGGTAGCCCACGGCCTCGTCATTGTCGAACTGGGTCTGGTGCACCCACCGCTCGGGCCGCTCGCCGATGACGATGAAGCCGCCCTCGACCTCGGGATCCTGAATGACCCGGAAACCGCTGTCGCCCTTGGCGACCGGTCGGATGATCTGCCGCTTCGGCTCCGCCTTCGGATGCGCCGCCCGGTACTCGGCGACCATCTCCGCGAGCGCGAAAGTCAACGGCCGCAAGCCTTCCCGGCTCACCGCCGAGATCTTGTAGACCGGCCAGCCGCGCTTCTCGAACTCCGGCAGCACGAACTCGGCCAGCTCGTCGGCATCCGGGATATCGGCCTTGTTCAGGATGACCACGCGCGGGCGATCCGCCAGATCACCCAGACCGGCGTCGCCCACCAGCGCGGGCTGGTACGCGGCCAGCTCGGCCTCCAGCGCGTCCACATCCGACACCGGGTCACGGCCCGGCTCCAGCGTCGCGCAGTCCACCACGTGGGCCAGTACCGCGCAGCGCTCCAGATGCCGCAGGAAATCCAGGCCCAGGCCGCGGCCCTCGCTCGCACCCGGGATCAGACCGGGCACATCGGCCACGGTGAAAGTGGTGTCACCCGACAGCACCACACCGAGATTCGGCACCAGCGTGGTGAACGGGTAATCCGCGATCTTCGGCTTGGCCGCCGACAGCACCGACACCAGCGACGACTTGCCGGCCGACGGGAAGCCCACCAGGCCCACATCCGCAACCGACTTCAGCTCGAGCACCAGCTCGCGCTCCTGGCCGTCCTCGCCGAGCAGCGCGAAACCGGGCGCCTTGCGCGCCTTGGACACCAACGCCGCATTGCCCAGCCCGCCGCGACCGCCCTGGGCCGCCACATACTGCGCGCCCACGCCGATCAGGTCCGCCAGCACCTCGCCATCGGTACTCATCACCACAGTGCCGTCCGGCACCTTCAGCAGCAGCCCCTCGCCCTGCTTGCCATTGCGGTTGCTGCCCTCACCGGGCTTGCCATTGCCGCCCTTGGCATGCGGATGGAAGTGGAAGTCCAGCAGGGTGTGCACATTGGGGTCGACCTCGAGGATCACATCCCCGCCATTGCCGCCATTGCCGCCATCCGGGCCACCCAGGGGCATGAACTTCTCACGCCGCACCGAGGCACACCCGTGCCCACCCTTGCCCGCGCGCACGTGCAAAACGACACGGTCGATGAATTTGGACATATCGGTGATCATCCTCCTTCAGGACTAGTCGTCAGCAATGCCGCTCGGAGTAGCGGCATTTCAATACCTCATTGCTCGGTCCGCCCGGACCCACCGGGCCGGGCGGACCCTGCTGTGCTGGTTCACAGAACCCGCAAACAGCAAAGCGGGCCAGGGTTACTTCGAACCCTGACCCGCTCGGAAGCTTGTGGAGCGAACTCCGGTGCGCCGGTCAGGCGTTCACCGGCTCCGGAACCACGATGTTGACGGTCTTGCGACCACGCTTGGTGCCGAACTGCACCGCGCCCGCCTCGAGGGCGAACAGCGTGTCGTCGCCGCCACGGCCGACGTTGACGCCGGGGTGGAAGTGCGTGCCGCGCTGGCGAACCAGGATCTCGCCGGCCTTGACGGCCTGACCGCCGAAGCGCTTCACACCGAGCCGCTGGGCATTCGAATCGCGACCGTTGCGCGAGCTGGATGCACCCTTCTTATGTGCCATTTCAGAACTCCTCGTGCCGGGGTGCGAACCCCAAGTCGGATTACTTGATGCCGGTGACCTTCAGGACCGTCAGCTTCTGACGGTGGCCCTGACGCTTGTGGTAGCCGGTCTTGTTCTTGAACTTGTGGATGCGGATCTTCGGGCCCTTGGTCTGTTCGACGACCTCGGCGGACACGGAAACCTTCGCCAGCTTGTCAGCATCGGTGGTCAGCTCGGCGCCGTCAACGACCAGCACCGGCGACAGCGACACCGCGGTGCCCGGCTCACCCTCGATCTTCTCGACCTTCACCAGGTCACCGACCGCGACCTTGTACTGCTTTCCGCCGGTCTTGACGATCGCGTACGTTGCCATCGGTCGGCTGCCCTTCTTTCTCTTCAAGTGCGCGAAGTGCTCGGCACTCTGCTCACACGGCCGGTCGCCCGGTTCGCACCGGAAACCGCCGCAGACTGGTCTGGTGGTTTTCACCGCCGCCTCGGGCCTTTGGTTCTACCGAACCGAACCGGGCCCACTCACAGCACTAGTCACAACAGAGTGCCGTCGCAGGGGGCAGCGACTGACCAAGACTACAGGACACGGCCGACCCCCTCCAAACCGGGCCGCCGCCCACCACAGATGGTGTTCGTCACCGACCGAAAAGGCCGTGGCCCCGCCGGAATTCGGGCGGGGCCACGGCCTGTTGACGGGAGCCGGCTAGTTCTCGCCCTCCGGCGCACCGGCGGGACGGCCCGCGGCCCGGCGACGCGGGCGAGCCCGCGGCGGCACCACGGCCGGAGCCAGATCGTCCAGGTTGAAGCCCGGCTTGTCGGACTGATCCGCGTTGGAGAGCACGAACACCGCGCCCTGGCTGTCGGCGGCCGGGGCCGAGGCCGTGCGCGCCACCCGGCGACGGGTGGGACGACGACCGGGCTGCGCTTCCGCGGCGGCCACGGCCGCGTGGGCCTCCGCGATCGGCGATTCCGTTGCCACGGGCTCGGACTCGACCACGACGGTGTCCACGGCGGGCGCGGTGCCGTTGGTGGCCGGTGCGGTCTCGACCGCCGCCTCCTCGGTGGCGGTCTCGATCTCCGATACCGCGCGTTCGGCCAGGGCCGCCTCGGCGGCGGCGTTCTCGGCCTCGCGAACGATCACGGACTCGGCGGCCGTGACATCGGCCACGCTCGCCGATTCACCCTCGGCCAGCAGCGCATTCGCGGCATCGGCGGCCGCGATGGCGTCCTCGTCCGCCGCGTGCACGGCCTCGTCGGCGGCGTGCGCGGCCATGGCCATGGCCACCGGGTGGGCGCGCTTGGCCGCGGCCTGCTCGGCCTTGACCTCGTGCTTCTCGGCCTTCTCCTCGACCACCGGCTCGACGGCCGGGGCCTCGGCGGCGGCCGCGCTGCGGTCCTTGCGGCGGCGGCGCGAACCCTCACGACGGCTCACACCCTCGCCGCCGTCCCCGGCCGGAGCCGACGACTCGACGGGGTAATTGTGCACCAGGATGCCGCGGCCGTGGCAGGTCTCGCAGGTGGTGGAGAATGCCTCGACCAGGCCGGTGCCCAGCTTCTTGCGGGTCATCTGGACCAGACCCAGCGAGGTGACCTCGGAGACCTGGTGACGGGTGCGATCCCGGCCCAGCGCCTCGGTGAGGCGGCGCAGCACCAGATCCCGGTTCGACTCCAGGACCATGTCGATGAAGTCGACGACGATCATGCCGCCGATATCGCGCAGCCGCATCTGGCGCACGATCTCCTCGGCCGCCTCCAGGTTGTTGCGGGTCACGGTCTCTTCGAGATTCGACCCGCCCGACCCGGTGAACTTGCCGGTGTTGACGTCGATGACGGTCATGGCCTCGGTGCGGTCGATCACCAGGGTGCCGCCGGAGGGCAGCCACACCTTGCGGTCGAGCGCCTTGGCCAGCTGCTCGTCGATGCGCAGGGAACCGAACACGTCGACGCCGTTGTTCTCGTGCCGCTCGACCCGGGCCAGCATGTCCGGGGCGACCGTGCGGACGTAGTTCTCCACCGTGGTCCAGGCGCGCTCGCCCTCGATGACCAGCTTGGAGAAGTCCTCGTTGAACAGGTCGCGGACCACCTTGACCAGCAGGTCCGGCTCTTCGTACAGGGTCTTGGGCGCGCCCGAGCCGTTCTTGGACTGCTCCTCGATGGTGCGCCAGGTCGCCTGCAGCCGTTCCACATCGCGGGCCAGCTCGGCCTCGGAGACACCCTCCGACGCGGTGCGGATGATGACGCCCGCGTCCTGCGGCACGATGTCGCGCAGGATCTCCTTGAGCCGCTTGCGCTCGGTGTCGGGCAGCTTGCGGGAGATACCGGTCGAGGTGCCGCCCGGCACGTACACCAGGAAGCGACCGGCCAGGCTGATCTGCGTGGTCAGGCGGGCGCCCTTGTGGCCCACCGGATCCTTCGAGACCTGCACCAGCACGGTGTCACCGGGCTTGAGCGCCTGCTCGATCTTGCGCTCCTTGCCGCCCAGACCGGCGGCCTCCCAGTTCACCTCACCCGCGTACAACACGCCGTTGCGGCCGCGGCCGATGTCGACGAACGCCGCCTCCATCGACGGCAGCACGTTCTGCACCTTGCCGAGGTACACATTGCCGACCATCGACGCCGACCCGGTGGAGGTCACGAAGTGCTCGACCAGGATGTTGTCCTCGAGCACCGCGACCTGGGTGGTGGAGGTGGGGTGCTCGGAGAAGTGCTTCTCGCGCACCACCATCACCCGGTCCACCGCTTCGCGGCGGGCCAGGAACTCCGACTCGGTCAGGATGGGCGGACGCCGGCGGCCGGCCTCGCGACCGTCCCGGCGGCGCTGGCGCTTGGCCTCCAGGCGGGTCGAGCCGCTGATCCCCTGCACCTCGTCCACCTGCGCGGCGCGGCGCTTGCTGCGCGGCTCGCGCTCGTGCACGACGGTGTTCGGCGGATCGTCGTCGGCGGCCTCGGGCTCGTTGTCGTCCCCGCCCTTGCGGCGGCGACGGCGACGGCGGCGACGGCTGCTCGAGCCCTCGGGCACGGCCGCGCCCTCGTCCTCGTCCTCGCCGACGTCGGCGGATTCGGCCGACTCGTCGGCCTCGCCCTCTAGCTGCTCGTCGCCCTCGGCCTCATCGGTGTCGTTGTCGCCGTGCTGTTCGCCACGACCGCGGCCGCGACCCCGGCGACCCCGGCGGCGACGCCGCGAGGTGCCTTCACCGCGCTGGTCGCGGTCCTGGTCGCCGTCCCACTCGCCCTCGTCCTCGGTGTCCTCGGACGCGGCTTCCTCGGTGACGGCCTTGGCCTCGAGCTCCTGCTCCTCGGCGACCGGTTCCTCGGCCCGGGCCTTGCGACCGCCGCGCTCGGCGCGGCGCTGGCGGCGGGCGTCCTCGGCGGCCGCGGCATCCGGCGCCTGGAACAGCGGCGCGGCCACCACGGCGGACGGCTGATACTGGACCGGCTCCTCGAGCTGCGGCTCGGTCTGGAACGGGCTCGCGAACAGGGTGGTCTGCTTGACCGCGGGCGCGGCGCCCGCGGTGTCCTCGACGGCCTCCACCTCCTCGGCGGCGATCTCGTCGGCCGCCCGGTCGTCGCCGGCGGCGATGGCCGCGTCGACGGTGGCCTCGGCGATCGGCTCGGGCCCGGCCGGGGCAGGTTCGACGAGTTCGACGTCACGCGGGCCGAAGGCGTCGCGGACGGTTTCGGCGACGGTGCGGTCCAGACTCGATTGCGGGCTTCGCGCCTGCGCGCCCATCTCGGTCAGGTGGGCCAGAATACGTTTGCTGGTAGTGCCCAGCAGCTTCGCCAGTGCGTGCACTCGGATCCGTTCCGGCAATTGTTCGGCAGCCGGGGTGATCTGAGTGCCCTCCCCTTCACCGTTGCTCTGCGATGCTTCCAGCGGCTCTTGATCGGCCACGAAATCTCCTCGGGGCCCCCGGGCGCGTTCCTCCGAGGAGTGACGCGGCCGACGCGGGGGCGCTGTTTTGTTGGCCTCACGCCCGGGGGCGCGAGATCGTAAGTCTTCGCGCCGCGTGCCCCGTTATCACCGGTATCTCGTCGTTCGGGCTAACAGGTCACGTGGCGCCTGGTTGGTTTGGCTCAACGCCGTTTCACGAGCGTTCATCCAGCGTGCCTGCCCGGCGGCCGAGTCTTGGAAGCCGTCGGCGGCAGCGATGATCGTCCGTCGCTCCGCGGTGTCAATCGAAGGTGAACGCCCCCGGCCGCAAACGGCCGGCGTCGGTCACTTCCAGAGTCAGTATCCCACACCACGCCGGAGCGTCGTGCCCGCGCGGCCCGGAGCGGGCCTCGCGAGTCTGACGCGGACCGCGCCGCCTCCGACCGGTGTGCGGCGGAGGGCTGCCCGCCCGCGCCTGCCTTCCGGGGCGCAGGGGCGGGCGGCTGCCTCTGCCTTCCGGGTCTCCCCCGGACCTATCGAGTGTGTGCGGGGAGCGGTGCCCCGCACGGGTTCAGAGCGCGAATTCCGGGAACCAGAGCGAGATCTCGCGCTTGGCGGACTCGGGCGAGTCGGAGCCGTGCACGAGGTTGTACTGGGTCTCGAGGGCGTAGTCGCCGCGGATGCTGCCGGGGACGGCCTTCTCGACCGGGTCGGTGCCGCCCGCGATCTGACGGAACGCGGTGATGGCGCGCGGGCCCTCGAGCACGGCCGCGACCACCGGGCCGGAGGTGATGAATTCGATGAGCGATCCGAAGAACGGGCGCTCGGCATGCTCGGCGTAGTGCACGGCGGCCAGCTCGGGCGAGACGTTCACGAGCTTCAGCGCCGCGATCTTCAGACCCTTGCGCTCGATCCGGGTGATGATCTCCCCGACGAGGCCGCGGGCCACGCCGTCGGGCTTGATGAGTACCAACGTCTGCTCAGTCACGCCGACACAGTACCGCCTCCCCGAAACGCCAGCGCACGGCCGGGAGCCGTCGCCGGCCACATTCGCGTGCCGGCGGTCAGGATGCGAAGCAATTTTGGACGTACCCGACGAGTTATCCCGGGCGCAACGAAATCAGTTGTCGCCTGGGGTAACGAGAACTCATGCGCCGGACATGCGCTGACTGGGCAGCGTCCCCGCGTTCATCCGCTTCTGCACATCGGAGCGCAGGAACAGGATGAAGACCCAGACGGCGACGAAGACCACACCGATCACCAGGATCGACAGGTGGATGAAGCCGCCGAGCAGCATGGCCGCCTGCAGGGCCAGGTTGAACGGGATGGCCCAGGGCCGGCGCTGCAGGCCCGCGCCCAGGAACATGACCACGGCCAGGCCGACCACGTAGAGGACGGACCACCAGCGCAGGCCGCCGCCGACCGCGCCGATCACCGGCAGCGCCAGCAGCACGGTGATGGCCTCGAGGACCAGGGTGCCGGCCATGACGCCGCGCAGGCCCTTCCACGGGTCGGTGGCGGGCGGCGGGACGTCGGGCGTGGCGTCGGAGGTCATACGGGATCCTTTCCGAACAGGCTGCGGGCGGCCCCGGCGGTGACGACCGAGCCGGTGATGACTATGCCCGCACCGGAGACCAGTTCGCCGTCCTCCCCGCCCTCGGCGAGGGCGATGGCGGTCTCGATGGCGTCGGCCAGGTCGTGGGCGACGGCCACGCGTTCGTCGCCGAAGCGCTGGACCGCGAGGTTGGCCAGGTCGTCGACGGGCAGGGCGCGCGGGGAGCCGTTCTCGGTGACGACGATCTCGTCGAAGACCGGTTCCAGGGCGTCGAGGATGCCGCCCGCGTCCTTGTCGCCCAGCACCGCGATCACGCCGACCAGTTTGCGGAAGTCGAATTCGCTGGTCAGCGTGGCCGCCAGGGCCGCGGCCCCGTGCGGGTTGTGGGCGGCGTCGATGAAGATAGTGGGCGCGCTGCGCATGCGCTCCATCCGGCCGGGGCTGACGGCGGCCGCGAATCCGGCTCGTACGGCGTCGATGTCGAGCTGCCGGGACGCGCCCGCGCCGAAGAACGCCTCGACCGCGGCCAGCGCCAGCACCGCGTTGCGGGCCTGGTGCTCGCCGTGCATGGGCAGGAAGATCTCGTCGTAGACGCCGCCGAGCCCTTGCAGCTCCAGCATCTGGCCGCCGATGGCGACGCGACGGGACAGCACCTGGAACTCCGAGCCCTCGCGGGCGACGGCCGCGTCGACCTCGACCGCGCGGCGCAGCAGCACCTCCATGGCCTCGGGTTCCTGCTGGGCGATGACGGCGACGGTGTCGCGCGGGACGAGGTCGTCGGCGGGGGCCTTCTTGATGATCCCCGCCTTCTCCCCCGCGATGGAGGTGAGGTCGGGGCCCAGATAGTCGATGTGGTCCAACCCGATCGGGGTGATGACGGCGACCTCACCGTCGATCACATTGGTGGCGTCCCAGCGACCGCCCATCCCGGTTTCCACCACGGCCACGTCCACCGGCGCTTCGGCGAAGGCCGCGTAGGCCATCCCGGTGAGCACCTCGAACTTCGACATGGCCGGGCCGCCTGCGGCTTTCGACTGCGCGTCGATCATCTCCACGTACGGCAGCAGTTCGCGGTAGATCTCGACATAACGCCCGGGCGTGATGGGCGCGTTGTCGATGGCGATGCGCTCGGTGGCCAGCTGCAGGTGCGGGCTGGTGATGCGCCCGGTGCGCCGGTGCAGCGCGGTGAGCAGCGAGTCGATCATGCGGGTGACCGAGGTCTTGCCGTTGGTCCCGGCGACGTGGATGGCCGGATAGGACTGCTGGGGCGAGCCCAGCAGGTCCATCAGCGTCGCGATGCGGGTGAGCGACGGCTCGATCTTGGTTTCCGGCCAGCGCTGGTCGAGTTCGGCCTCGACCAGCGCCATCTCGGCCAGGTCCACCGGCGAGGTGCCGCTGCTCAGCGGGGCGCCCTCGGCGTACTGACGTTCCGGTTCGTCGTTCATTGGGCCGCCAGCTTGGCGATCTCGGCGAGGCGGGCGGTGATCCGCTCGACGTCGCCCTCGGCGATCTCCTTGCGCGCCTTGATCTTCGCGACCACGTCCTCGGGGGCCTTGGCCAGGAACGCCTCGTTGCCGAGCTTGCCGGTGGTGCCGGCCAGTTCCTTCTGGGCGGCGGCGAGGTCCTTCTCCAGGCGGCGGCGCTCGGCGTCGAGGTCGACCGTGCCGGAGGTGTCGATCTCGACGGTCACCGTGGCGGTGCTCAGGCGCACCTCGAGCGAGGCGGTGGCGGCGAAGCCGTCACCGGCCGGGGTGAGCTTGGCCAGGTTGGCGATACCGGCCTCCTGGGCGCGCAGGTCGGCGGTGTCGATGCCGTTGAGCTTGGCGGCCACCTTCTGGCTGTCGGCCAGGCCCTGGTCGGAGCGGAAGCGGCGGATCTCGGTGATCAGCTTCTGGGTGTCCGAAACCCGGCGGGCCGCAACCGCGTCGGCGGTGGCGCCGGAGACGGCCGGCCAGGCGGAGATGACGATGGACTCGCCCTCGGCGCCGTCGGTGAGGGCCTGCCACAGCGTCTCGGTGACGAACGGGACGGCCGGATGCAGCAGGCGCAGCACGGCGTCCAGGACGGTGCCGAGCACCAGGCGGGTGCTCGCCGCGCGCTCCTCGGACTCGGCGAACTGCACCTTCGCCAATTCCAGGTACCAGCTGCAGAATTCGTCCCACGCGAAGTGGTACAGACCCTCGAGGGCCTTGCTGAACTCGTAACGGTCCAGGGCCGCATCGACTTCGGTGACGACCTCGTCGAGGCGGTCCAGGATCCAGCGGTCGGTGTCGGTGAGGCTCGCGCGCGCGGGCAGTTCGCCCGGCTGCGCGCCGTTCATGAGCGCGAACTTGGTGGCGTTGAACAGCTTGGTGATGAAGCTGCGCGAGGCCGTCACGTGCGGGGTGCCGACCGAGAGGTCGCCGCCGGGCTGCGCGCCGCGGGCGAGGGTGAATCGGGTGGCGTCGGCGCCGTATTCGTTGATCCAGTCCAGCGGGTCGATGCCGTTGCCGCGCGATTTGGACATCTTCTTACCGAACTCGTCGCGAATCAGGCCGTGCAGGAACACGTCCTGGAACGGGACCTGCTTCTGGTTCGGGTCCTTGCCGACGGTGAGCACCGGGTCGTCGGAGACGAACATGCCGAACATCATCATCCGGGCGACCCAGAAGAAGAGGATGTCGTAGCCGGTGACCAGCACGCTGGTCGGATAGAACGTGCTCAGCTCGGGCGTCGCGTCCGGCCAGCCCATGGTGGAGAAGGGCCACAGGCCCGAGGAGAACCAGGTGTCGAGCACGTCCGGGTCCTGGACGTAGCCCTCGGGGGCCTGTTCGTCGGGTCCGACGCAGACGATCTCGCCCTCGGGGCCGTACCAGATCGGGATGCGGTGCCCCCACCACAGCTGGCGCGAGATGTTCCAGTCGTGCATGTTGTCGACCCACTCGAACCAGCGCGGTTCCTGGCTGGCGGGGTGGATCTTGACGTCGCCGTTGCGGACCGCGTCACCGGCGGCCTTGGCGATGCCCTCGACCTTCACCCACCACTGCATGGACAGGCGGGGTTCGATGGGTTCGCCGGAGCGCTCGGAGTGGCCGACCTGGTGGATGTAGGGATACTTGCGCCCGACCACCCGGCCCTCGGCCTCGAGCCGCTCGCGGATCTTGAGCCGGGCCTCGAAGCGGTCCATCCCGTCGAATTCGGTTCCGCTGTCGGCGATCTTGCCGGTCTTGTCCATGATGGTGGGCATGGGCAGGTTGTGGCGCAGGCCGAGCTCGAAGTCGTTGGGATCGTGCGCCGGGGTGATCTTGACCGCGCCGGAACCGAATTCGGGGTCGACGTAGTCGTCGGCGACGATCGGGATCTGGCGGCCGGTGATCGGGTGGTAGACCGTGGTGCCGATGAGGGCCTGGTACCGCTCGTCGTCGGGATGCACCGCGACGGCCGTGTCACCCAGCATCGTCTCCACCCGGGTGGTGGCCACGATCACGTGCGGCTCATCGTCGTTCAGCGAGCCGTAGCGCAGCGAGACGAGTTCGCCCTCGACCTCCTTGTGGTCCACCTCGAGGTCGGAGATGCCGGTCTGCAGCACCGGTGACCAGTTCACCAGGCGCTCGGCGCGGTAGATGAGGCCCGCGTCGTAGAGGCGCTTGAAGATGGTCTGCACGGCCCGGGAGAGCCCGTCGTCCATGGTGAAGCGGTCGCGGCTCCAGTCCACACCGTCGCCGAGGCGGCGCATCTGACCCTGGATCTGGCCCCCGGACTCGCGCTTCCAGTCCCAGACCTTGTCGACGAACAGCTCGCGGCCGAAGTCCTCCTTGGTCTTGCCATCGACGGCGAGCTGCTTCTCCACCACGGTCTGGGTGGCGATACCCGCGTGGTCCATGCCGGGCAGCCACAGCACCTCGAAGCCCTGCATGCGCTTGCGGCGGGTGAGCAGGTCCATGAGGGTGTGGTCGAGGGCGTGGCCCATGTGCAGGGTGCCGGTGACGTTCGGCGGGGGCAGCACGATCGAGTAGGCGGGCTTGGCGCTGCCCGGGTCGGCGGCGAAGTAACCGGCGGCTACCCAGCGCTCGTACAGGTCGGCCTCGACATCGCTGGGGTTCCAGCTCTTGGGGAGGGCATCGGCACGATTACGCGGGTTCTCAGAGGCTGCGCTGGTCACCGGTCGATTCTAAGGGCTGGGATTATCGCCGAACGACCGGGTTTTTCCTAGGCCCGATTTACCGGCGGAGCGAGCCCGGATGGATAGCCGAAGGGCGAGGCTTCCGACGGATGAGGGACACCGGAAGCCTCGCCCTCGATGGTCAGCCTACCGCCGTTTCGGGCCCCACTCCCGGATCCAAAGGCAATTCTCAGGTTCTGACCCAAATGGGCCAGGGTAGACCAGATTTCGTTGCATCAACGTTGCGTCCGCCGCATTGTTTTCGCGTCGTGACAAGCGCATTGCGAGGTCCCGGCGGAGCGACCGGCGGGTAACCTGTCGAGCATGAATCCGATTGTCTCGCGGGTGATGTCGACGGTCGCCGGGCAGCTGGGAAATCCGCACGGAGTGCTGGGCAAGGGCGTGGCGCGCCTCCTCAATCGCGGTAACCGGCCGATGATCGAGGCCGCGGTGGCGGCGACCGAGGTGGCCGCCGGTGACGCGGCCGCCGATATCGGATTCGGCGGGGGCATCGGGCTGACCCTGCTATTGGACCGGATCGGGTCCGGCACGGTGACCGGTGTCGAGCTCTCCCCCGACATGCTGGCGCGGGCGCGATCGGAGTTCGCGGCCGACGTCTCGTCCGACCGCCTGCGCCTGGCCGAGGGCTCCCTCACCGAGCTCCCGTTCCCGGACGCCGCCCTGGATGCCGTGATCACCTGCAACACTATCTATTTCGTGCCGGACCTGGATCGCGCCTGCACCGAGCTGGCACGGGTCCTCGCACCCCAGGGCCGCTTGGTGATCGGCATCGGCGACCCGGACGCCATGGCGAAAATGCCTTTCGCCCCATACGGATTCACCCTCCGCCCGGTCGCCGCGGTGAAGGATGCGCTGGAGCGGGCCGGGCTGACGGTTGCTCACCAGCTCCTGCCGCGGAAGCCGATTTCTGGAAACTTGCTCATCGCACGCCCGTCCTAGCCGGCGCTCCGACCGCCTGTCGCATTTGCCCGGTCAGAGCATGTGAGCTGAATCACTTTTACCTGTCAGAGTGACATAAATCACTCGAGCCTTGCCATGGTGACCTGCGGTGATGTGTTCTGGCTACCCGGCTGGATCCAGTCGCCACAGTTCACCGCAGTAATCGATACAGCTCCGCAGGACATCTCTCCCGCCGCTGGAAAGCGAGTCATCATGCGTGTTCGAACCTTTGCTCTTGCCGCGGCCGCCTGCGCGGGGCTCGGTCTGGCCGGATCTGCCTGGGCCGGAACCGCTTCCGCCGCAACCCCGTTCGTGATTCCGCAGATAGGCGCGGCGGGGGTGGAGCTCGATCACGGTGAGACGCAGGCCCTGGCCGAGAGCCCGATTCCGGCGCTGGTCGACCGGTATGCGCCGCATGATGCCGTTATCGTGGGGCTGCAACCCGATTCGACTCTCCTCGAGAACGGCCATGCCGTCTTCGCGGATATGCCCGCGATCGTCGGTGAGGCCGCGGCGCATCCCGGCGGCTCGGTGGATGTGGTGCTGAGCCCGAAGGGTTTGGGCGTCTTTCAGGTCTGGTGAGAATTCCAGCCCACCTTCCTCCGACCCGATATGACAGATGCGCCCCATGCCGAAAGGCATGGGGCGCACTGCTTTTGCCGGACGACCGGACGCGGTCGGGCGGTACGACAGGGGTCAGGGGACCAGCACGTCCAGGGCGCCCCGGGCGGCGCGGAAGTGCGCGGGGAGCAGTCCGGCCGGGTCGCCGTCGGCGGTGGCGGGCGCGCCGGGAGCGGTCAGGCGGATCTCCCGGGCCTGGTACTGGACCGCGGCGGGATGGTCGATGCGCTTGCCGGAGGACAGGGTCGGGAGCAGGCGCAGCATCTCCAGCCGGGACATGGCCCCGACCACGGTCAGGTCCAGCAGGCCGTCGTCGATGAGCGCGTCGGGGCAGATGAGCATGCCGCCGCCGTAGGTGCGGGTATTGCCGACGGCGACCATGACCGCGTCCAGTTCCAGGACGGTGCCGTCCGGATGGTCGGGTGAGCCGGTCAGTTCGATGCGGTAGGGCACGGCCAGCTTGCCCGCGAGTTCGAGCAGGGCGGCGACGGTGTAGCGCATCGGGCCGCTGGGCCAGCGGAGAGCGTTGGCGCGCAGGGTGACTCGCGCGTCGAGGCCGGTGCCGGTGACGGTGGCGAACCAGAGGGCGCGGCCCGACTCCTCGGTTTCCACGGTGCCGAGATCGATGGCGCGGGTCCGGCCGCCCACGACCGCGGCCACCGCGGCGTCGGTGTCGTCGGGGACGCCGAGTTCGCGGGCGAGGTCGTTGCCGGTGCCGCCGGGGATCAGGCCGAGGGGGACGCCGGTGCCGACCAGGGCCTGCAGCACCACGCCGACCAGTCCGTCACCGCCCGCCGCCACCACGGCGTCGGGGCGGGCGTCCGGGTCGGCCAGCGCCTTGCGCACCAGCCGTTCGCTCTCGGCGGCCGACTCACCGCGGATCTCGGTGACCTGGACACCGCGGGCGGCGAAGCGGTTCGCCGCCTCCACGGCGACCAGCGCGCCCTTGCCGTGACCGGACAGCGGGTTGGTCACCAGGGCGATGGAGCGGATCGTTGTCACGGAATCAGCTTCCCAGGGTTGAGGATTCCGGCGGGGTCGACGGCATTCTTCACCGCACGCAGCACCTGCACACCCAGATCGCCGATCTCGTCGGTCATCCACGGCCGATGGTCGGCGCCCACCGCGTGATGGTGGGTGATGGTGCCGCCCGCGGCCACGATGGCGTCGCCCGCGGCCCGCTTGGCGACGGCCCACTGCGCGATCGGGTCCGCGGCCTGCTTGCCGACGACGGTGAAGTACAGCGACGCGCCGGTCGGGTAGGTGTGCGAGATGTGGCACATGACCAGCGCGGGGGTGCCCTGGGCGGTGAGCGAATCGGTCAGCGCCGCAGTCACCTTCGCCTTGAGGTTGGCGAGATCGGCCCAGCTGGTGGCGGTTTCGAGGGTCTCGCAGAGCACGCCCACGTCCAGCAGCGCATCACGCAGGTAGGGGGCGGCGAAGCGGCCGTGTTCCCATTCCCGGGCGGGGGTTTCGCCGAGCGCGGTGCCGCCGGCGGCGGCCAGCAGGGCGGCGGCCTCGGCACTGCGGGCGGCCACGTGCGCGGCGGTGCCCTCGAAGGTGGTGACCGCGAGGCAGCCGCCGACGGGCGCGCCGCCGATGTCCCCGGCGCGGGCCAGGTTCAGGCCGGTCTCGGCCTCGTCGGACAGGCGCATGACGGTGGGGGCGGCGCCGGCCTGGATGACGGTGCGCAGCGCATTGGCGCCGGTGGCGAAGTCGGGGAACGACCAGGCATGGTAGCCGGTGGTTTCCGGGACCGGGTGCACGCGCAGGGTGACGCCGGTGATGATGCCGAGGGTGCCCTCCGAACCGGAGAACAGTTCGCGCAGGTCGGGTCCGGCGGCCGAGGCGGGCGCCCGGCCGAGGTCGAGATCGCCTGCGGGCGTGGCGATCCGGAGCCGCTGGATCATGTCGTCGAAGCGGCCGTAGCCGGCCGAGGCCTGGCCCGAGGAGCGGGTGGCCGCGAAGCCGCCGATGGTGGCGTATTCGAAGCTCTGCGGAAAGTGGCCGAGCGAAAGACCTTGGCGGGCAAGCAGTTCCTCTGCCTGCGGGCCGGACAGGCCCGCGCCCAGGGTGGCGGTGCCGCTGACCGGATCGACGTCGGTGAGGGTGTCGAGGCGGCGCAGATCGAGGGCGACGACGGCCGGGAAGCGGCCGCGCGCGGGATCCAGGCCGCCGACCACGCTGGTGCCGCCACCGAAGGGCACGACCGCGATGCCCTTGGCGGAGCAGTACTTCAGCAGCGCGAGGACCTGATCGTGATCGGCGGGGAAGACGACGGCGTCGGGCGCGTCCTGCTCACCGTCGGCGCGGCGGCGCAACAGGTCGGGCGTGGATTTGCCGCCGGCGCGCAGCAGGCGGTCGCGATGGTCGATCGACAGGTGCTCGGCTCCGACCACCGCGACGAGCCCGGCGTGCTGTTCCGGCGTGAGCGCCGAAGCGCGCAGCGGCACGTCGCCCTCATCGCGACGGGTCACCGGCTCACCGGACACCCCGAAAACCTGTGCGAGCAGTCCCCGAATCTGGTCGGACAGCGGTTTGTGTCCGGACGGGGAGCCCCAGGCGTCCCACACCATACTCGCGCGAACCTGCGGCTCGCCCGGGTTTTCCGTGGACGCGGTAGCTGCTTGTGTGTCGACCATGCGTTACAGTCTGACATAGAATGTCAAGCAGTAACGACAACGACTACTCTCCGGTGGTGGCAACCATGAGTTCGACCGAACCATCCTCCGCCGTCGATCGGGCCATCCTCGACGCGGCACGCGCCTGCGTGGCCGAATTCGGCGTCCGGCGCACCACCCTGACCGAGGTGGCCCGCCGCGCGGGCGTCAGCCGGCCGACGGTGTACCGCCGCTGGCCCGATACCGGGTCCCTGGTGGCGGACCTGCTGGTGCGGGAACTGCGCGAGATCATCACCGACACCGCGCCCAGCACGGGCAGCGCGCGCGAGCGGCTGGTCGGGGCCATTGTCGGCGGCGGCGCGGTGATGCGCCGGAATCCCCTGTTCGCCAAGATCTTCCGCGCCGACACCGACATCATGCTGACCTACGTGTTCGAGCGGCTGGGCCGCAATCAGCGCGCCCTCATCGACCTGTTCGCCGACGCCATCCGAGAAGGTCAGGCCGACAACTCGATTCGCGCCGGGGATCCCCGGCAGCTGGCCGCCATGCTGCTGCTGATGGCCCAGTCCGCGGTCCAGTCGGCGACCGCCTTCGCCCCGGTTCTGGATGGCGACCACCTCGATACCGAACTCGCCTACGCCCTGCACGGCTACCTGACCCCCACCGGCACCTCACCGGGGACCCGGTAGCTCCACATTCTCGACAACCGACAGCGGCACTGACCGAAAGGCCTTCCCATGACTTCGAATACGGCTCGCCCCGACTCGTCGCTCAACGCGGCGCGGCGGCGGCGAGAGCTGTCGGCACTCGGTGACGACGCGGCGATCGATGTGCTGGTGATCGGTGGCGGCATCACCGGTGTGGGTGTGGCGCTGGATGCCGCCGCCCGTGGGTTGCGGACGGTACTGGTGGAGAAGCACGACTTCGCGTTCGGCACCAGCCGCTGGAGTTCCAAGCTGGTGCACGGCGGGCTGCGGTATCTGGCCAGCGGCGGGGTCGGGATCGCGCACGAGAGCGCGGTCGAGCGCGACATCCTGCTCACCCGCACCGCGCCGCATCTGACCCGGGCGCTGCCGCAGGTGGTGCCGCTGCTGCCGAATATCGGTGCGGCGCAGAAGCTGCTGGTGCGGACCGGCTTCCTGGCCGGGGACGTACTGCGCCGGGCGGCGGGGACGCCGGCATCGGTGCTGCCGCGGTCGCGGCGGGTGGCGGCGGCCGAGGCGCTGCGGCTGGCCCCGACGGTGCGCCGGGCCGGGCTGCGAGGCGGGCTGCTGGCCTGGGACGGGCAGCTGGTGGACGATGCGCGGCTGGTGGTGGCCATCGCCCGCACGGCGGCCCGGGAGGGCGCGACGGTACTGACCCGGGTCGAGGCCATGAATGTCACCGGTGGGAAGGCCACGCTGACCGACACACTCACCGGCGAAACCCTGGACGTGACAGCGCGTTCGGTCGTGAACGCCACCGGCGTGTGGGCCGATCAGGTGGATCCGAGCATCGAACTGCGGCCCTCGCGCGGCACGCACCTGGTGTTCGACGCCGCCGCGTTCGGCGGCCTCACCGCCTCGCTGACCGTGCCGATTCCGGGCAGCACCAGTCGTTTCATCTTCGCGTTCCCGGCCGCGCACAACCGGGTCTATCTGGGTCTCACCGACGAGGAGGCGCCCGGCCCGGTGCCGGACGTCCCGCACGCCACCGACGGCGAGATCGACTTCCTGCTCGACACCGTGAATACCGTGCTGCGGGAGCCGTTGCGCCGCAGCGATATTCGCGGCAGCTTCGCAGGCCTGCGGCCGCTGCTGCGCACCGGCGACGACAGCACCGCCGACATCTCGCGCGAGCACGCCGTGCTCACCTCCCCCACCGGCGTCATCACCGTGGTGGGCGGCAAGCTCACGACCTACCGGAAGATGGCCGAGGACGCGGTGGATGCCGCGGTGGCGCACGCGCACCTGGCCGCCGCACCGTGCCGCACCCGCAGCCTGCCCCTGGTGGGCGCGGTGTCCGGCGCGGCCCGCGATGCCATCCAGGCCCCGCCGCGCCTGGTCGAGCGCTACGGCAGCGAGGCCGCCGAGGTGCTCGCGCTCGCGGAACAGGATCCGGCCCTGGCGGCCGAGGTGGCGCCCGGCATGGACGTCACGGCAGCCGAATTCGCCTTCGCGGTGGCGGCCGAGGGCGCGCTGGACGTCTGCGACCTGCTCGACCGCCGCACCCGGATCGGCCTGGTCGCCGAGGATCGCAAGGCCGCGGAACCGGCCGCGCAGGCCGCTTTCGAGTAGGGCCGGGCGCCCACCGCCGAGAGATCTGTCAGCCCACCGCCGAGAGAATTGACCGTTCGGCGCCGTGCCTAGTTGGCGACGCCGCAGCCGGAGCCGGTCGGCACGCCGTTGCCGACCTGGATGTCGACGTACGGCAAGACGTCCTGCCAGTCGGGGCGGTGCTGCCAGACCTGCAGGCGGTGCGGTCCGGCGGTGACGGGCGTCCACCGGGTCTGGGCCAGCGAGCCGGAGGGAGTGGCGTAGGCGAAGGGAACCCCGTTGTCGTAGAAGACGACCGGGGTGACCGGGTCGTCGACAATGCCGTCGATGGCGTAGCTGCAGCCAGTGCCGTAGTTGGTGGCCGAGCCGAAGCTGATGCCCGGGTCGATGCCGACCCGGGTCGCGGTCGCGCCGGCGGGCGCGGCCAATCCGGCGATGGTCGCGAGCGCGGCACAGCCGATCGCGGCGGCGGTGGTGGTGGTCGTGATGATCGTGCCTCTCATGGTTCGGTCCTCATCGGTGACGCCGGAGCCGTATGCACCGGCACGATGCCTCGATCCTCGTGCCCGGATCCCGGCCATGGGCGGCATTCCCGCAAACCGGTGGACACGTGTCGCCGGGCGCCCCGACGGATCGGTCATATGCCCGGGCCGCGGAACGGTCCTATGCTTGGCTGCGATGTTGTGGGCGCCGGGAGAGGGAGGCGCGGATGGGTCGGATTCCGACGACGGTCGGGTTGGTACCGGGGGCAGGACTGGTCGCCCGGTTCGGGAATGTGGTCATCTTCTTGCACGGTGAAAGTCCGTCCACGGAACGGATAATCGGCGCGGCGGAGACCGCGGCGAGCGCCGCGGATCCCGGTGTGGCGATCGCGCAGCGGCTGGCGGCGACCGTGTTCACCAGCAGTTCCGCACAGCCGCCGGCCTTCGGGGTGGTCGCGCCGACGGCGGGCGGGATCCTGATCCTGCTGCGCGGCGCGGTGACGGCAGCGGTCGACGGGCCCGAGGGCGCCCGCCTGCTGTCCGGGGAACGCGCCCTGACCTGGGCCGACGAAATCGTGCGCGATCCGATCCGGCGGCTCACCGTGGTCGCCGACGACGCGGGCAGCGAACTGCCGCACACCGATCTGCGGGCCGGAGTCGTGGCGGGCGGCGGTTTCGTCCTGCACGCCCCGGTCTCGGGACTGACGGCCCCGCGCGCCAGTGAGACCCCGCCGAAAGCCGCGCCGGAGTCCCCTCCGGTCGCCGACCTCACCCGCCGGGCCCCGACCCCGACGCCCTCCCATCCGCGTTTCTCAGGACCCGTTCCGGCCCCGAGCGCGGAATCTGCTGCCGGACAGCAGGTTTCCCCGAATCCGCCGGAGCCCGCCGCCGAACCCGTGAATCCCCGCAATGCCGCCACGACTCCTGCTCCGGGCTCACGGCTCGCGGGTGACTCTGGTCCGGACCAACCTGCGCCGGCGCTCGACAAGCGGGTGCGGATCGAGGCGCAGGCCGACTCCGGACCCGATTCCGGCCGTCCGGCCGGGCGAAAGGATCGCCCCGCCCCGGAGGATCAACCGCCGACCGCTGCGTACAGCCCGGGCGCCGAAGACATCGCCGAGCCCGGAACCCGCGCCACCGCCGGGCCGCAGCCGCCCGCGACCTCCGCCATGGCCGCGGCAGGTGGGGCGCTCACCAGCACCGAGGGCGCGGTGTATCCGCTGGATCGGCCGTATGTGATCGGGCGGGATCCGATGATCGACGAGGCGGTGCGGCGGGCGGTGGCCTCGCCCATCGTGATCGCGCGGGATCGGCACGTGTCGCGGGTGCACGCGCGGGTGTTCGTCGAGAACGGCCTGGTGTACGTGCGGGACGCGGGGACGCCCGGCGGGACCTTCGTGGCCGCTCCCGGTGCGGCGGACTGGGTTCGGGTGGGGCAGCGGCCGACGGAGTTGAAGGCGGGGTGGAGTCTGCGTATCGGTGAGCGGGTTCTGACCTATCGCACGGCGCAGGCCGCCCAGTAGGTCGCAGTGCCGACCAGGTGGCCACCGCGCAGCCGACATCCCGCGCTACTGCAATGCGGACCAGTCCCCTCGCTGCAGGGCATTCCGAGCCGCCCCGGGTATCGCCTTCCGGGCGCGGACGGCCTGCTGCGCGGCGGCCACATCGGTGGGGTGATGGCCGAGCACGATCGCCCCGACCGCACGGTCGCCGGAAATGACCAGCCGCCGATAGGACGGCCGGGGTGATTCGTCCACCACGATCACCTCGTCGCGCTGTCCCGGCTCGACCTGCCCGATGCTGAACAGCTCCAGGCCGACTCCCTTGAGGATGGTGGCGGGCGTCTCCGCCGTCAGCACCTGATCGCCGCCGAGCGCGTTCACCGCCGCGGCCTGCGCCTGTTCGGCGGCGATGGGCCACAGGCCGAGTACGCGGTCGCGATGTTCGGCCACGTCTCCGGCCGCGTACACGTGCGGCACGGCGGTGCGCATGCGGTCGTCCACGAGAATGCCGCGCCGGACCGGGATTCCGGCGCGGGCGGCCAGGTCGGTATTGGGGCGGATGCCGGTGGCGGTGAGGAATACCTCGCACGGCAGCACCGTCCCGTCCTTCAGGACCACGGACCGGACCGGATCGGAGTCGCGGCCGGGCCCGCGCTGCCCGCCGGGTGCGACCGCCCCGGAATCGGCGGTCAGCGCGGCGGTCTCGGCCCGGTGCCGGACCTCGATCCCGGCCCGGGTGATGTGGTCCAGCACGATGGCCGACGCCCGCGGATCGAGCTGCTTGCCGAGCAGCCGCGGCCCGCGTTCCAGCACGGTGACACGTAATCCCAACTGGTGCAGGGCATATGCGGCCTCGAGACCGAGCAGACCACCGCCGGCGACCACGGCGCGGACGCAGGACCGCTGCTGGGCGTAGGCGCGAATGGTCATGGCGTCCCCCGCCTCGCGGAGCACGAAGCTGCCGGGCCGGTGCAGTCCGGCGATCTCGGGCAGCGCGGCGGACGCACCCGTCGCGAGGATGAGCCGGTCGTAGGGCAGGACGTCGCCAGTGCCGAGGTGGACCCGCTGCGACCGTGGATCCAGGTGTGTGGCAAGGGTATTGAGCCACGGCGTGATGCGGTGGTCCTCGTACCACTGTTCGGGCAGCAGGTGCAGGCCCTGCATGGCGGACCGACCGGGGATGAGGCGCGAGATGCCCATGCGGTTGTAGAAGTCGTGGGATTCCCGGCCGACCAGGTGGATTTCGCAGTCGGGGTGGCCGCGGCGCAGGAAGTCGGCGGCGGTGACGCCCGCGATGCCGGTGCCGATGACGACCAGGCTCATCAGGGAGCGATCGAAGTGGGCGGGGCGGTCGCCGGTGCCGTGCCCCGGTTCGGGGGTGAGCGAGACCCGGACGCCGCCGCCGTTCACGCGGGCGCCGCAGGCCATGCGGGTGTTGTCGGCGAATCCCAACCGCCGCAGAGTGTTTCGCTCGTCGGCGGTCGGATCGCACAGCTGCTCGCCACCCTCGAGGATCGCGACCGGGTCGGCGCCGCAGACGCCCATGCGGCAGCCCGACTCCAGGGGCAGGTTCGCCTGCTCGGCGAGATCGAGCAGGCTCACGCCGAGTTCGGCGGCCACGGTCCGGCCGTCGAAGTCCACCGAAGCCGCTGGGGCGGTGGCATTGTCGTCGTCGATGCGCGGCCGCGGGAAGGGCAGCAGGACGGGTTCGGTGCGGGCGCCGGTGCTGAGCGCGTACTGGAGTTCGCTGACCCGGGTGCGGGCCAGGAACAGCAGGGTCGCGGCCAGGACGAAAAAGCTGATCGGCCAGCGCAACCAGGCCACGCCGCCGACCCCGGTGATGGTGGTGAACGAGCCGAGCAGCACCGGTCCCGCGAACCAGTAGAAGCCGTTGAGGGCCACCACCGCGTACACCGCCGACAGCATGGCCGGGCCCACCCCGGTCAGCGCCTCGACGGCGAAGTAGACGCCCACCGCGACCAGCAGAACCAGGCCCAGCGTCAGATACCGTTGCGGCACCGGCACTCCCGGATATCCGGCCAGCACCATGAACCCGAGCACGAATCCGGGCAGCGCGGCGGCGAACAGCTTGCGGGGCGCGCTCCAGCCGGGGTCCGGATCGGCCATATCGGCCTGGTAGGCGGCGCGCGGCTTGAAGTCGAAGCAGTTCTTGGCGCAGCCCACACACGGGCGGCAGTGATTGTTGGCGATGGTGACGAACGGCGTCTGCCCGTAGGCGCGCTGCAGCGGGAACAGCGGGCAGATGCTGCTGCACCAGCCGCTCTTGCCCTTGAACACGACACCTCCGGTGAACGCCGCCAGCAGGACCGCGGACAGCACGAGACCCGTGGCGACGCCGCTGCGGTCCAGGCCCGCTAGGCGCGATCCGGCGATGCCGAAGAACAGCGCGACGGCGATCAGATAGCCGCGCTGCTGCAGCCAGGCCGGCGGCGTGAGCGCGCGGGTGAAGCGGAACAGCCGCGGCAGCTGATTGGTGGCGGCCAGCGGACAGGTGTTGCGCCACAGGCCCGGTGCGATGAGGAACAGTCCGGGCAGCAGCGGGACGACGATCCCGAAGAAGACGAACAGGCCACCCGCGGGCCGCACGAACAGCGTGACGATGAGCGCCAGGTAGGCGGTGATGCTCAGGAAGCGCGCCGCCTGCCAGACCGGCAGCGGTATCCGGCTCGGCAGTTCGGTGAAGGCGGGGAACAGGTTTCGCTCACCGGTCGGGTCGAGGCCGAGGATCCGGTTGGCGAGGGCCACCCAGCGCGCGGGCGTCGGCTCGCCGCCGGGCGGGCGGGGTATCGCGCCGGACGGCCCGAGCACGGTCTCGGCGGGGCCGTGCTCGTCCGGTTCGCCGGTCGGGGTGTGCAGCACCAGGATCTCGCTGCGGCCCAGGCGCACCACGTCACCGGTGACGAGTTCCCGCCGGCCGGTCAGGGCCACGCCATTGACGGTGGTGCCGTTGCGGCTGCCCAGGTCGACCACGGACAGGGCCGTCGGGGTGGGCACCAGCCGCAGGTGCTGCCGCGAGACCCCGCCGTCGGCCAACACCTCGTGACTACCGTCGCGCCCGAAGACGATGGGCCCGTCCAGCAGCCGCCGCCGCGCGGGCCGTCCCCATTCCCGGATCTCGATGACCGGCCGCCCCGCCATGTTCCCGCCCCTTCCCCGGCGCAGTCGTCGATCTCGCTGCGCTCGTGCGTATATCGCCGGAAGCCCGGTTCACCATTACCGCCGCGCTGCCTCGAGGTCAGGCGCGCTCCCGGAGCAGTTGCACCCGCAGATAGCGGTACCGCTTGCCGACCCGGCGGCAGCCGACGGCCAGGGCCAGTCCGGCCGCGACACCGCCTGCGGCGCACACGATCACACCGGGCAGGGTGGGTTCGCGGCCGAGCAGCACCCACGCCGCCCCGGCCGCCGCGATCCCGAGCAGTCCCGTGCTGATGGCCAGCCCGACGGTCGCCGCGAAGCGGGCACTGCCACGCCGCAGCGTGCGGGCGTTCGATTCGGCGTATGCGGCGGCGAACAGCAGGAGCAGCAGGATTCCGACGGCCGTCGCGGTGGTCGTGGCCCGCTGCCGCGTCCGCACCCCGAACCGATAGGTGGCCGTCTCGGAACCCGCACGGGACAGCGACAATTCACCGGTCAGCCGACCCGCGAGCACGTACTGGTTCACCGGCGCGGACAACTCCCCCGACCCACCCGGCAAAGCCGCACCCTGTCCCCCGGCCCGCACACCCAGCACATCCACCGACAGCTTCGCCTCATCGGCGTCCGCCCCGCTGACAGTGATCGGCACCGGCCTGGACAGATCGAGATCCACGGTCCCCGAGGCGGGATCCATCCCGTCGATCCGAATCATCCCCGCAGGAGGCACATTCCGCCCCGGCGCACCCACGCCGAGCACCGCAACCGCCACCGTCACCACCACCAACAACGCCGCCACCAGCAACGGCACCCGAGGCGACGGCAGCGTGACCACCTGCTGCACCGGCACCAGCTCCGCCCGATCCACCTCCGCCAGCCGCGCCCCACCACGCTGAATCGGCTCGCGCGGCCGTATCCGCTCCATCGGCGCGGAAGCCCCGGGCCCGAAACCTCCGCCCGGTCGCGGACCGCTTTCATGCCCGAATCCTGCTGGACCACTGCCGAACCCGTGTCCGGCCGGTATTCCGGCTCCACCCTTTCGCTGGGGCACAGCGGGCCCGCCGTGCGAGGCGGCTGCTGACACGCCTCGGTCGGCTCGCCGTGTCGGTTCCGAGCGGGGGTCGGCGGGTGGCGGCGCAGCGCTACCCTGCCCCGCGCTCGGGCTCGAGGGCGATCCGTGCGGCGTGGCGGGCCCGCCGGAGGTGCGGCGCAGCTCTTCCCGGGACATCGAGTCGGCGATGGGTACGTTCGGCGGGTGGTGCTGGCGAATCGGTTGTGGCGGAGGTGTTATCGGCCCGGAGCCGCGGTCGCGGGTCACCGCGCCGGGCGGTGGGGGCATCGCACCGGGCGGCGGGGTGTAGGGATCGTGGGAGCCGGGTCTCGGGGGTGGGGTCTGTGGAGTGAAAGGGCCGGGGGTGCGCGGGCTGCGGGTGGCGGCGGCCACGATGGTGTCCGCGCCGATGACCGGGATGCCCACGGGGGTGAGCCAATTCGCGCCCCAGAAGTGGGCGGCGGGCTCGGCGATGGCGACGCCGAAGGTTTCGGCGGTGTCGTAGCGGTCGGCGGGGTCGGAGGCCAGGCCGCGCATGACCGCCTCGGCGATGGGCTGGGGGACGAACGGAGCCACCTCGGTCAGCGGGATCGGGTCGCCGTAGGCGTGGGCGAACAGCAGGGACAGGGCGTCGGGGCCGGGCGGGAAGGGCAGTACGCCGGAGAGCAACTGGTAGAGCATGGTGGCCAGGGCATAGACGTCGGTAGCGGGTGAAAGCCCTTGGCCGCGCACCTGTTCCGGCGCGATGTAGGAGGGCGTGCCGATGATCTCGCCCGCCCGCGTCACCAGCGTGTCCGCGCCGCCGACGATCTTGGCGATCCCGAAGTCGGTGAGTTTGAGCGCGCCATTGGCCGCGAACATGAGGTTGGACGGCTTCACATCCCGGTGCAGGATGCCGCTGCGATGCGCGGCGTCGAGCCCGGCCGCGCACGACAGCGCTACCGCCACCGCCGCGGTCGCCTCGAATCCCGCTGTGATGAAACGGTTCTCGACGGTGCCGCCGGGCAGGTACTCCAGTACCAGCAGGCACAGTTCGTCGTGCTCGATGTAGTCGTAGACCGGCACCACGTGCGGGTGGTCGAGCGCCGCCATCATCCGTGCCTCGTCGACGAACCGCCGCCGCACCTGCATATCGTCGGCGAACTGCGGCGGGATCTGCTTGATCGCGACCCGCCGGTGCAAGCCGCGATGCACGCCGGCCAGCACCACCCCGCAGCCGCCGCGCCCGATCTGCCCGCCGACCTCGTACCCCGGCAGCGCCGCCCGCACCCGGGCCAGCTCGGCGGTGCCGGCATTCCCCACGCTCATCGGCCCGCTCCCTCCGGCTGGAAGCCCGGTCCGCCGGGCCCGCTGCGCAGTGTCGGCTCGTCCCCCGGATCCGCCGCCTGGACTGCCGGTCCCAGGTCATCCTTTCCACCGGCGGGATCCCGCCCGATCGTCGTCTCCCCGAGCCCGGCCCCGGACCGCGGCCGCTGCACCCCGCCGGGATATCCGACCGTCGAATCATCCACGCCCGCCGCCGAGTACCGGAATGCTTCGCCGCCCGGTCTGCTGACCGTCGGCAGCCCGCCCGACCCTGTGGCATGTGGACCGGTTCCGGCCTGCATCTCGGGCAGACTTCCCGAGCCCGGAGAATCCGTTGCCGCAGTCGTGCTTTCATCGGTGTCGGGCTGCATGGCCGATGCCAGCGGCCCACCGCCCGGATATAGGCCGCCACCGATTCCCGGACGCGCGATCCGGGTCGTCTCACCGCTCGGGTCACCGCCGGAAATCGGGCCGGAAGCGGGTCCACCCGGGAAGACCCGCATCGCGCCCGGGGCCCCGGCGGGACCGACCTGCGTCGCGGCCTCTCCCGAACCTGGTCCGCCGGGCGGGTGATACGGCACGAACTCCGTTGCACCGGAGTCTGATTGAGCCCGAACATCCAGGTCCGGGTAGGTACCGCCCGGGATTCCCACCGCACCGAGGTCGCGGAAGGTGCCACCATAGGGCGGATTGGGCCCTGCCGCGCCGGCATTGGCATCGAGTTCCTTCGCGGCAGCGAGATCCTCGGGGTCGAGGCCGAGATCGTCGGACTGCCGCGGGGTCGGCGAGAGGTATCCGGCCACGAAGAAGAGGGCGGCAGTGGCGCCCGCCAGGGCGAGCCACAGGGCGGTGCCCGGCACCCACCAGCGCGCCACCGACCCGGTGAACCCGATCATCAGGCCGAGGCCGAGGCCGGGCGCGAGCAGGCGCAGGCCGCGCTGCCAGCGATTGGCCGAGAGGCGGTGGCGCGCAACGGTCAGGGCCGCGTCGACAATGGCCAGGGCGGTCAGGACCGCGATGATGATGCCGAACAGCCCGTACACCGACGCCAGCGAACCGCGCACATCGACGACGGTGTGCACCGCGGTCAGCGGCTTGCCGTCCGCACCGATGAGCGTGAGGTCGGAGCCGATGAGCCCGGTCGCCTGCCCGTCCAGCCCGGCCGGATCCAAACGGTAGGTGAGCTTCTCGGTCTTGCCCGCCGCGACCGTCAATTCGACTGTCGTGGAATACGAATAGAAGTTCAGGCCGAGCACGTGCCCGGCGAGATCGACGCGACGGACCGACACCGGATTCGCGGTCCCATTGGTCACCTCGACGACGACCTGCGCGACCCGCTTCGGATCCAGACGCACCGGATTCCCGGCATTGGCGCCGGCAATGGCCCGGCCGTCGAGGGTCGCGGTCGCGCTCACCCCGGTGGCGGCGCGAGCGGGTCCGGCCACGAAGACGACCGCCACCACCACGAGGGCGACCATGAGCAGGGCGCCGAGCACGGTCCCGCCGGTCGCCCGGCGGCCGCGGGCGCGAGCGACCGGCCGCGATTCGCCCTCGGCGCCAACAGGTTCGGCGGGTCGCCCGGCGGCCGACCAGCCGTCGTCCCATCCGGTATCGCGTTCCCACCGGACGCATCGGTCACTCGCACACCGGAATTCCGGCAAGCTGGGCAGCTGCACCTGGTGCGGCGCGGTTGTGCGACTGGTCATCGGAGCCTCCGTGCCGGGAGATGGGAGATCAGGCGGTGGCCGTAGAACCACCCGCCTACGAGTAGGAAGAACAGCAGCACCGTCATCGTCGCCGCGCCGCCGCCGACCTGGCTGACCAGCACGATGTCCAAGGGCGCGGCCAGCTTTCGCCCGCACTCGGCGGTCACCTCGTGCTGGCCGATATCGGTGCCGCCGGTGGCGAGGGTGGCCGCGAAGCCGCCATCGGCCCAGGCCGTGGTGTCGGCGGCGGTGGTCCCGCCGATCGACAGCTTCACGGTGGCACCGGGATCACAGCCGGTGCCGCTGGCCTGCACCGGCGCCCCGGGCGCCACCGCGGGCGGCTCGAGGGAAAGCCCGGAGGTCTGCGCGGGAACGGGAGTGGTCGATGCGGGCGGCTTGGCTTCCGCACTCGGCGGCACCGCCTCGGTGGTGGTCGGCGGCGGTACGGCGGTCGTCGGCACCGGCGTCGTCGGCACCGGACTGGGTTGCGGCTGCGGCTGATTCCCGCCCGGCGTGGTGCCAGGAGGTATGACAGCAGTGACGCAAGTTCCGCTCGCGGGCTTGACCGAACCGTCCGGACAATACTGCGGCTGCGCCGACGGACAGACCCCGCTCGACGGCTCGACCGAACCATCTGGGCAATACTGCGGCTGCGCGGAGGGGCACACCCCGCTGGAGGGTTTCACCGAGCCGTCGGGGCAGTACTGCGGCTGTGCGGACGGACAGACTCCGCTCGCGGGTTTCACCGAACCATCCGGACAGTACTGCGGCTGCGCCGACGGACAGACTCCGCTCGCGGGTTTCACCGAACCATCCGGACAGTACTGCGGCTGCGCCGACGGACACACCCCGCTCGCAGGTTTCACCGAACCATCCGGACAGTACTGCGGCTGCGCCGACGGACACACCCCGCTCGCAGGTTTCACCGAACCATCCGGGCAATACTGCGGCTGCGTCGGCGGACACATCCCGCTGGGGGGTTTCACCGAACCGTCCGAGCAGTACTGCGGCTGGGTGCAGGGGGTCCAGCCGCAGCCGGTGTCGCCGCCGCTGTCGCACGAGGCGCCGCACTGGCCGCCGGGATTCGTCTTGCCGTGGCTGGGCGGGCCGTCGTGGGTGCCGGTGCAATCGGTGTAGGTGCAGTCGTTGCCCGGCTGCTGGGTGCTGACCGGCGGCGGATTCACCGTGCTGGGAGGAACTTTCACCGGTGCGCGCTCCTGCGGCGCCGGGACGGAGACGGTGGTGAGCGGAACGGGTTGGGTGGCACCCGGATTCGCCCAGCCGATGCCGGCCGGCAGTGCGAGCGCGATGGCCGCCACGAACAGCAGAACAAGGTGTAGGGTCCGGGGTGAAAGTCTCACCGCGCGGGCCAGTTTCGCATGCCGGTCCCCACCGGCACGCCGAGCAGAATGCGCACATGTCTTCATTCGGCGTGACCTCGCTTGTTCGATGGTAAGGCCATCCACGTGCCCGCTGCCTTGTCTATCGCGGTAGTGATCACCCGCGTTCACACCCGAGACCGACCAGTCCGCTGGCCCGCGCGTTTCGCGCCCTACGATGCGGGTATCGACTGGGACGCCCCATCGCGCCGGAGAGGACAATCGGGACCATGTATCGTGCCGCGCCGAAGAGCGATATCGACGAGTCCGCGCTGACCGTCACCGCACCGAAGACCGAGGCCGCGGGCGTCAAGGCGGTCACCGTCGCACTGGAGCGCGCCGTCGAGGAGATGGGTGTGGTGCGCACCGCGCGCACGCTGGCCCGGGTGAATCAGCGGCACGGGTTCGACTGTCCGGGCTGTGCCTGGCCGGAACCGACCGGTCGGCGTCGCCCCGCGGAGTTCTGCGAGAACGGGGCCAAGGCCGTCGCCGAGGAGGCGACCCTGCGCACCGTCACCCCGGCGTTCTTCGCCCAGCACTCCCTCGAGGACCTGGCCGGCAAGTCCGGCTACTGGCTCGGCCAGCAGGGCCGCCTCACCCACCCGATGGTGCTGCGCGAGGGCGAGGACCACTACTCCCCGATCGGCTGGGACGATGCCTACCGCCTCATCGCCGACACCCTGCGCGGCCTGGACTCTCCCGACCAGGCCGTCTTCTACACCTCCGGCCGCACCGCCAACGAGACCGCGTTCCTCTACCAGTTGCTGGTCCGCAGCTTCGGCACCAACAACCTGCCCGACTGCTCCAACATGTGCCACGAATCCTCGGGCACCGCGCTCACCGGCTCGATCGGCATCGGCAAGGGCTCGGTCACCATCGACGACTTCGCCAAGGCCGACCTGATCATCGTGGCCGGGCAGAACCCCGGCACCAACCATCCGCGCATGCTGTCCGCGCTCGGCGAGGCCAAGGCACACGGGGCCACCGTGATCGCGGTCAACCCGCTGCCGGAGACCGGGCTCATCGGCTTCAAGGACCCGCAGACCGTCAAGGGCTTCACCGGCGGCATCACCATCGCCGACGATCTCCTGCAGATCCGCCTCGGCGGCGATATGGCCTTGTTCCAGGGCCTGGCCAAGCTGCTGTTCGAGGCCGAGGACCGCGCGCCCGGCACGATCGTGGACCGCGCCTTCGTCGATACGCACACCGCGAGCTTCGCCGAATACGAAAAGCAGATGCGCGCGGTCGATCTCGGCATCGTCGAGCAGGCCACCGGCCTGCGCCGCGCAGACCTGGACCGCACCGCGAAGCTGCTGGCCGAATCGAAGGCCACCATCATCTGCTGGGCCATGGGCCTCACCCAGCAGGTGCACGGCGTCGCCACCATCGAGGAGGCCACCAACCTGCTGTTGCTGCGCGGCATGATCGGCAAGCCCGGCGCGGGCGTGTGCCCGGTGCGCGGCCACTCCAATGTCCAGGGCGACCGCACCATGGGCATCTGGGAGAAGATGCCCGACGCCTTCCTCGACGCCCTGGACCGTGAATTCGCCATCACCAGCCCGCGCGAACACGGCTGGGACACCGTCAATGCCATCCGGGCCATGCGCGACGGCCGCGGCACGGTGTTCTTCGGCATGGGCGGCAACTTCGTCTCCGCCACCCCCGACACCGAGGTCACCGAGGCCGCACTGCGCAATTGCGCACTGACCGTGCAGGTGTCGACCAAACTCAACCGCAGCCACGTGGTACACGGGCGCACCGCCCTGATCCTGCCCACCCTGGGCCGCACCGACGCCGACCTGCAGGACGGTGTGCGCCAGCAGGTTTCGGTCGAGGACTCGATGTCCATGGTGCACCTGTCCACCGGCCGGCTGGACCCGGTGAGCGACCAGCTGCGCAGCGAGGTCGCCATCGTGTGCGAGCTGGCCCAGGCCGTGTTCGGTCCGGACCACTCCGTACCGTGGGGCGAGTTCCGGCGCGACTACGACAAGATCCGCGACGCCATCGCCCGGGTGGTACCCGGCTGCACCGACTACAACCGGAAAGTACGCGGCCGCAACGGCTTCCAGCTCCCGCACCCGCCACGCGACGCCCGTGAATTCCGGACCGCCACCGGCAAGGCCAATTTCGCGGTCAACGACCTGCACTGGCTGCCGGTCCCCGAGGGCCGGCTCATCCTGCAGACCCTGCGCAGCCACGACCAGTACAACACCACCATCTACGGCCTCGACGACCGCTACCGCGGCATCCACAACGGGCGACGCGTGGTGCTGGTCCATCCCGAAGACATCACCGCCCTCGGTTTCGCCGAGGACGATCTGGTGGACGTCATCTCCGAATTCGACGACGGCACCGAGCGCAGCGTGACCGGCTTCCGCCTGGTCGCCTACCCGACCCCGCGCGGCAATGCCGCCGCCTACTACCCCGAGACCAACCCCCTGATCCCGCTGGACCACGTCGCCCGGCGCTCCAATACGCCCGTTTCCAAGGCGGTCACCATCCGCCTGGAACGCCACACCCACACGGTCGCATGAGCAGGGTCACCGCGCGCCGCCGCACCCTGCGCATCTCGCCCAGCGGCACCGTCACCCGGCCCGACACCCTGGCTGTGGAGGAACCGCTCGAAATCCGTACGGGCGGGCAGTCGCTGACGATCACCATGCGCACCCCCGGCGCGGATATCGACCTCGTGCACGGCTTCCTCTACGCCGAGGGCGTCATCGACTCGGCCGAGGACATCGTCAGCGCCCGCTACTGCGCCGGCACCGACGAGAACGGGCAGAACACCTACAACGTGCTGGACATCCAGCTCCGGGCCCCGGTCCCGGTGCAGCCCAGACCCTTTCTGACCAACAGTTCCTGCGGATTGTGCGGCAAGACCGCCCTCGACGAGGTACGCACCCGGATCCGGCACGCCATGCCTGCGGATTCGCCCCGCGTCGACGTGCACACTCTCGCCAAGCTGCCCGACGAGCTGCGTTCCCGCCAGCAGGTTTTCGACGCCACCGGCGGGCTGCACGCCGCGGGCCTGTTCACCCCCGAGGGCGAGGCGCTGGCCGTGCGCGAGGACATCGGCCGGCACAATGCCGTCGACAAGCTGGTCGGCTGGGCGATTCGCGAGAATCGGCTTCCCGCACACGATCTCGTCCTCATGGTCAGCGGCCGCGCCTCCTTCGAGCTGGTGCAGAAGGCCATCATGGCGGGCATTCCGATCATGGGCGCGGTGTCCGCCCCCAGCTCGCTGGCCGTGGATCTCGCCGCCGACGCCGGCCTCACCCTGGTCGGCTTCCTGCGCGGCGAAACCATGAATGTGTACACCGGTGAGGACCGTCTGGCGATGTGATCGTCGCCCGTTCCACAGGGTGGGGCAGCGGGGTTCCTTTGCACGTTCCGGCTGTTACTCTCCGCAATAGAACACGTTTCAATTCTTGATGGGAGTCATCCATGGCAGCGCAGCCCCGCGATGTGGTCGAGCAGTACGTGAAGCTGGTGGCCACCGGGCCCACGTCGGCGATCGTGGACCTGTACGCCGAGGACGCGGTGATCGAGGATCCGATCGGGACGCCGGAGCGCCGCGGCCACGAGGCCATCGGCGAGCTCTACAAGGCCCTGGAGAACCTCGACCGCGAGACCGAACTGCACACCGTCAAGGTGGCGGGCAACAAGGTGGCGGCGTCCTTCACCCTCGTCACCGTGTCCAACGGGCACCGCATGACCCTCTCGCCCATCGACGTGATGGAGCTCAACGACGAGGGCAAGATCATCAGCATGAAGGCCTACTGGGGTCCGGACGACATGAAGATGGAGCAGATCTGACCCACGGGGTTGTCCCCTCCCGCTCCCCGAATTACGGTGGCAGCACAGTGATTCGGCGAGGGCGGGAGGGCCTGTGCGGATCTCGTTGCGCGGCACCGGTGACGGGGTGCGGGTCAGCATGCGGCTGGAGATCAACCGGCGGCGCTGGATCGCCCTGCTCATCATGCTCGGCGTGCTCACCGCCACGGGGGTGATCACCGGCCTGTGGGCCGTCGTGGCGCCCGAATCGTTCTACACCAGCTTCCCCGGATTCGGCCTGCACTGGGTGCGCGCCGACGGCCCGTACAACCATCACCTGGCCGGCGACGTGGGGGCCTTCTTCCTGGCCCTGGGCGCCATCTCCGGCGCCGCGCTCTACTACCGCGACAGCGTCATCGCCCGAGTCACCGGGCTGGCGTGGCTGGTCTTCGGCGTGCCGCACTTCATCTACCACGCCTTCCACCGCCCGCCGACACTGAGCGGACTCAACTTCACCCTCGAACTGCTGGCGGCCCTGGCCATGCCCGCCCTCGGCCTGGCCATTCTGCTCGTCGCCCCGCGCGAGCGTTTCCCGGTCCCCGAGCCCGCCCCCTTCACCTTCAAATTCCCCCGCCGCTGACCCCGCCGCGAAACTCTCTTTCCCGGTCCCGATGAAATCGGGGACGCCGCCCCGTCGTAACAGGTGACCCAGCCACACCGATTTCTCTGGAGTAACGGAGTAAAGGTTCAACGGCGAACCACGGGGGATCAACGGCGATCCTCGCGACGGGCGCGATCGGCTCCACCGACCGTCACCGACTCCCTGGCTTTCCGGAAACGGACAGCCCACAGGAGAACAAGCATGAACTGTCGGTTGCCCTCGACGGTTTCTATCAAGCACTCGGTGCCACAAGGTTGTCCGCGCGTCTACCTTCCACGGTGATCAGCTGGAGCAGGTAACTCCTCCGCGGCCGCGTGGCGAGAGAACGAAACCGGCCCCGCGAGAGGGATTCTCGCGGGGCCGGTTTCTTTGCCTGTGGAAGGGCCTTACGCCGACTTCTCGCGGCGCTCCGGGGTCTGGCGCTTGCGCGGGACGATCGTCGGGAGGACGTTGTCGTTCACGGTGTCGGCATTGACGACCACCTTGGCGACATCGTCGCGGCTGGGGATGTCGTACATGACCGGGAGGAGCACCTCCTCCATGATGGCGCGCAGGCCGCGGGCGCCGGTGCCGCGCAGGATCGCCTGATCCGCAACGGCTTCCAGGGCGTCCTGGGTGAACTCCAGATCCACGCCGTCCATTTCGAACAGGCGCACGTACTGCTTCACCAGCGCGTTCTTCGGCTCACCGAGGATACGGACCAGCGAGTCCTTGTCCAGGTTGGTGACCGAGGCGACGACGGGGAGGCGGCCGATGAACTCGGGGATCAGACCGAACTTGATCAGATCCTCGGGCATCACGTCGGCGAAGTGGTCGGCGGTGTCGATCTCGGCCTTGGACCGGACCTCCGCGCCGAAACCGATGCCGCGCTTGCCGACTCGATCCTGGACGATCTTCTCCAGACCGGCGAACGCGCCCGCCACGATGAACAGCACATTGGTGGTGTCGATCTGGATGAACTCCTGGTGCGGGTGCTTGCGACCGCCCTGCGGCGGCACCGACGCCTGCGTGCCTTCCAGGATCTTCAGCAGCGCCTGCTGCACGCCCTCACCGGACACGTCACGGGTGATGGACGGGTTCTCCGACTTGCGGGCGATCTTGTCGACCTCGTCGATGTAGATGATGCCGGTCTCGGCGCGCTTCACGTCGTAGTCGGCGGCCTGGATCAGCTTCAGCAGGATGTTCTCGACATCCTCGCCGACGTAGCCGGCCTCGGTGAGCGCGGTGGCGTCCGCGATGGCGAACGGCACGTTCAGCATCTTGGCCAGCGTCTGTGCCAGGTAGGTCTTGCCACAGCCGGTCGGGCCGAGCATGAGGATGTTGGACTTGGCCAGCTCGACCGGTTCGCCCCGGGAGTCGCGGCCCTTGTCGCCGGCCTGAATCCGCTTGTAGTGGTTGTAGACCGCCACTGCGAGGGTTCGCTTCGCGGCGTCCTGCCCGATCACGTACTGCTCCAGGAAATCCCGGATTTCCGCGGGTTTGGGCAATTCGTCGAGCTTGACCTCGCTGGATTCGGCGAGCTCTTCCTCGATGATCTCATTGCAGAGGTCGATGCACTCGTCGCAGATGTACACCCCCGGTCCCGCAATGAGCTTCTTGACCTGCTTCTGGCTCTTTCCGCAGAACGAGCACTTCAACAGATCGCCGCCATCACCGATGCGCGCCATCTCCTGGGTCCCTACTTCCTTGTCCGCGTGCAACCGTCTGTCCCCGGCTGCCGGCGAGCTGCCTTCTTCGAGCGTAAGCCGTGACCCCTGAGTTTGCGGATCCGGCAATTCGGCTGTGTGTATCCACGGTGCCCATTACAAACACCTGTGTTGGATGCAGAGGCAGAGCCGACAACCACGAGCAAAGGTCCCTAGAGTGACCGTACCTGTTTCGGCTGACCGAGGTCGACAACTTGGGCACGTTTCTCGCCGGACATGTGCGTGGACTCACCCCTGCCGGGGTGGCGGGGACGCCTTGGGACACACAGAACCCCGCCACCCGCCCAGCTCACTTCTGGGCGCTGAGCTTGCGGTACTGGAAAACCTGATCGACGATCCCGTACTCCTGCGCCTCGTCGGCGGTGAGGATCTTGTCCCGGTCGGTGTCCTTGCGGATGGTGTCCGCGTCCTTGCCGGTGTGGCGCGCCAGCGTGGTCTCCATGAGGCGACGCATGCGCTCGATCTCGGCGGCCTGGATCTCGAGGTCGGAGACCTGGCCCTGGATGCCGCCCGAGGTGGACGGCTGGTGGATCAGGACGCGGGCGTTGGGCAGCGCGGCACGCTTGCCGGGGGCGCCGGCGGCGAGCAGCACGGCCGCGGCCGAGGCGGCCTGGCCCAGGCAGACGGTGGCGACGTCGGCGCGCACGTACTGCATGGTGTCGTAGATGGCCATCAGCGCGGTGAAGGAACCACCGGGCGAGTTGATGTACATGGTGATGTCGCGGTCCGGATCCATCGACTCGAGCACCAGCAGCTGGGCCATGATGTCGTTGGCCGACACATCGTCAACCTGGTTGCCCAGGAAGATGATCCGCTCCTCGAAGAGCTTGTTGTACGGGTCCGAGACCTTCTGGCCGAAGCTGGTCTGCTCGGTGAACTGCGGCAGGATGTAGCGCGACTGAGGCAGGCTGCCGGCGGCGGCGAAGGTGATGCCCGCGGCCCGCGGATCGATCATGTTGGACATACGCGTCTCTCCAAAGTCTGTGTGGGTGGGCTGCGGAACTACTTGCTGCCGTTCGCCTGGCTCGCGTGGGTGATCACGTGGTCGATGAAGCCGTAGTCGAGCGCCTCGGCGGCGGTGAACCAGCGGTCGCGGTCGGCGTCGGCGGTCACCTGCTCGACCGACTTGCCGGTGTGCAGCGACTGCAGCTCGTTGAGTTCGCGCTTGGTGTAGGCGAACTGCTCGGCCTGAATGGCGATGTCCGCAGCGGAACCGCCCAGACCCGCGGAGGGCTGATGCATCATGATCCGCGCGTGCGGCAGTGCGTAGCGCTTGCCCTTGGCGCCGGCGGCGAGCAGGAACTGGCCCATCGAGGCAGCCAGGCCCATGCCATACGTGGCGACGTCGCAGTCGGCGAACTGCATGGTGTCGTAGATGGCCATGCCCGCGGTGACCGAACCACCCGGGGAGTTGATGTAGAGCGAGATGTCCTTGGTCGGGTCCTCGGCCGACAGCAGAAGGATCTGCGCGCACAGCTTGTTGGCGATGTCGTCGTCGACCTGAGTGCCCAGGAAGATGATGCGCTCGCGCAGCAGGCGCTCGTACACCGAATCACTGAGGTTCAGACCAGCAGTCGCGGATGTCATGCGCACCCCTGCCTGATGAATTGTCACGGATACCTGCCCTCTCTCAACGGCTCGGTTAACAAGCCCCTACTGATTCGCTGACACAAACCCTAACGAAGCAGGGCGGCACCGAACTCCCGGTACCGCCCTGCTTCGCTCACAGCGCAAACTTACGTCAACACCTCACGTTCCCGCGTTCGGGGTTCTCGGGGTGTCACCCGAGACCCCGGACACCGGGGTGCCGGCATTTATTTACTTGGCGTCGGCGTCGGCGTCGGCCTCGGCGGCCTCGGTCGCGTCGGCGACGGTGGCGAGCTCCTCGGCGGAAACCTCCTCGGCCTCCGCAGCCGGGTTGCCGAACATCTCGGCGGTGTCCACGACGTTGCCGGCGGTGTCGGTGACGGCGGCCTGGACCACGACACCGGCCAGGGCCTTGCCGCGGCGCACGTCGGCGAAGACCGCGCCCAGCTGACCGGCCTGCTGGATCTGCTGGATGAACTGATCGGGCGACATGCCGTAGCGCTGCGCCTGGAAGATGATCCGCTCGTACAGCTCGTCCTGGCCGACCTGGGTGTTCTCGGCCTCGGCGACGGCGTCCAGCAGCAGCTGGGTCTTGACCGACTTCTCGGCGGCTTCCTTGGTGTCCTTCTTGAACTCCTCGAGGGAGGAGCCCTGGGCCTCGAGGGCCTCGGCCAGCTTGGCCTCGTCGTGGTCGAAGCCGTGGACGGCGTCGTGCTCGACCGCGTCGACCTCGGCCTTGACGACACCCTCGGGCAGCGGGATCTCGACGGTCTCGAGCAGCTGCTCGAGCACCTTGTCGCGGATCTCGCCGGCCTGCTGGACCTTCTTGACACGCTCGACGCGGGTCTTCAGGTCTTCCTTCAGCTCGTCGATGGTGTCGAATTCGCTTGCCAGCTGGGCGAACTCGTCGTCGGCCTCGGGCAGCTCGCGCTCCTTGACCGACTGCACGGTCACGGTGATGACGGATTCCTTGCCGGCGTGCTCACCGGCGACCAGCGTGGAGGTGAAGTCCTTGGACTCGCCCTCCTTCAGGCCGATCAGGGCCTCGTCCAGGCCCTCGATGAGCTGGCCGGAGCCGACCTCGTGGGACAGGCCGGTGGTGGAGGCCTCCTCGACGGTCTCGCCGTCGACGGTGGCGGACAGGTCGATGGAGACGAAGTCGCCGTTCTCGATGGCGCGCTCGACCGACTTCAGGGTGCCGAAGCGCTGACGCAGCGACTGCAGCTGCTCGTCGATATCCTCGTCGGTGATCTCGATCGGGTCGACCGAGACGGCGATGGAGGAGAACTCCGGCAGGGTGATCTCCGGGCGGATGTCGACCTCGGCGGTGAAGGCCAGCTCCTCGCCGTCCTCGATCTTGGTGATCTCGATTTCCGGCTGGCCGATGACCTTGGCCTCGGTGGCGATGACAGCCTCGCTGTAGCGCTTGGGCAGCACATCGTTGACGACCTGCTCCAGCACGGCGCCGCGGCCGATACGGGCCTCGAGAAGCTTGGCCGGCGCCTTGCCCGGACGGAAGCCCGGGATCCGGACCTGCTGCGCGAGAGCCTTGTACGCGCGGTCGAAGTCCGGCTTCAGCTCCTCGAAGGGCACCTCGACATTGATGCGGACCCGAGTCGGGCTCAGCTGCTCGACGGTGCTCTTCACGGACATGCTCCTTGTTCGTAGTTCATGGTTGACGTCTAGGTTCCCCCCGAACGCATCCCGACCAGGTTAGTTGACGGCCCCTCGGGCCGTGTAACCGGTCGCTGCACGGGGCATCGCGACGCCGGTCGGTCGACCGGTCGCCCTGGTACCCGGGGTTCGGGTCTAGCTACCGACCTTGACGGCGTCGGTGACGAAGACCAGCGTCTCGTACGGTTTCATGCCGTGGCCGCCCGCGCCGTAGCCGAGGTCCGGCGGGACGATGAGCAGCCGGCGGGCGCCCTGCTGGACGCCGACCAGGCCCTGGTCCCAGCCCTTGATGACCTCGCCCGCGCCCAGCGGCAGCTCGAAGGGCTCACCGCGGGTGAAGGACGAGTCGAGGACCTTCCTGTCCGACCAGGTGACCAGCGTGTAGTTCATGGTCAGCTGATCCCCGGCCTTGGCGGCCGGGCCGCTGCCCGCGACCAGGTCCTTGACGATGAGCTGCTTGGGCGGGTCGCAGTCGTCCGGGATGGTGATCTTGGGGGCCTGCCCGAAGCCGCCGTCGACCTTGATGTCGTCGGCCGTGCACTCGCGGCCCTTGCTCTGGGTCGTGGTGGCGACGGCCGCGCTGGTCGTGGCCTTGCCAGTGGTGGTCGACGCCGCCTTGTTGTCACTGCTGCTGCCGCACCCCGCGGCCAGCACCGTGGCGGCCGCGACCGCACCGATCACACCGACCTTGCCCACCAAGCGCATTCCCGCTCCTGTCCGTCAGTCCGGATTGCCGCACGGATTGCGACGCCGCGCCGAACCTACACGCCGGGATCGTTCTTCGCCGGGGAGGACGCGGCCGAGCGGATGCCGAATCGGCGATCCGCGAACTCAGCGATCGGTGACCAGCAGCGCGTACTGTGCCGCGGCCATGCGGTGGACGAGTTGCTCGGTCGGGGCGGAGACCTGCGCCAGATAGCGGCCGGCCAGGACGAGGCAGGTGTATTCGCTCTCGCGCGCTGCGGGATTCGAGCCGGGACTCCGCAGGCAGACCGCGTCCGGGACGCCGGCCGGCGGGGCCGTGACGGACCCGCCGGCACTGGGCTCGGACAGTCGGTTCAGCGCGTGCCGGGCGGCCACGGCGTCGGGGAAGCGCAGCAGCCGAGCCGAATCCGTGACGGCGATGCTCTCGACCGGGATGCGAGGGTCCGTGCCGGACCTGTTGACCCACAGCTCGGCGAGGACGGGGCCGTAGACGATGCCGCGGGCGCTGCGGTGTCCGCCCCAACCGGCGATGGGTTGCTGCACGTCGTGAAAGAGCTCGGGATAGGGCCATTTCCCGGGGTCGGCGGGCAGCAGGCGGCTCAGCATGCCGCCGGGATCCAGTGGGAGCGCGGACAGTTCCTCGGCCGGTGTCGGCGTGAAGGCGTCCAGCTTCGGCAATTCGGCGTCGAGGGTGGCCTCGGCCAGCTGCTTCAGGGCCGCCAGATCCGTGGCCGGATGGGTGACGAACAGCGTCACCACGAACGGGCCGTGGGCGAGGGTGACCGCCATCGTCGGCACGAAGGTGCGCCAATGACCGTGTGTCGCAAAGTATTCGGAGAACGGTACGACGACATTGTCGTGGTTGACGTCGAAGTCGCGCCCATCTATCTCGCGGGCCGCGTCGATGGCCGTCATATTGTCCCGCATGCGCAGGACGGTGAGGCGCACCGAACGGGCCGTGCCGATCTCCGGGATGCCGGTCGGATCGTCGGTGCCGCCGATGCTGAATCCGGCCAGCATGCCGTGCGCGGCCAGGGTGGCGCGGGTGGCGTCGGCGAGGATTCCGACGGCGTCCTCCGGGGTGGGAACCGGAATGGCCGCGGTCTGCGCCAGGGTCGGATCGACGGCGCGCGGCGCGATGACGGCGTCCGCCATCCGCACCGATTCCATCAGCCGCCCATAAGCTTCCCCGGCCGCCCCCGGCGCGACGAGCGGCCGCCCGCTGTAGCCGCCGAGATCCAGTGCCCCCACCTGCGGCGTCGCCGCCCGTGGTGCCCCGGCGATCGCGCAGGCACTGACCAGTGCCGCGACCGCCACGAGCGATCCGGCGTGCACACGCCGACGGGTCGAATCGAATCGGTGCATGCCGCCACCGCCTGTCGCACAGCTCCCCGCCCGGGTCCCAGCTCTCCGATCACGGTGAGCCCGAACGGTGTTTCGCCCCGGCCCTCGGATCGCCGGCGAAAACCTCCCCCGGACACCTGTTTTCGAGTGTGAGCGCGATCGCGTTGCCCAGCAAGCCCCCTACACTGAGGGGTCCGCGCCCGTCGCTGATATCGGCGCAGGTCGAGAAGGAAATGTATTTGCAGGCGCTCTCGGCCTACGGGAGCATCTCAGGATGCTGTTGACGATTTCTTGTACGCGACCCGAGGGCGCCGCCTGGCCGGCCTCCGATCTGGGGTACCTGCTGCACAAGAATCCTTCGCGCATGCAGACTTTCGAGCAGTCCTACGGTGTCGCACACGTCCTCTACCCGGAGGTGGAAGACGACCGGTGCACGGCCGCGCTGCTGCTGGAGATCGATCCGGTCCGGCAAGCGCGGGGAGGCGGAGCGGTGCGCGGAAAGTCCAAGGGCACGCCCGAATTCAGCCTGGGGCAGTATGTGAACGACCGCCCGTATGCGGCGTCTTCGCTGGTGTCCGTGGCTATTTCGACGGTGTTCGGCACCGCCTTGCACGGCCGCTGCAAGCAGCGTCCCGAGCTGGCCGAGACCGCGCTGCCGCTGCGCATCGAGCTCCCGGCCGTCCCCTGCAAGGGCGGGGCGGAGTACGCCGAGCGGGTCTTCGCGCCCCTGGGCTGGACCGTCGTGGCCACTCCCCTCCCCCTGGACCCGGCCTTCCCGGACTGGGGCGATTCCCATTACCTGCGGCTCGAGCTCACCGGAACGCAGCGCCTGTCCGATGCGCTGTCGCACCTCTATGTCCTGCTGCCCGTCCTCGACGGCAGCAAGCACTACTGGCTCGACACCGCCGAAATCGACAAACTCCTCCGCTTCGGCGAGGGCTGGCTCACCACCCACCCCGAACGCGAGTGGATCACCCGCCGCTACCTCACCCGTCGCCACACCCTGGTCCGCGCCGCCCTCGCCCGCCTCGCCGAGCTGGACGACGGCGACCCGGAGGAACTCGGCGCGATCGAGCACGATAGCGACGACGAGGGGGCCGGTGTCGAGACCACGCCGCCCGCGCCCGACCTCGGCGGCGAAGTCTCCTCGGCCGCAACGGAGCTGATATCAGCGCAGGCAACCGGCCTCGGCCCGGCCTCCGGGGGGACCGGCGATCCGGTCCCGGCGACCGATCCGCGGGCGGAGACTTCCTGTTCCGCGGAGGCGGGCGAACGCGGCCCATCGCTGGCCGTATTGCGGCGGGCGGCAGTGCATCGCGCGCTGCTGTCGGCCGGGGCGAGCCGGGTGCTCGATCTCGGGTGCGGGCAGGGGGCGTTGCTGCTGGAGCTGGTGGCGGACCGGGCGTTCACGGAGATCGTCGGGATCGATGTGTCGATGCGCGAGTTGAAGATCGCGGCGCGGCGGCTGCGGCGGGCGCCGGAGTGGCAGTCGCGGCGGGTGACGCTGCGGCAGGGGGCGCTGACCTATACCGACGCCGCTTTGCGGGGTTATGACGCGGCGGTGCTCATGGAGGTGATCGAGCACGTGGACGCGCCGCGGTTGCAGGCGCTGGAGCACGCGGTGTTCGGGGCTGCCGCTCCGGGCGCCGTGGTCGTGACGACGCCGAACAGCGAGTACAACGTGCGCTACGACGGGCTCGACGCGGGCGCGTTCCGGCATTCGGATCACCGATTCGAGTGGAACCGGGCAGAATTCGCGGACTGGGCGGACCGGGTCGGTGGGACGTACGGGTATGCCGTGCGGTTCGAGCCGATCGGGCCCGAGGATGCGGAAGTGGGGGCGTCGACGCAGATGGCTGTGTTCACCAAACGGGACGGGCAGAACGGCGATGAGAAAGGAGTCGCGTGATGGCAGAGCTGTCGGTTCCGGTGCTGTCGCTGGTCGTGTTGATCGGCAGCAGCGGCTCCGGGAAATCCACGTTCGCGCACAAGCACTTCCGCTCAACGGCGGTGCTGTCGTCGGATGCCTACCGGGGGCTGGTGAGCGATGACGAGGCCGATCAGTCGGTGACGGCCGAGGCGTTCGAGCTGCTGCACCACGTGGCGGGGGTGCGCCTGCGGCGCGGGCTGCGCACCGTCATCGACGCCACCAATGTGCAGCCCAAGGCGCGGCAGGCGCTGGTGGAGCTGGCGCGGGCGCACGATGTCCTGCCGGTGGCGATCGTGCTGGACGTGCCGGAAGCGGTGTGCGTGCAGCGCAATGCACTGCGGGTGGATCGCGCGGATCTGGGGCCGCACGTGGTGGGGCGCCACCAGCGCGATCTGCGGCGTTCGCTGAAGTTCCTGGAGCGCGAGGGTTTCCGCAAGGTGCACGTGCTGAGAGGCGTCGAGGAGATCGAGGCCGCCACCATCGTGGACGAGCGCCTGTGGAACGACAAGACCGATCTCGCCGGGCCTTTCGATGTGATCGGTGACGTGCACGGCTGCCGGAGCGAGCTGGAGACGCTGCTGGGCGAACTCGGCTATGTCATCGCCCGGGACGCGCAGGGACGGGCGGTCGACGCGCGGCACCCCGAGGGTCGCACCGCGGTGTTCGTCGGCGACCTGGTCGATCGCGGGCCGGATACGCCCGGCGTGCTGCGGCTGGTGATGGGCATGGCCGGATCCGGAAACGCCCTGTGCGTCACCGGAAACCACGAGTTCAAGCTGGTGCGCGCGCTCGACGGCCGCCGCGTCACGGTGGCGCACGGCCTGGCCGAGTCGCTCGCCCAGCTGGAGGCCGAGGACGCCGAATTCCGTAAGACCGCACAGGAATTCATGCGCGGCCTGGTCAGCCACTATGTGCTCGACGGCGGCAAGCTGGTGGTCGCGCACGCCGGTCTGAAGGAGGAGTACCAGGGCCGTACCTCGGGCCGGGTGCGCGAGTTCGCCATGTACGGCGAATCTACCGGCGAGACAGACGAATACGGGCTGCCGGTGCGGTACCCGTGGGCGAACGACTACCGCGGCCGGGCGCTGGTGCTCTACGGCCACACGCCGATGACCGAACTGGTGTGGGTGAACAACACCCTGTGCCTGGATACCGGTGCGGTGTTCGGCGGCCGTCTGACCGCGCTGCGCTACCCGGAGCGGGAGCCGGTGTCGGTGCCTGCCGAACAGGTCTGGTTCGAGCCCGTGCGCCCGCTCGCGGCCGCCACCTTCGCCACCGGGGAGGCGGTGGTGCGGCGGGATCCGGGCGTGCTCGACCTGGACGACGTGCTGGGCCGGCGGGTGGTGGAGACCCGCCACCTCGGCCGCGTCACCGTGCAGGAGGACGCCGCGAGCGCCGCGCTCGAGGTGATGAGCCGCTTCGCCGTGGACCCGCGCTGGCTGGTGTACCTGCCGCCGACCATGTCGCCGTGCGCCACCTCCACCCTGGACGGCTATCTCGAGCACCCGGCCCAGGCCTTCGAGTACTACCGCTCCGAGGGCGTGGACACCGTGGTGTGCGAGGAGAAGCACATGGGTTCGCGTGCGGTCGTGGTGGTTTCGCGGTCGGCCCAGGCGGCGCGGGACCGGTTCGGCGTCGAGGACGGCAGCACCGGCGCGGTGTACACCCGCACCGGCCGCCCGTTCTTCGACGATTCGGCGCGCGCCGAATCGCTGCTGACCCGGGTGCGGGCGGCGGCCGAAACCGCCGGGCTGTTCGAGGAATTGGGCACCGACTGGCTGCTGCTGGACACCGAGCTGCTGCCGTGGTCGGCCAAGGCGCTGGGGCTGCTGCGCAACCAGTACGCCGCGGTCGGCGCGGCGGCCCGGGCCTCGCTCGGCCGGGCCGCCGAGGTCTTGGCGGCCGCGATCGAACGCGGTTTGGACGCAGGCGATCTCGCCGCACGCACGGGAGCGCGCCGGGCCGACGCCGACGCCTTCACCGCCGCCTACGGCCGCTACTGCTGGCCCACCGACGGCCTCGACGGCGTGCGCCTGGCCCCGTTCCAGTTGCTGGCCGCCTCCGGCGCGAATTACGCAGGGCGCGACCATAACTGGCACCTGGAGCGCATCGACCGCCTGGTCGCCGCCGACCCGGAGTTCTTCACCTCGACCGGCCGCCGCCTGGTCGACCTCGCCTCCCCGGAGGCCGAGGCCGCCGCGACGGCGTGGTGGACCGAGCTCACCGCGGCCGGCGGCGAGGGCATGGTGGTGAAGCCGCTCGGCTCGCTGGTGTCCGGCACCGGCACCCGCAGTGGCCGGCCGGTGCAGCCAGGCGTGAAATGCCGTGGCCCGGAATACCTCCGGATCATCTACGGCCCGGAGTACCTGCGGCCCGACCAGCTGCACCGTCTGCGCTCCCGCGGCCTCGGCGGCAAGCGCTCGATGGCGCTGCGCGAGTACGCCCTGGGCCTGGAGGCCCTGGACCGCTTCGTGGCCCGGGAGCCGCTGTGGCGCGTCCACGAGGCGGTGTTCGCGATCCTGGCCCTGGAAACCGAGCCGGTCGACCCTCGGCTGTAGCCGACCGGAAGGCTGCCCGGTTCAGCTCGGAGTGTCGGGGCGCACCAGGCCGGTGCGGTAGGCGATGACGACGAGCTGGGCCCGGTCGCGCGCATCGAGTTTGGCCATGGCGCGATTGACGTGGGTCTTGGCGGTGAGGGCGGTGATGAAGAGGCGTTCGGCGATCTCGTCGTTGGACAGGCCCAGCGCGACCAGCGTGACCACCTCGCGTTCGCGCGGGGTGAGTGCCGCCAGTGCGGGCGGCGGCTCCCAGCGCACCGGGTCCGGCTGGGCCAGGAAGCGGCCGATCAGCGCCTTGGTCGCGGTGGGCGACAGCAGGGCGTCGCCGGCGACGACCGTGCGGATGGCGGCGAGCAGTTCGTCGGCGTTCATCCCCTTGCCGAGGAATCCACTCGCCCCGGCGTGCAGGGCCTCGACGACGTGCTCCTCGTGCTCGAAGGTGGTGAGCACCAGCACCTTCACGCCGGCGAGGTCCTCGTCCGCACTGATCAGCCGGGTCGCGGCCAGGCCGTCCAGCTCGGGCATGCGAATGTCCATCAGCACGATGTCGGCCCGGTGGGTGCGGGCGAGTTCGACCGCTTCGCGGCCGGTGGCGGCCTCGCCGACCACCCGCATGTCCTCGGTGGAGTCGATGAGCATGCGGAAGGTGTCGCGCAGCAGCGCCTGGTCGTCGGCCAGCACTACCCGAATCGTCATGACCCGCCCTTTCGGCCGTTGCGATGCGGCAGTTCGGCGTCCACCCGGAAACCACTGTGCGGGCCCGGGCCCGCATCGAGCGTGCCGCCCACGGCCTTCACGCGTTCCCGCATGCCGATCATCCCGTAGCCGGTGCCGGTCTCCGCACGCGGGCGGCCGTCGTCCTCCACGGTGATCCGCACCCGGTCGGGTCGATAGTCCAGCCGCACCCGCGCGGTCCGCACCCCGGCGTGCTTACGGGTATTGGTCAACGCCTCCTGAATGATTCGGTAGGCGGTGAGGTCGGTCAGCGAGGACAGCTCGAACGGCTCTCCGGAACGCTCGACGATGACGTCCAGCCCGGCGTGCCGGAAGGACTCCACCAGCTCGGTCAGCTCCCCGAGGCCGGGTGAGGGGGCGCGCGATAGCCCCGACTCGTCCTCCGCGCGCAGCACTCCGACGGTCGCGCGGAGATCGTCGAGGGCGGTCCGGCTGGTGTCGCGAATGCGTTCCAGCGCCTCGTAGGCGTGGTCCGGATCGGTGCGCATCAGATGGTGCGCGACACTGGCCTGCGCGTTCACCAGCGTGATGTGGTGGGCGACCACGTCGTGCAGTTCCCGGGCGATCCGCAGGCGTTCCTCGGCGACCCGGCGGGCGGCCTCCGCCTCCCGGTCACGTTCGGCGGTTTCGGCCCGTTCGAGGGCCGCCGCCAGCAGCTTCCGATGGCTGCGCACCGCATCGCCCGCGGCGACGCCGAGCAGGGTCCAGGCGATCTGGGACAGCGCCTGGGGCAGATCCGCCGGACTCGGCTGCGAAATGAGGATGGCGGCGACCAGCGGCACCGCGGCGCACACGCCGGCCAGCCAGGCGGTCCGCCGATCCATCCGGTTCGCCACCGTGAAGAGCGCGACCGCGGTGGCCGCGGGCGGCGGTGTGGAGTACGGAATCACCAGGTAGCGGGCGACTTCCACCAGCACGGTGGCCGCGACCACCGGGATCGGCCACCGGCTGCGGACCAGCAGCGGCACACAGGTGAGCGCGAGCCCGCTGACCGCCCGGTCCATCGGGCTGTGCCGCAGGTACGCCATGCTCGCGGCCACCGGGGTGGCGACCAGGAAGCATCCGATCGCGACCGCGAGGTCGGCGGCCCACGGCCGGACTCGCAGCCAGCACCGCAGCCGGGCGATCATCCGCACGTCGTCAAGGTACCTACCCGCCGCACGCATCGGCGTGACCCGGCACGGTGACGCGGCCACGGTATTCCCGCAGGGTGCGGGCGCTGTTCCAGCCCACCGCCCCGACGACCCGGTCGCCGACGCGGTAGAGCGCGACGAACTTGCGTTCGCGGGGGTCTCCCGCGACGATCTCGGTCCGGGCGCCGGCGGGACACCAGCCGTGGATCTGGATCTTGCTGTCGTAGTGGTCGGTCCAGCCGTAAGGGGTTGGCGCATAGGGTGTTTCCCGTCCCGGTTCGGCGAGCAGATTGCGGGCCGCGGCCATGGCCTGCTCGCCCGCGTTGGTGCGCTGCTCGAACCGGACCCGGGCGCCGAGGCCCGGATGCGGCCAGTTGGCGACATCACCGGCGGCGTACACGCCCGGCGCGGCCCGGCAGTATTCGTCGCAGAGCACCCCGTCGCCGACCGGGACGCCGGATCCAGCCAGCCAGTCGACGGCGGGGACCGAGCCGATGGCGACCACCACGACATCGGCCGCCAGCCGGGTCCCGTCGTCGAGCACCACGGCGGTGACCCGGCCGTCCGCGCCCTCGATATCGGAAACCTTGCGGCCCATCCGCATTCGCACGCCGTGGTCGCGATGCGTAGCGGCCACCAGGTCCGCGACCTCAGCACCGAACTGGCGGATCAGCGGCGCGGGCTCGGCGTCCACGAGGGTGACGTCCACTCCGAGTTCCCGTGCGGACGCGGCGATCTCGCTGCCGAGGAAGCCCGCGCCGAGCACCACCACCCGCGGTCCGGCCGCCAGTTCCGCGCGCAGGGCGAGGGCGTCGTCGAGGGTCCGCAGCACGTGCATTCCGGCCAGGTCGTGCCCGAAGGGCAGACGGCGGGGGCGCAGGCCGGTCGCGATGATCAGGCCGTCATAGCGCACCCGGTGGCCGTCGGCGAGGGTGACGGTGCGCGCATCGGTGTCCAGACCCGTTGCGCGGCAACCCGATCGCAGTTCGAGATCGAGCCCCGCGAGCGCCGCATCATCGCGCAGCGCGATGTCCGGCGGCTGCCGGTCGCCGGTGAGCAGCTGCTTCGACAGCGGCGGCCGATCATAGGGCGCGTGGGTCTCCTCGCCGATCAGGGTGAGCGTGCCGGTGAAGCCCTCGCGCCGCAGGGCCTCGGCCGCGCTCAGCCCGGCGGCCGAAGCGCCCACCACCACAAGGTGATCGGGGCCGGGCACTACTGCTCCACCCGGATGGCCAGGGCCGGGCAGCGCGCGGCGGCGTCGAGCACCCGCGGCAGCAGCTCCTCGGCCGGGCGGGGATCGAGCAGGAGGACAATGCCGTCCTCGTCGCGCTGGTCGAACACCTCCGGTGCGGCCACCACGCACTGACCGCCGCCGCAGCATCTGTTCTCGTCGATGTGGATCTTCATGGAATATCTCCCCTCCTACCAGGTCACCGGCAGCTCGTGGACGCCGTAGACGACCATCTCGTCGCGCATCGGAACCGCCTCCAGCGGCACCGCGAGCCGCAGCTCCGGGAAGCGTTCGAACAGGGCGGTCAGCGCGATGCGCAGCTCCAGCCGGGCCAGCTGCTGGCCGATGCACTGATGGATACCGAAGCCGAACGCCACGTGCGGCCGGTGAGGGCGCAGCAGGTCCAGGCTTTCCGGATCGTCGGGGAACAGCTCCGGGTCGCGGTTGGCCGCGGGCAGGTGCGCGACCACCGTGCCACCCGCCGGGATCAGCTGACCGCCCACCTCGACATCCTCCAAAGCCGTTCGGCGGATACCGAATTGGATGACACTCAGGAAGCGCAGCAACTCCTCCACCACGGCGTCGGCATGCTCGGGCTCGGCGCGCAGCAGGGCCAGCTGGGCGGGGTCGCGTAGCAGGCACAGGGTACTCAGGGCGATCATGTTGGCCGTGGTCTCGTGCCCGGCGACCAGCAGCAGTACACCGATGCCCGCCAGCTCCTCATCGGTGAGGTCCCCGTCCCGGACCAGGGCGCTGAGGATGTCGTCGGCGGGCTCGGTCCGCTTCTGGACGGCGAGGCGGTGGATCAGCTGGTTCAGTTCCAGCTGGGCCCGCGCCACCTCGTCGGCCGGTGCGCCGAGCCGCAGCAGCGTGGCCGAATTGTGCTGGAACTCCGCACGATCGGCGTACGGCACCCCGAGCAGCTCGCAGATGACCAGCGAGGGAATCGGCAGCGCGAAGTCCTGCACGAGGTCGACCGGACCGGTAGCCGCCGCCATGGCGTCCAGGTGATCGGCGACGATCCGCTCCACCGCCGGGGCCAGCTCGCGCATGCGCCGCACGGTGAACTGGCCGGTGAGCATCTTGCGCAGGCGGCTGTGCTCCGGCGCGTCCATGAAGATGAACCAGCCCGGCGGTGGCGGCGGAATCTCTTGCGAGCCACGGTGATTGCCGGTGACACCGCGGCGTCTCGAGCTGAAACGCGGGTCGGACAGCACGGCCCGCACGTCGGCGTATCGCGTGATCAGCCAGCCGTCGATGCCGTCCGGCAGGGTGACGTGCGCGACCGGATCCTGCTCGCGCAATTCCCGGTATTCCCCGGGCGGGCTGAACGGACAGGTCCGGACCACGGGCTGGCTCCCGGCGAGCTGTGTATGGGTCATCGACGTCCTTTCCGAACGGTGGCGATCCGCTGATCGCGGTAACAACCACCCTGCCGCCGGGACCGGGTGGCCGTCGTCGTCCGGACGTGGACTTTCGGCATACCGCGAACGCGGTATGCCGGGCTACGCGCCGGCGAGGTGCTCGCGCAGGCGGTCGAGGTAGGGGCGCTGGCCCTTGCCGAGTTTCTCGTGGGCGGTGTCCAGGTCGAACCAGGCGACCCGGTCGATTTCGGGGAATTCGGCGATTCGCCCGGATCGTGGCGGCCACTCCATGTCGAACGTGCCCGGCACCACCCGTTCCGGATCCAGGTCGCCCTCGACGGCCCACACCGTGACCTGCTTCTTGCTGCTTCCGCTGCCGTACTGGACGTCGCCGAGCGGAATCCATTCGCCATCGGGCACGGGCAGGCCGAGCTCTTCGCCGAATTCGCGGCGGGCCGCGTCGCGCGGCTGCTCTTCGGCGGGCTCGTACTCGCCCTTGGGGATGGACCAGGCGGCGGCGTCCTTCTTCGCCCACAACGGTCCGCCCATGTGCCCGATCAGCACTTCGAGGCCGGTAGTACGGCGGAACAGCAGGACTCCGGCGCTGAATCTGAGGCTCATGGCAAGGAGTTTGCCGAATCGGCGCGCGGGCGCACACCGCGGGCGCTACTGTGAGCGACGCTGCGGCAATTCGGACGTTAGGGATATTTTCCCGATAACGGACGAATATTTCCCGTGCGGTGTCTTGCGCCCGAAACCTGTTCGGCACCATCGAATTCCATTAAGCTCCTGGGTTCGGACGGCCCACACCTGTTGACGGATTGGATACCGCATGGAGTTCCGCAACACCTGCGCGACTGCCACCCTGGTGATCGGCGCACTCGTGACCCAGGCCACCGCACTGTCGGTGGCAGCCGGCCCGGCGAACGCCGAGCCCGCCGCCCCCGGCCTGGTGTACTCGGCCAAGCTGGTGGACAAGACCGTCGTCACCACGCTCAAGGGCGGCACCTTCGAGTTGTCGCAGGCGGCCGAGGATTCCGCGCCGGCGGCCCCCGATTCGGACCCGGCGGCCAAGCCCGCCGACGTGGTGAACGTGAAGGACGCCGACGGCAAGGTGCTGCTCACGCTGCCGCTGAAATTCCATCTGGGACCCATCGATATTCCGGTCAAGTCCGAGGTGCAGAAGGACGGCACCGTGCTGGCCCTCACTCCCGACAAACCGGCCGGGGTGTCGGTGTCGCAGCCGCTGGTCGTGAAACCGGTTGCCTCGCAAATGGAGAACGACCGCGCGCTGAGCAGCTTCGTCACCCAGTTCAGCCTGGCCACCACCGTCGGCACCTTCGTCGGCACCGCCATCGGCGCGACCATCGGCTGCATCGTCACCCTGGTGGCGGGCTGTATCCCGGGCCTCACCACCGGCGCCGCGGCGGGCGGCATCATCGGCACCATCGCCCTCGGCGGCCCGACCCTTATCGCGGCAGGCATCGATCTGCTGTCCACCATGCAGGCCGCCGACGGCACCACCAAGTGGGCGGACAAGACCACGGCCCCGGCGGCTGCGCAGCCTGCGCAGCCGAGCAACTGACGCACCCGGCCGGAAGCGGCCGCCGCTCAGACCTGCGGAATCGGCACCCGCCAGACCAGCGTGGTGCCGTATCCGTCCAGACCCGGCCCAAGTTCGAGCGCGCCGGCGAGGTTAGTGGCGCGTTCGGCGATCTTGCGCAGCCCGCCCCGCCGGGGCGCGTCGCCCACGCCGATACCGTTGTCCGCCACCGAGATTCGCAGTTCCCCCCGGGCCGCGGTGACGTCCACGTCGATGCGGGTGGCCTCGGCGTGGCGCGCCACATTCGACAGTGACTCACGCAGTACGGCCAGCGCCTGCCGCCCGGTCTCCGGCGGCACCCGGGTGTCGAGGGGACCGTCCTGCCGCAGGCTCGGTGTGCAGCCGAGGTGGCGGGCGGCGGTGGACACCAATTCGGTGATCTCACTGCGCAATCCACCCTGCTCACCGGTGGTCGGCGGCAGCGCGAAGAGGGTGGCGCGGATGTCCTGGATGGCGTCGTCCAGGTCGGCCGCCACGCGGGCGAGCCGCTCCCCGATCTCGGGCGCCGGGTTCATCCGGAGCGCGCTCTGCAGAGCCTGGCCCGAGGCGTGGATGCGCTGGATCACGGAGTCGTGCAGGTCGCGGGCGATGCGATCACGCTCCTCGAGGACGGCGATCGTGGCCGCGTCCCGGCGGCGGCGTTCGGTGTCGTGCTGCACCTGGTCGTACATGCGCACATTGACGATCTTCACGGCCGCGATGACGGCCAGCGCCTCGATGATCCGTTCGTCCTCGTCGCTGAACGCGCCCCCGCGCTTGTTCGTGAGGTACAGATCGCCCAGGACCGTGCCGCGATAGCGCAGCGGCACCCCGAGGAAGCTGCGCATGGGCGGATGCCCGTCGGGCCAGGCCGCGAAGGCGGGGCTCTTGGTGAGGTCGGCCAGCCGGACCGGATGCTCCCCGGACAGCACCGTGCCGAGCACGCCCCGGCCGTGCGGCCAGTGCCCGATCCGGCGAATGGTCTCCTCGTCCATACCGACCGGGACGAATTGCGCCAGCTGCCGTTCACCGCTGCCGTTCTCGGGTTCGAGCAAACCCAGTGCGCCGTACTGGGCACCGACCAGCCGGACCGCCGCGGTCACCAGCTGCCGCAGCACCAGATCCACATCCAGGTCCGAGACCACCGTGTACACCGCCTCGACCAGATCGTGTAGCCGTTCTCGCGAGGCCGTCAGTTCACGCAGCTCGTCCGGTACGACACCCCACAGCTCATCGGACATTGGCACAGGCTACCCACAGGCAACCTGAGGACATTTATCTCTCGGGCCGGTGTCGCCGAGAAGAACCACGAAATCAGACCTTTCGGACGAAGACCCAACGCAGCAGTCGCGTTGAGAGCGACTGGGGCACAGGCTTATCCAAGCTTCCCGCGATCACACTGCAGCCACCCCGGGGGAACAGTCGTCACCATCGGCTCGGGCGGCGGTCGCAGGTCTGGTGTCAGCTACTGATGGACTCGCAAGATCAGGTCGAGCAGACCTCTTCCGTGACGCTCGAACGAGTGGTGTTCTGGATGTGGGTCACCGACCCCGGTCTTCAGAACCGGAGCGGATCATTCGAGTGTCAAGGAAGGCGTGCGCCATGACCACGATCCATCTCCACAAGACGACCACCGCGACGCCTGAGCAGTTCCTGGCCGGCCTCACCGACTTCGGGCCGGGCCGGCACGAACTCTTCGGCAACAGCGCAGACAGCTACCTCGAGGTGCATCACGAAGGCCCCCACGACGCCGATGTCACGGAGGGCTCGAGCGGCATCTGGGAACGTCTGCACTACGACTGGAGCGACCCCCATCACGTGGTGATGACGACCACCGACTCCAACCTGTGGGGTGGCGGTTCGGGCCACACCTACACCCTCACGCAGCTCCCCACGGGCATGACCGACGTGGACGCCGTCGTGGTCCGCGACGGCAAGAACCTCAGGGGACGGCTGCTCGCGACGGTGCTCGGACTCTTCGGCACCCGCGTCCTGGGAAGGCCGTTCGAGAAGTCCATCAAGGCCATCGAAGCTCGCGGCGGCGGCGCGAGTGGAAAGAACACGCAGACGCCAGGAAGGTGAACTACGGTTCGAACACCAGCAGCGGTTTGCCCCCGTGTGCGGGAGCTTCGGCCAAATAGACAGCTTCGCTGAACTTTTCGACGAGAATCGGCCGACCCTCCGGCACCCGCAACGCGCCGCTGCCGGCGAGCTGAAGTGTCCGGTCGATCGTCGCGGCCATCCGATCCTTCGGGGTCTCGGTGAACCAGCGGAACAGCCAGAACCCCCGGACGGTCTTGGTTTCATAGATCAGCGAGCGCACGAAGACGGGGATGGTGAGTTTGTCGGGATCGGTCTGGCGGTGCGTGGACAGCGCACCGAAGACGACCAGCTCACCGTGCGGTGCCAGCGCACGCGACACGTCCGCACCCACCTGACCGCTGACACAGTCGATCGCCTTGGACACCCCGTCGTGGCCCGCTATGTCGGCCACTCGTTCGCGCAGGTCCTCGTCCTCCGTGCAGATCACCGCGGTGCCGCCCAACGCGAGAATGTCCTCGACCGCGGATCGACGGCGGACCACATTGAGGGTCTTGAAGCCGACGTGCACGCCGAGCTGGATGACCGACTGGCCCACGGTTGAACCCGCCGCCGTCTGCAGGAGCCATTCACCCGGTCGAACATCGAGTTCATCACCGGTCAGGATTACAGCGGTGAGCGGATTGCTGAGAATCTGCGCGGCCGTGGAATCGCTCATGCCGACGGGAACGGGCAAGACCCGCTCGGCATCGGCAACGACATACTCCTGCCACGTTCCCCTGACTCCGACCGTAATGACGCGTTGCCCGATGGTCAGACCGTCTGTGCCGCTACCGAGTTCGTCGATCACACCAACCGATTCGATTCCGGGCACGGTGGGGAATTCCGGGGCGAATCCGTATCTGCCGCGGACGGTATGCAGGTCGCTGGCATGAACGGGTGCAGCCGCCACCCGGATCCGGACCTCGCCGGGACCAGGCTCCGGAACGGGGCGGGTCCGCAGGTGCAGAACCTCGGACGGCTCGCCCACCGAATCGGCGACAACAGACTGCATGGTTCTCATCTGCCTGACCCTCCTTCGGTCGGATCCAGGTCCCACAGCGGTTCGACGTGCCTATCGTCGCCCCGCCCTACGACGGCGAAGATTCGAAACAGCGCGGCCCAATTCCAGCCCTACCCTCCAATGCTGCCACCGCTGGGGTTGCCGGGCGTTCGTCGCCGGTGTCGGGCAGGCGGGAGGCGGTGTCGAGATAGTCTGCGACCCTGGGGAATCTGGTGCGCAGCCGCGGCTCGGCGCCGAGCAGGGCGACCAGTTCGGCTCGGCGTTGCGGGGTGAGCGCCAGGTCCGTCATCCCATCGATTCCGGGGTCGCCGGCTCGGATTCCGGGGCGTATCGCGCGATTCGGTGTCTAGACCCGTAGACCGTTGATCAAGGCCAGCACCGCGGGTTCGGTTCGGGCGCGGGCGGTTTCGGGATCGTCGGCATTGGCGATGAACATGGCGGCCTCGCCGAGGGCGGAGAGGATCATCAGGGCCAGGGGACGGACGTCGAGGTCGGCGCGCAGGATGCCGGCCTGGATACCGGATTCGAGGCCCGCGACGACCAGGCCCAGGCCGTACTTCTCGTCGACCGCGCGCCACTCCTGCCAGCCGAGCACCGACGGCGCGTCGATGAGGGTGATACGGACACGTTCGGGGTCGACGCAGGAGAGCAGGAAGTTGTGCAGTCCGGCTTCGAGAACGGCCATGGTGTCCGTCGACGGGGCCTCGGCCATGGTCTCGGCGACCTGCTGGAGGATCTCCTGCTGCACCTGTTCGTAGACGGCGCGGAACAGGTCCTTCTTGTCCTTGAACTGGTGATACAGCGCGCCCCGGGAGCTGCCGGCGCGCTCCACGATCTCGGGGGTGCTGACCGCCGCATAGCCGCGCTCGGCGAAGAGTTCGCGCGCGGCGGCCATCAGATTCGCGCGGGTCGACTCGGACCGCTCGGCTTGCCTGATCATCGACACCTTTCTGGCTCGGTGCCTGGATCGTAACGCGAAACCATTGAAAACAGGCAGCCTGTTTGTTAGTTTGAAATCGTCTTCATCGTCACTGCTCCCGGAGGAGTCATCCAGATGACGCACACCATCTCCCCTGAATCCCGCGCCGCCTGGCGCGACCCCGCCCTCGGCGCCCGACGCGAGCTCACCCTGCCGCAGGGCACGCTGACCGTCTTCGACAGCGGCAGCGGCGATCCCGTCGTCTTCGTGCACGGACTGCTGGTCAATGCCAACCTGTGGCGCCGGGTCGTTCCAGCGCTCGCCAGCGAATTCCGCTGCGTGGCAATCGATCTGCCCTTCGGTTCGCACACCACCGCCATGCCCGGCGCCGACCTGAGCGCCCCCGGCCTGGCCCAGCTGGTCATCCAGGCCATCGAGAAACTGGACCTCGGCCCGGTCACCCTGGTGGGCAACGACTCCGGCGGCGCGGTGAGCCAGCTGGTCGTGGCCGCCCGCCCGGACCTCGTCGCCCGCCTGGTGCTGACCTCCTGCGACGCCTACGAGAACTTCCCGCCGCCGTTCTTCGACTACGTCGGCCTGGCCGCCCGCACTCCGGGGGCGCTCGCCTCGCTGGCCCTGAGTCTGCGCATCCGCGCCGTTCGCCGCCTGCCCATCGCCTACGGCTGGCTGGCCCGCGGCCCGATCGACCGCGCGGTCAGCGACTCGTACGCCCTGCCGGTCGGCACCAAGGCCATCCGCGAGGACGTCCGCCGCGCCATCGGCGGCCTGGACAGCCAGTACACCCTCGCCGCCGCAAAGACTTTCGCCGATTTCAAGAAGCCGGTACTACTGGCCTGGTCGGCGGGCGACCGCTTCTTCCCGGACCGCTACGCCGAACGTCTGGCCGCCGAATTCCCCGACGCCCGCATCGAATGGATTCACGATTCGCGCACCTTCTCCCCCGAGGATCAGCCCGAACAGCTGACCAGCGCGATCCGCGCCTTCCTGGACTCGACCCGGGCCGAGACCCGGCACTGATCCCCTTCCCGAGGCGTCAGAAGTCGCTGTCGAATCCGTCGAAGCCGCCGAAATTGCCGTAGTCGCCGAAGTCCTGGCCGCCCAGGTCGGCCCCGGGGTCGTAGCCACCCTGGTCGTAGCCGGGGTCCGAGGCGTTCTGGTCGTAGCCGCCGTCGGCATATCCGCCGTCGGCGGCGTCCAGCCCGGCCTGATAGCCGTCGCCGTAACCGCTTTCGAAGGCGGCCGAGTCATACCCGACCCCGGACATGCCGCTGAAGAGGGCATTGAACAGCACCGCCGAGCCGACGCCCCAGGCACCGGCGACCAGGGCGGTCTTCCACCACGGCTCGGAGTACCAACCGGCCGGAACGGGACGACCGGCGACGCGACCGCCCGGGTAATAGTTCGGAGTGGAGGCCGACGGCGTGGGCGAGGCCTCGATGCGCCGCCCGTCGTATTCGATCGCACGGTCCTCGGTGACCCGGCCGGCACTGCGCTGGCCGTCGAGCTCCGGAACAGCCGGACCGGGGTCCAGGCCCATGGCCGTCCGCGCGGCCCCCACGTAGTAAAGCCCTTCGAGCGCCGTCTCTTTCGCGAGCCGGGCCTGCGCGGGTGTGGTGGCCTGCTCGATCTGCGAGCCCGCGGCATTGAACCGCTCGCCCGCATCGGCGAGGGCCTGCTTCGACGCGTCGTCCGTGCCGGCGAGGTTGTAGACCTGCCCGCCGAGGCGCTCGATCACCCGGCGCGCATCGGCCTTGGCATCCTCGAGCTGGGTGTTGGAACGCGATTGCTGCGCGCGGTTGACAGCCACCACAGCAAGCAGGACAACCACCATGACAATGAGCAGAACGACGACCGTAGCCACGCGACCAGCCTACGCGGCAGAATTCGCCGAACTGTTGCTACTCGCTGTGAGCTTCCCCAAACCCCGAATTATCCGGCCACCGCAGCGAAATGCGAGTTGCGGCGACCTGGATCAACCTCCTCTTCGTCTAGCTCCGACACCGCGAACTGACGTTTGCCCGCCGTTTTCGCCGAATACATGGCCCGGTCGGCGCTGCGCAGCAGATCGGAGAAGTCGCACTCCCGTCCGGGCGGACAGAACGCCGTGCCCACACTCGCCGACGCCGGGACCGGACCGGCCGCCGTGGGCACCGGCTCGCACAGCGCGGCCAGCACCCGCATGGCCAGCTCGCCCAGGGTATTGCGGCGGGACGGCAGCGCGACCACGAATTCGTCGCCACCGTAGCGCGAGATCACGGTGTCGGGCGGGCAGGTCGAGCGCAGCCGCTGGGCGATGGTGACCAGCACCTCGTCGCCGACCGTGTGGCCGTAGGTGTCGTTGATCACCTTGAAGTCGTCCAGATCGATGAGCAGCAGCCCCACCCCGCGCGCCGGATCGGTGGACATCACCCGCACCCGCTCCTGCAGTAGTGAGCGATTGGCCAGATCGGTGAGAGCGTCGTGTGTGGCCTCGTGCCGCAGCCGGGTCTGCAGTGCCGCGATCTCCTGCACCCGTACCGAGACCGCCTCCGAGAGACTGCGTTCCTGCTGGGCCAGGGCGCGCTGCTGCAGCGCCTCGGCATAGGCGTCGATGGCCTGGCTGGCGATGAACGACCAGCGGGTGGCGATCAGCGAACCGCGCTGGCCCGGCGAGAGCCCCAGCAGCGCACGGCTGGCGGGGGCGAGCATGCGGGTGCGTTCGAACGGCGATTCGGCCAGACTGCGGCCGATGCGGCGGGCGGACTGCACCGGAAACGGTTCGGACCCGGCCAATTCCAGCAGATCGTCGATGATCCGGCCGAAGATGCGCTCGAGTTCATCGGAGGGAACCGCGGGCGCTTGGCCCAGCGCGGCGCTGCTCGCGCCGGGGTGCACTGCCCGCACCCATTCGCGGATGGTCGCCGCCACGATGGCGGAGGTTCGGGTGTCGAGACGGATGGACATACGCGCTCACCCGACGCACGAGATGCCAGGACCGGCCGCCACGCCGGTCACGCCCTTCGGATCGAACTCACTACTACGCGGTCGGCCACACCAGTGGTGCATGCTCACCGCCCCCTTTCCAGATACCCCCGTCCGGACTAAAAGGATCCTAGCAAGCCACCCGGCATCGAAAACCCCTGATTCAGAACAGGTTCCCGCTGCCTCGCGAATGGCGATCGGATGTCTCATCGCTGGTGAGGCCCCGGTGTTACACCCAATTTCGGCGGGTTTTCGGCGACTCGCCGACCGACTCGTCCTACTGGCCGCGACATGCGGCAACGGCACCTGATTGGCATTCCAGGAGTGAGGTTCGGTACAGTGCTCAACGCACACAGCATCCATGGATGCGGTCGCTGCGGGTGTAGTTCAATGGTAGAACCTCAGCCTTCCAAGCTGATGGTGCGGGTTCGATTCCCGTCACCCGCTCTTTCCCGTTCAGCGGGAGCGTCGAGTCCGACGTGCAACGGGGTGTAGCGCAGCTTGGTAGCGCATCCGCTTTGGGAGCGGAGGGTCGCAGGTTCAAATCCTGTCACCCCGACCATCTTTCGATTCGCACCACCACGGATGTCACCGCCCACCGCGGGCAATGGCCGTGCGGCGCAGCGCGTTACGGTCCTCGCGCCCTGCATGGTCAGCGTCCACCTCGATGTCCGCCGGAATCCGTTCACCAGTGATCGATCCACGATTCTGCCGCCTCCGGACCTATCCAGGGTGAACGGGCAGCCCTGCCGATCAACCCGTGGCGTCGCCCGAACCGGCGGCGAACTCCCCGATCACGCGCCGCGCGATCGGCGACCCGCACTATGGCATCGCACACTCCGGACCCGCCCGAAAATGGGATTCCGGTAACCGGATGTTGTGCCTCCGTTTGCGCTGTGTTATCGATTTACAGTGCTGGTCGACCACAAGATGAACGTTTCCACCTCGGTGCTGTCCGGCACCGGGACTCGTTCTCGGCTCCTCCCGGCCGCCGGGCTGGGCGTGGCGGTGGTGTTGCTGACCGTCGCGCAGGTATGGGCGTCGGCGCACGGGGTGATGGGCCCGCTCCGCAGCCTGATCGACGACTACTTCGCGAACCCGCAGTCGGCGGCCGTGTCATGGGCCGGACTGGGGCTGGCATGCATCGGGGTGCCCACCCGGGTCCGGGTCGTCAGCTTGGTTGCCGCCGCAGTGCTGGACCTGTTGACCTTGGCCCTGCAAATGGCCTGCGGCTGGCACATATCGATCGGCACCGGACCGACGCTGGTCCTGACCGCCCTGACCGTGGTCGCGCTCCGCTGGGAGGGCGAGCGTCGCCGAACCGCCCTGCAGGCCATCGCCTTCGGCGTGCTGCTGGTCATGGCCTCCAAGCTCGCCGACACCTGGCTGATGGTCAGCATCGTCGCCGGACCCCGCGTGCTCGATCAGTACGTCCAGCTGGCCGACCGGGCGCTCGGCGAACCGGCGTGGCTGGTCGGCCGCGCGCTCGAGGCGCTGGGCCCGGTGCCCTCGCACGTGCTGCACGTGGTCTACATCCAGCTCCCGGTGGCGGCGGTGGTCGTCGCCGTCTGGCAGCTGCGCCATGTCTCGACGAGCGCGTGGCCGCGGCACCACCTCGTGCGAACCTTCCTGGTACTGGGCGTGATCGGCCCACTCGGCTATGTGCTCTTCCCCGTCGTCGGCCCGGTCTTCGCCTACGGCCCGCTCGGCCACGGCCTGGAGATCGGTGACTGGCCGCAGGTCTGGCCCGCGCTGACCCACGATCCGCAGCCGATGCTGTTCGACTCCGAGACCGCCCGCAACTGCATGCCCTCCATGCACACCGCCTGGGCCACGGCCCTGTTCATCCACTCCCGCACCGCGCCGCGCTGGCTGCGCTGGGCCGGCGCCTTCTGGCTGGTGTGCACGCTGCTCGCGACGCTCGGCTTCGGCTACCACTACGGCAGCGATCTGGTGGCCGGCGCGGTGCTGTGCCTGACGGTGGAGTCGGCGCTGCGGGATCCGGAGCGCGGCTGGGACCTGTCCCGGGCCCGCATCGTGTCGCTCGGCGCGGCGGTGCTCGCCGGTTTATTGCTGTCCTATCGGTTCCTGTCGGCGACCATGGCGGAGTATCCGGTACCCGCAGGGGGCATCGTGCTGGGCGCGCTGGCCGCCGTATCCTTCCTCTTCTACGCGACCTGGTTCGCGCGTCCGGGCAGCCGGTTGGCGCACTGGGGCGGCCGAACCCCGATCGATGGATTTGCCATCGATTAACCAGTCTCCCAATGCAATCCGGACATCCTGCGCACCAGCCGAAAGGGTTACTGTCTCCCTGATGATCACTACGCGGGCGGGGCAACGTAACTTGCTGCGCAATCTGAAGTCGGAGGGCCGCCCGGGCCTGCCCCGCATTCCGATCGTGATCGGAATCCTGGTGTCGGTGGCGATCACGGCGATCTTCTCCGCCATGCACGGTTTCCTCGACCTGCAGGTGTACCGGGTCGACACCCGGGGCTGGCTCGAGCACGGCACCCTGTACGGCCCGACCCTGCCGGTGGCGGGCCACACCGACCTGCCCTTCACCTACCCGCCGTCCGCGGCGGTGCTGATGATCCCGCTCGCCATCATGCCGCTGTGGCTGGCCGAGCTCATGGTGACCGCCAGTTCGCTGGCGTGCCTGGGCGTTACGATCTGGCTGGTGCTCTCCCGTGTCCGCCCGGATCTGGACCCGCGCACGAAACTCACGCTCAGTGTGACCGCGGTCGTGCTCATGCTGGCTGTCGAACCCGTCCGGACCACACTGTGGTTCGGGCAGATCAACCTCGTTCTCATGGCCGCCGTCGCCCTCGACTGCCTGACCGAGAAGCCCCGCTGGCCGCGGGGCGTGCTGATCGGCGTCGCCGCGGTCACCAAGCTGACGCCCGCCGCCTTCGTCCTGTACTTCCTCATCCGGCGCGACTGGAAGGCCGCGGGCACGGCGGCCGCCACCGCGGCGGGCGTGATCGGCGCCGGATTCGTACTGTTCCCAAGGGAATCGCGCGACTACTGGCTGCACGCCATCGCCGACACCAACCGCATCGGCTCCCCCGACTATGTCGGCAACCAGTCCCTCAAGGGCATGGTCTTCCGCCTCGGCCTGTCGAATCCCGCCGCCACCGCGGTCTGGCTGGGCCTGGCCGTGGTGGCGGTCTGCGCGGGCGCCGCCCTGATGCACCACCTGGTCGGTCTCGAACGCCGCAGCGCGGACCCGGCCGGTCCGGCGGGCCCGGTGACCATTGTCTCGGTGACCGCGTTGCTCGTGAATGCCGCGGTCCTGCTGCTGATCTCGCCGGTGTCCTGGACCCATCACTGGGTCTGGGTGGCGCCCGCCCTGATCACGGCCGCCGCCTGGACCACCACGAATCCACGTGTCACCCCGTTCGCGGTGACCAGCGCCTTCGCACTGTTCTTCCTGATCGGCCCGGGCATCGTCCCCAATGGCAAGCATCAGGAACTCGCGTGGTCGTGGTGGCAGCACATTCCGGGCGACATCTACATCATCGCCACTGCGGCCCTGCTCGCCGTCGGTGTCGGGCAGCTGCTCAGGCTGCGGGCCCGCGCCGCCCTCGACCGGACCGCGTAGATCGTCAACGCCATCATCCCCGAGCTGCAGATGCCCTGTGCGGTCGCGATTTCCAGCGGTCCGTAGCACGCGGATTCCGGCATGGTTCAGGACCGCAGGGTTGCGGTGGCGATGTCGAGGAATTCGCGGAGGAGCTTGTCGTGGTGGTCCGAGGCGACTGCCAGGCAGGTTTCGGCGCTGGGGGCGTCGGTGACGGGGCGGTGGACGAGGTCGGGGCGGACGTAGGCGCGGGCGACGCTGCGGGGGACCAGGGCCATGCCGTGGCCGGAGGCGATCAGCTCGAACTTTTCTTCCAGCGAGGCGGTGCGGCGTTTCGGGGTGTCGAGCATTCGCTCGCCGTCGAGGTCGGCCAGGGTGAGTTCCCGGCGCGCGGCCAGCGGATGGGTGGCGGGCATGCAGGCGACCCTGGGGTCGTGGCCGACGGGGATGGTCTGCAGTCCGGATTCGTTGAAAGGCCTCCGGAGGTAACCGATCTGGGCTCGGCCGTCGCGTAGCGGCGCGTCCGGCTCCCACCAGCGTGCGGGCACGACATCGGTTTCGACCTCGGGGTGACGTGTCGCGAATTCCCGGATCGCCTCCGAGACGTACAGTCCGGCCGAGAAGGCGACCACCAGGCGTCGCACGCCGTGGTCGGCGTCCTGTACGCGCCGCACCGCCGCGTCGACGGCGGCGAGAATCCCCTGCGCCTCCTCGTAGAGCTGCTGTCCGGCAGCGGTCAGCTCCACGGTGCGGGTGGTCCGCACCAGCAGCGCGCAATCCAATTCCTGCTCGAAAGCCTTGATCTGACGGCTCAGCACGGGCTGGGCGATGTAGAGCTTCTCCGCCGCCCGGCCGAAGTGCCGATGCTCGGCCACCGCGGCGAAGTAGCGGAGCTTGCGCAGATCCAGATCCATACCCTCACGGTATCAATCCGCGGAAAGGGTCTTGGACGCCGCGACGAACCGTCACCAGACTCGAAGCATGATCGTCATCACCTCCCCCACCGGCCAGATCGGCAGCCAACTGCTCGACCGCCTCCTCGAAACATCCACTCGCAGTGAAGAATTGCGCGTCATCGTGCGCGATCCCGGGAAGCTCCCGGAGACGATCCGCGCCCGCGTCGACATCGTCACCGGATCGCATGGCGACGCCGATGTCGTGGACCGGGCCTTCGCCGGCGCGGACGCGGTCTTCTGGCTGGTCCCGCCCGACCTGTACGCGCCGAGCCTGGACGACGTGTTCACCGGATTCACCCAAGCCGCCGCGAAGGCGTTCACCACCCACGGGGTCGGGCACGTCGTCGGCGTCTCGTCGCTCGGGCGGGGTACTCCCCTCGCGGGTCGGGCCGGGCACGTGACGGCATCGCTGGCGCTGGACGATCTCATCGCGAGCACGGGCGTGGCCTATCGCGCACTGGCGAACCCGTCGTTCATGGACAATCTACTGTGGCAGGCGGTTTCGATCCGGGACGACGGCGTGTTCACCGGCAGCGAGACCGCCGACCGCCCGACGCGGATGGTCGCCACCCGCGATATCGCCGCGGCGGCCGCCCGCCTGCTGCTCGACCGCTCCTGGACGGGAACCGGCGAGGTCCCGGTACTGGGCCCGCAGGACCTGACACCGAACGAGATGGCGCACACCATGTCCGAGGTACTCGGCCGCCGAATCCGTTACCAGCAGCGATCTCTCGACGACTTCCGCGCCACCCTGACCGCGCGCGGCATCGGCGACCCGATCGCGACCGCCTACGTCGACATGATGCACGCCAAGAACAACGGCCTCGACGACGCCGTCCCCCGCACCGACGAAACCGCGAGCCCGACAACCTTCCGCGAATGGTGCGAACAGATCCTCGCGCCGGCGGTCCGCGCATAACCACCCCGGACCGCCCGGATCTCGGCATGAGCGTGCGTCTGCCGGAACGCCGATTCGGATCCAGCTCGAGACGGACGTGCCGCTCTGGTCCGCGACGGGTTCAGCGGGGCTGACAGGTGGGGCACCAGAACAGGTTTCGGGCGTCCAGCACCGAGTGCAGGACCGTGGTGCCACACAGACGGCACGGGTCTCCCGCCCGCCGGTACACGTAGGTTCGCGGCTTGTCCTTGGCATAAGCCGGTGCGCCGTGGTCGTCTTCGGGGCGGACCACCACGATCTTGCCGCGGCGCACGCCCACCTTCATCAGGTCGACCAGGTCGGACCAGATCGCCTGCCACTCTTCGTACGAGAGCTGGGTTCCCGGACGATCAGGCGAGATGCCATGGCGAAAGAGGACTTCCGCGCGGTAGACATTGCCGACCCCGGCCAGGATCTTCTGATCCATGAGCAGCGCGCCGATCGGCCGCTGGGAGCGGCGGATGCGGTCCCAGGCACGGTCGGGTTCGGCGTCCCGGCGCAATGGGTCGGGGCCCAGGCGGGAGGTGAGCGCTTCGACCTCGGGGTCGAGCAGGATCTCGCACGCGGCGGGGCCGCGCAGGTCGGTGCCGTGCAGGTCGCCGGTGCGGCCGCCGCCGATCAGGCGCATGCGGACCTCGCCGACCGGATCGTCCATGGGCACAGCGGATTCGGTGAACTTGCCGTACAGGCCCAGGTGGATGTGCAGGGTGACGCCCGAATCATAGTGGTGGAGCAGGTGTTTGCCCCACGCTTCGGCGCGGGTCAGCACCCGGCCGTCGATCAGCGCCGCGCCCTCGGCGAATCGCCCCTGCGGGCTGGAGACTCGGACCTGACCGCCGGCGAAGCGCTTGTGGTGCAGCTTCGCCAGGCGGTGCAGCGTATGGCCTTCGGGCACAGGTCAGTTCGGGAGGGCCGGGGGCACGCCGGTCTTCTCGTACTCGGCGAGGATGTCGATGCGGCGCTGGTGGCGCTCCTCGTTGGACCACGGGGTGGTCATGAAGGCGTCCACGATGGCGAGGGCTTCCTCGGTGCTGTGCATGCGGCCGCCGATGCCGAGCAGCTGGGCGTTGTTGTGCTGGCGGGCGAGCTGCGCGGTCTCCACGCTCCAGCCCAGGGCGCAGCGGGCGCCGGGCACCTTGTTGGCGGCGATCTGCTCACCATTGCCGGAGCCGCCGAAGACGAAGCCCAGCGAACCCGGCTCGGCGACCACGCGGCGAGCGGCCTCGATGCAGAAGGCCGGGTAGTCGTCGAGGGCGTCGTATTCCAGCGCGCCGCAGTCGACGACATCGTGGCCCTGGCCCTCGAGGTGAGCCTTGACGTGGTTCTTCAGTTCGAAGCCGGCATGGTCGGCACCCAGGTATACGCGCATGGCTGCGATTCTGTCAGCACGCCCGCCCCCGGCCCGCACGGGGCTCTCACCCCGGCAGCCCGTCGCGTGTACGGCCCCGCAGCGACGACCGCGCGTCGACGCCGGTGAAACGTACTATCCAGGCATGACGTCCGACGACAGTTCACCAACGCCGAACGCCTACGGGGGGCAATCCGCTGGCGGCCTACCGGGACCGCCGACCGCCGGAAGCAGTCCGGCCTGGAACCCCGTGACCGGCATGACCGGGTGGGATCCGCGGCTGGGCCCGCCGGGATGGGCTCCGCAGCAACCGTATTCGCCGCCCCAGCCGCCGGTGGTGCAGCAGACCCGGGGTCTGTCCCCGTTCGGGATGCCGGCACGGCACAGCTGGGAGATCCCGCTGCTGGTGGTCGTGATCGTGGCCACCGTGCTGGCGTATCTGTTCGCGCTACTGCTGCTGGTGTCCGGCTATGCCGGTCAGCTGGTGCTGGCCCTGGTGTTCGCGCCGTTGCTGGTCTACCTGGGCCGCGGTCTGAACTACGCGGCCCAGCGGGTGAACGGCGTGAAGATGTCGCCGACCCAGTTCCCCGAGGGCTATCGCATGGTGCAGGAGGCCGCGGCCCGGTTCGGCATGCCGAAGGTGCCCGATGCCTACGTGGTGCTGGGCAACGGCCAGATCAATGCGTTCGCCTCCGGGCACGGCTTCCGCCGCTACGTGGTGGTGTACAGCGATCTGTTCGAAATCGGCGGCGCGGCACGCAATCCCGAGGCGCTGGCCTTCATCATCGGCCACGAGGTCGGGCACATCGCGGCCGGGCACGTCTCGTACTGGCGGCAGCTGGGCATGTTCATGGCGCCGTTCCTGCCCATCCTGGGCAGCTCGCTGATCCGCTCCCAGGAGTACACCGCCGACAATCACGGCTTCTGCAACCGGCCGCAGGGTGCGCCCCCGGCCATGCAGACGCTGGCGGGCGGCAAGTATCTGAACAATCTGGTCGGTTTCGACGAGATGGCCGACCGGGCGGCCCAGGAGAAGGGCTTCTTCGTCTGGATCGTGAACGCCATGTCCAGTCATCCGGTACTGACCTGGCGCATGTGGGCGCTGCGCGACCGCAGCCGCCACGGCAAGCTGTTCTGGCGGCCCGACGCACCGCAGCGTCCGGTCGCAGCCCCGCCCTATGGCGGGTACCAGCCGCCGTACCCGGGCGGATACGGCGGTCCGCCACCCGGATACGGCGATACCACCACATATCACGAGTACCGGCCGCAATGACGTCTCGCGACAGCGAGATCGGGCGACGTCTCCAAATATGCGACGGCACAACTCATTTCGTGAGCCGAGGGTACCTCCCCGGGTACCGCGGAAATCGGCTTGCTGCTCAACCGCGGGCACGCGTGCCCGCCGGTGAACGGCTACCAGCCGGGCGCTGAAGCCCCGGGGAGGCGGAGAGCTCAGTCGAAGACGGGATCCTCGGTGCGGGTCCGCTTGAGCTCGAAGAAGTGCGGGTAGGCGGCCAGCGCGACCGCGCCGTCCCACAGCTTGCCCGCCTCCTCCCCGCGCGGGATGCGCGAGAGCACCGGCCCGAAGAAGGCGACGTCATTGATGTGGATGGTCGGCGTGCCGACATCCGGGCCGACCTTGTCCATGCCGGCGTGGTGCGAGGCGCGCAGGGCCTCGTCGAAGTCGGTGCCCTTGGCGGCCTCGGCCAGGTCGGCGGGCAGGCCCACCTCGGCCAGCGACTCGGCGATGATCTGGGCGAGCAGGTCCGCGCGGGAGCCGTCCTCGCGCTCGTACTCGGCGCGGCGGTTGTGCAGGCGGGTGCCCATGGCGGTGTAGAGCGGGGCCAGCACCTTGTCGCCGTGCGCCTGGGCCGCCGCGATGGCGACCCGCACCGGGCCCCAGCCGGTCGCGAGCAGCTCCTCGTACTGCGGGGGCAGGCCCTCGCGGCCTTCGTTCAGCACGGACAGGCTCATCACGTGGAAGTGCGTCTCGATATCGCGTACCTGCTCGACCTCGAGGATCCAGCGGGAGGTGATCCAGCACCACGGGCACAGCGGGTCGAACCAGAAGTCGACCCGGTCCTTCTTGGTGTCGCTCACAGGGAAATCCTTTCGCAGTCGATCGACGGCCGAGGGCAGGGCCGTACTCAATGCGCAACAACCCCGATTGTTGCCGATATTTCCGCTCCGCCCGACTCCACCCGGGCTAGGGTCGGACTATCGGCCTCATCGACGGCGGTCCCGACCGTACTAGCAGGGAGGTTTCGGCATGACCACATCCAGGTTCGTCATCGCGGGCGGTGGACTGGCGGCCGCAAAGCTCGCGGAAGCCTTGCGGGCCAATGATTTCGACGGTTCGGTCACGCTCGTCAGCGCGGAGGATCATCTGCCGTACGAGCGGCCGCCGCTGTCCAAGGAGCATCTGCTGGGCAAGCAGGCGCTCAGCGACTTCACCGTGGATCCGGCGCAGTGGTATCGCGACCACCATATCGAGATGATGCCCGGCACCACCGTCACCGCGCTGGATCGCGGCACCAAAACCATTGCGCTGCCGGACGGTACGACACTGCCCTACGACAAGCTGGCGCTGGCCACCGGTTCGCGGCCGCGGCTGCTGCGGCTGCCCGGCGCGGACGCCGAGGGGGTGCACATGCTGCGCACCATCGAGGAATCCGACGCCCTGCTCGCGATGTTCGGCTCCGCGCGGCGACTGGCCGTCATCGGCGGGGGGTGGATCGGGCTCGAGGTGACCGCCGCCGCACGCGTAGCCGGCGTGGAAGTGACTGTGCTGGAGGCGGAATCGGTGCCGCTGCAGGCCGCGCTCGGGGCCGAGATGGGCGCGGTGTTCGCCGATCTGCACCGCGCGCACGGGGTGGATCTGCGGCTCGGGGTGAAGGTCGGCGAGATCACCACCGCCGACGGCCGGGCCGCTGGCGTGCGGCTCGACGACGGTACCCACATCGAGGCGGACGCGGTGCTGGTCGCGGTGGGTGCGCGGCCCAATATCGAGCTGGCCGCCGATGCCGGGCTGGCGGTCGGCGGCGGCGTCCTGGTCGACGAGAGCCTGGCCACCAGCGACCCGGATATCGTCGCGGTCGGCGACATCGCCGATCAGCAGCATCCGGTGCTGGGGCAGCGAATCCGGGTGGAGCACTGGGCGAATGCGCTCAACCAGCCCGCGGTGGCGGCCCTGACCATGCTGGGCAAGCCCGCCGTGTACGACCGGCTGCCCTACTTCTTTACCGACCAGTACGACCTCGGGATGGAGTACACCGGGTACGTGGCGCGAGGGCAGCAGGCGCACGTGGTGGTGCGCGGCGACCTCGGTGAGCGCGAGTTCGTGGCGTACTGGCTGGACTCGGGAAACCGGGTGCTGGCCGGGATGAACGTGAACATCTGGGATATGCAGGACAAGATCAAGAAGCTGATCCTGAGCGGCGAGGCCGTGAACCCCGAGGAGCTGTGACGACCCTCACATGATCCGGAGTACGGAGTGCGTCGTCCCGGCGTACTGGGCTCCGACCTCTGGACGAGAGCGCCCGCAAGGGTGCACCGACGAAAGGAGCCGACCGTGAAGTACATCCTGATCAAGACCTACTCCGCCGCCGCCTACTGCGACACCCCGATCAACGAGTGGGCGCCCGAGGAGATCCAGGCCCACATCGACTTCCAGCGCGCCCTCGGCGAGGAGCTGGCCAAGTCCGGCGAACTCGTCGACGCCCAGGGCCTCGCCGATCCGGGCCAGGCGCGCACCGTCACGTCCGACGGCCGTTCCGCGCCGGTGGTCACCGACGGCCCCTTCCCCGAGACCAAGGAGTTCCTGGCCGGGTTCTGGATCGTCGATGTCGACAGCCCGGACCGTGCGCTCGAGATCGCGGCCAAGGCATCGGCCGCGCCCGGCCCCGGCGGCAAGCCGATCGGCGAGTACATCGAGATCCGCCCGATCATGAGCGCCCCCGCCGCCGATCTCTGATGCCGGACACCGCGATCGAGGATCTGCTGCGCGACCTCGCGCCGCAGGTCCTCGGCAGCCTCGTCCGCCGCTACGGCGACTTCGACGCCGCCGAGGACGCCCTTCAGGAGGCCATGCTCGCCGCCGCCACCCAGTGGCCCGCCGACGGCGTGCCCGGCAACCCGCGCGGCTGGCTGATCCAGGTCGGCGCGCGGCGTCTCATCGACACCATCCGCGCCGAGTCGGCCCGTCGAAACCGCGAGGCCGCCAACGCCATCCGCGAACCCGAACGACTCGGCGCCGCCGCCCCCGATCCGGCCGACGCCGTCATCGCCGAGGATCGCGACGACACGCTGACGCTGTTCTTCCTGTGCTGCCATCCGGCCCTGTCGCCGGCCAGTGCGATCGCGCTGACGCTGCGGGCGGTGGGCGGGCTCACCACCGAGGAGATCTCGCGAGCCTTCCTGCTACCGGAAAGGACCATGGCGCAGCGGATTACGCGGGCCAAGAAGCGCCTGGCAGCCGAGGAGCGGCCCTTCGCCATGCCTGCGGGATCGAACGGGCAACGGGAAGAATGGAATGAGCGGCTGAGCAGTGTGCTGCGGGTGCTCTATCTGATCTACACCGAGGGGCACACCAGCGGTGGCGAGCGACTGCGGCGGGGCGATCTGTCGAGCGAGGCGATTCGGTTGGCGCGGGCCCTGTTCCGCGTCCTGCCGGACGATCCGGAGGTCACCGGGTTGCTCGCATTGCTGCTGCTGACCGATGCCCGGCGGGCGGCACGCACCGGAAGCCGCGGCGAGCTGATCCCGCTCGCCGAACAGGATCGCGGCCTCTGGGATCGCGAAATGATCATCGAGGGTGTGCGGCTGGCGACCGCGTCGGTGCGCAGCGGCCTCATCGGCCCGTACCAGATCCAGGCCGCCATCGCCGCCCTGCACGCCCAGGCGCTGCGCCCCGAGGACACCGACTGGCCCCGAATCTTGCTGCTGTACAACGCCCTCGAACGCCAGTCCCCCAACCCGATGGTGACCCTCAACCGCGCGGTCGCCACCGCCATGGTCCACGGCCCCCAGGCGGGCCTGGACCTCGCCGACACCCTCACCGACTCGCTCGCGGGCAACCACCGCCTCGACGCCGTCCGGGGCCACCTCCACGAAATGGCCGGCGACTCCGACGAAGCCATCGCCGCCTACACCGCCGCCGCCCGCCACACCACCAGCCTCCCCGAACGCGACTACCTCACCATCCGCGCCGCCCGCCTGCGCCGCCAGTGACCGACCGGCGGCAGGTCAGGCGGCGGTGGCGCGGAAGGCGGTGGGGCTCTGGCCGCGGTGGCGTTTGAAGGCGGCGGAGAAGCCGAACGGGTCGGACAGGCCGCGGAACCAGCCCGGGGCGGCGGGCCCGGCCTGGTCGAACCAGGTGCGCAGGGTGCAGACCAGGCTCCAGTCGAGGAGGCGGTCCACCATGGCCTGTGAACCGGCGCTCTGATCGACGGCGGAGGCCGCGGCGGATTCGATCCAGCCGCACGTGTCGAAGTCGTCGGTGACGACCAGGACGGGCGGGAGCGAATGCAGCAGGCGTTCGTGCCGGCGGGCCGAGGTGCGGTAGGCACCGACCATCAGGGCGGTGGCATTCGCCTCACTGCCCCAATGGATTCCGGACAGCTCCTCGACGGTGCACGCGGAATCGCCGGTGAAGCAGGAGATCTCGTATTCGGTGGGCTTCGCGTCCCGGCAACCTTCCGGAGTCTTCGGTCCCGCAGGGTCCGTCGGGCCGACGCCTTCGTCACGAACTTCCTTGCCGCCGAAGCGGTTCCGGCCTAGCCCGGAACGCCGCTCCAGGTATTGCCGGTGATGAGCTCGTAGGCCGCGACGTACTTCTGGCGGGTCACCTCGATCACCTCGGCCGGAATCTCCGGGCCCGGGTACTCCTTGTTCCACCCGGTGGAGGTGGACCAGTCGCGCACGAACTGCTTGTCGAACGACTTCTGCGGGCGGCCGGGCTCGTAGTCGTCGGCGGGCCAGAAGCGGGAGGAGTCCGAGGTCAGCACCTCGTCGCCGACGGTGAGAACGTCGCCGTCCCAGCCGAGTTCGATCTTGGTGTCGGCGATGATGACCCCGCGCGCGGCGGCATGCTCGGCGCCCCGGGCATAGATCTCGAGCGTCAGGTCGCGCAGCCGCTCGGCGACCTCCCTGCCCTCCTGGTTCACCACGTCCGCGAAGCTGATGGGCTCGTCGTGCCCGGCGTCGGCCTTGGTGGTCGGGGTGAAGATGGGTTCGGGCAGCTTGTCGCCGTCACGCAGGCCGGGCGGCAGCGCGATACCGGACACGGTGCCGGAGCGCTGGTATTCGGCCAGGCCGCCGCCGGTCAGGTAGCCGCGCGCGATGCACTCCACCTTCAGCATCTTCAGCGGCTTGACCCGCACCCCGCGGCCCGCGAACTCGGCGGGCACGTCGGTGGTGGACAGAATGTGGTTGGGCACATCGGAGAAGAACCCGAACCACCAGTTGGACAGCTGGGTGAGCAGCGCGCCCTTGTCCGGAATCGGGGTCGGCAGCACCACGTCGTACACCGACACCCGGTCGGATGCGACCAGGATCAGCGAATCGCCGTCCTCGTACAGGTCGCGCACCTTACCGGCGTGGATGTGCTTCAACGGTCCTCCTCGTGCTGGGCGATTGCTGCCGCCGCAGAGCTTACCGACGGGCACCGCCCGCCCCGACGCCCGGTCGAACGCCCGATCGCAGTCGACCTGGAGCAACCGGCCCGTGCGGGCCGGGACGACCGGCCCGCACGGGCCCGCGCCACGGGTCGGCGGGACGTGGCATTGTGGGGAACGTCGTGTCCGCGCCGGGTCACGAGTGGAGAATTGTTCGGTCCGCTCGATGCCTCGCGCGGGCGCATCGCATCCCGCACCGAGCCCTGGGCAGCGCCGCTCAGCGAGCCGGGTGCACCTGCACGGCAGAAGTTCTCCGAGAGCTAAGGAGCCCCCTTGTCCGCACCGAATCTCACCCGCGAGCAGGCGATCGAACGCGCCGCGACGGTCCAGGTGGAGAACTATCGGGTCGAACTGGACCTGATCGGACAGCCCACCGGTGCCGAAGAGCCGCGCCGTGAGACCTTCCACTCGAAGTCCACCGTGACCTTCACCGCGACCCCGGGTGCGCAGACCTTCATCGACTTCGTGGGCGCGGGTGTGCGCTCGGCCGTGCTCAACGGCGTGGCCCTGGATGTGAGCGGCTACGACGAGGAGCAGGGCCTCACCCTGCCGAACCTGGCCGCGAACAACGAGCTCGTCATCGAGGCCGACGGCGAGTACTCGAACACCGGTGAGGGCCTGCACCGCTTCGTCGACCCCACCGACAACAAGGTCTACCTGTACTCGCAGTTCGAAACCGCCGACTGCAAGCGCATGTTCGCCTGCTTCGACCAGCCCGACCTCAAGGCCACCTACGACGTGATCGTCACCGCGCCCGAGGACTGGGAGGTCATCTCCAACGGCGCGGTCGCCGACACCCACACCATCGGCACCGTGGTCCGCCACACCTTCGCCCCCACCCCGCGCATGAGCACCTACCTGGTCGCGCTCATCGCCGGTCCGTACGCGAAGTGGACCGACTCGTACAGCGATTCGCACGGCGAGATCCCGCTCGGCATCTACTGCCGCGCCTCGCTGGCCGAATTCATGGACGCCGAACGGCTTTTCACCGAGACCAAGCAGGGCTTCGGCTTCTACCACGCCAATTTCGGTGTGCCCTATGCCTTCGGCAAGTACGACCAGTTGTTCGTGCCCGAATTCAACGCGGGCGCCATGGAGAACGCGGGCGCGGTCACCTTCCTCGAGGACTACGTCTTCCGCTCCAAGGTGACTCGCGCCTCCTATGAGCGCCGCTGCGAGACCGTGCTGCACGAGATGGCGCACATGTGGTTCGGCGACCTGGTCACCATGAAGTGGTGGGACGACCTGTGGCTGAACGAGTCGTTCGCCACCTTCGCCTCGGTGCTGTGCCAGGTCGGCGCGACCGAATACACCAATGCCTGGACCACTTTCGCCAATGTCGAGAAGTCGTGGGCGTACCGGCAGGACCAGCTGCCCTCGACCCACCCGATCGCCGCCGACATCCCGGACCTGGCCGCGGTCGAGGTGAACTTCGACGGCATCACCTACGCCAAGGGCGCGTCCGTGCTCAAGCAGCTGGTGGCCTATGTCGGTGAGGAGCCGTTCCTGGCCGGTCTGCGCGACTACTTCACCGAACATGCCTACGGCAACGCCACCTTCGACGATCTGGTGGGCGCGCTGGAGAAAGCGTCCGGCCGCGACCTGTCCGACTGGGGCGCGCAGTGGCTCAAGACCACCGGCCTGAACATCCTGCGCCCGGACTTCACCGTCGACGCGGACGGCAACTTCGCCTCCTTCGCGGTCGTCCAGCAGGGCGCGGAGCCCGGCGCCGGTGAGCGCCGCGTCCACCGCCTGGCCATCGGCGTCTACGACGACCAGGACGGAAAGCTGGTGCGCACCAAGCGCGTCGAGCTCGACATCGATCCCGCCGAGCGCACCGAGGTGCCCGAGCTGGTCGGCGTCGGCCGCGGCAAGCTGGTGCTGGTCAACGACGACGACCTCACCTACTGCTCCGTCCGCCTGGACGCCGGCTCCCTCGACACGGTGGTGGCGCGCATCGCCGACATCGCCGAGCCACTGCCTCGCACGCTGGCCTGGTCGGCCGCCTGGGAGATGACCCGGCAGGCCGAGATGAAGGCCCGCGACTTCGTGGCGCTGGTGCAGCGCGGCGTCGGCGCGGAAACCGAGATCGGCGTCGTCCAGCGGCTGCTCATGCAGGCCGCCACCGCGCTCGGCGCCTACGCCGATCCCGAGTGGGCGCGCACCGAGGGCTGGCCCGCCTACGCCGACCGCCTGCTGGAACTGGCCCGCGCCGCCGGTGCGGGCTCGGACCACCAGCTGGCGTTCGTCAACGCGCTGACCGGCGCGCTGCTCTCGCCGCAGCACATCGAGGTGCTGCGCCGGCTGCACGCCGGTGACCCGGAGGGCGTCGGCCTGCCGGGCCTGACCGTCGACACCGACCTGCGCTGGCGCATCACCCAGGCGCTCGCGGCCGCGGGGGCCATCGACGCCGACGGCATCGAAACCCCGGTCATCGACGCGGAACTCACCCGCGACGACACCGCCGCGGGCCGCCGCCAGGCCGCGGCCGCGGCCACCGCCCGCCCGCAGGCGGCGGTCAAGGAATCGGCGTGGGACACCGTCATCAGCGACGACACGGTGCCGAACATCACCGCACGCGCCATCGTCACCGGTTTCGCCCCGGCGGGCCAGGCCGCGCTGCTGGCCCCGTACGTGGAGCGCTACTTCGCCGAGATCGCGTCGGTGTGGGAGCGGCGCTCCAGCGAGGTCGCCCAGACGGTCGTGGTGGGGCTGTACCCGCACTGGGCCGTCACCGAGGAGGCCGTCGCGGTGGCCGACAAGTTCCTCGCCGATGACCACCCGCCGGCCCTGCGCCGCCTGGTGGTGGAGGGCAAGGCGGGCATCGAGCGCTCGCTGCGCGCCCGCGCCTTCGACCGCAGTTAGAAAGCACTGCACGGCAGCATATTTCGACCGGCACAGCCCCTCCCGAATCCATTCGGGAGGGGCTGTCGGCGGTGCGGGGCCGCTGACTGAAGAGTCGCTGAAGAACCCCCGCCGGACAGGTCCGCGGGGCCGGGAGTCCGACATGATCGGTGCCGCAAGCCATCCCGACCGAATGAGGCCATCCACCATGACATCCTGGACCCGTCACGCCGCCGCCGCTCTCGCCGTCACCGGAATCTGCTCCGCCGCAGTGCTTTCCGGCACCGGTGTGGCGGCCGCCGACGACGATGACTCGCTCACCCGTTCCACCTGCAGCTGGGCCCAGATCGACACCACTCTCAACGATCAGGATCCGGTGCTGGCCCGGCTCATCGACGGCCACCCGGAACTCACCTCCGGGCTCGCCGTGATGTACCAGCTGCCGCCCGAGGCCCGGCCCGAGTCCTTCTTCCGCATCGTGTCCCAGTACCCCGACGTCGAGGACCGCATCGAGCAGATCCGCCACGACCACGCCCCCGGCAGCGAACCCGTGCGCGCCAAGTTCGACCGCGTCGCCGACACCTGCCACCGGCACTAGCCCGGCAGACGCTGCTGTGGGCGGATCCGCCCACAGCAGCGCGGCAGGACTTCCGGCGATCCGCTGCGGCACCGTGAAGGCATGGCAGAGAACAAGACTCCGATGTTCAACTGGCACACCAGGGAACAGCTCTTCGCCCGCCGGGTGCTCGTACTGGACGGGCCGCTCGACGACGACAACGGCACGCTGCTCATGACCCAGCTGCTCACGCTGGCGGCCGAGGATCCCGAGGCAGGCATCTCGCTGTGGATCCACTCGCCCGGCGGGTCCGTGCCCGCCATGCTCGCCATCCGCGACGTCATGCGGCTGGTGCCGGGCACGGTGTCCACACTGGCCCTCGGATTGGCCTGCAGCGCGGGACAATTTCTGCTGTCGGCGGGGACACCCGGGCACCGCTACGCCCTGCCGCACGCCCGCATCCTCATGCACCAGGGTTCGGCGGGCATCGGCGGCAGTGCCGTCGAGGTGGAGGTACAGGCCGACGACCTGCGCTACACCGTGCAGACCGTCCTCGGCCTGATCGCCGCCGACACCGGCCAGCCGTACGACCAGGTCTTCGAGGACTCCCTGCACGACCGCTGGTTCACCGCGACGCAGGCCCGCGAGTACGGCTTCATCGACGGCATCGTGGACTCCTTCCACCAGGTCGTCCCGCAGCGCCCGAAGCTGGGGATCTCGGCATGAGCAGCTACACCATTCCTAATGTCATCGCCCGCGACCCGCGCGGGGAGCGGATCATGGACGTCTACTCGCATCTGCTCACCGAACGCATCGTCTATCTCGGCACGCCCATCGACTCCGGTGTCGCCAATGCCCTGATCGCCCAGCTCCTCCACCTGGACGCGGAAAGCCCGGGCCAAGACATCAACCTCTACATCAACTGCGAGGGCGGCGACCTGCCGGCCATGCTCGCGGTCTACGACACCATGCAGCACATCCAGTCCCCCGTGGTGACCACCTGCGTCGGCCAGGCGATCGCGGTCGGCGCCGTGCTGCTGGCCGGCGGCGCGAAGGGCCGCCGCAATGTCCTCCCGCACTCTCGAATCGTCCTGCACCAGCCCGCGATTCGAGGTCAGGGCACCATCCCCGACCTGATCCTGCAGGCCGACGAAATCGTCCGCATGCGCGCCCAGATCGAAGCCATCCTCACCACCCACACCGGCCAGTCCGCGGAAACCCTGCGCCGCGACACCGACCGGGACCGGGTCTTCACCGCGCGAACGGCGCTCGACTACGGCCTGGCCGACCATCTCCTCGGCCCCCGCGCCTGAACGCCGCCGAGCATGCGCTGGTGCACGCACAACGCCGAAAAGGCAGGTGCGCCAACGCATGCTCGTGGATCAGGCGGCCAGCAGGACGGGGGAGATCGCCAGCGGCGAGATGGCCGGGTGCCGGGCCGGGGCGGGACGGGCGCGAAGCAGGTCCTCGGCCACCTGCCGTGTGAGCGAACCCAAGCTGGTGCCCAGAGCCCCCGCCAGGGCCGCGATCATCTCGCTGGACGGCTCCTTGCGCCCCCGTTCGACCTCGGACAGATACTGCGGCGAAATACCCGCCCGCCCAGCCGTTTCCGTCAGTTTCTCCCCCCGCTCCAGCCGAAGTGAGCGTAACTGACCGCCGAGTGCCTCCCGCCACAGCGGCTCGCGCACCGGCGCCGGACGCATCGCACGTCGCGCCACGGCCCCTTCGTCGAGACCACCGGGAATTGCTTGCAAACGCGGATGCTCGGCCATCTCCCGAGCGTAAATTCCCCCACCCCGCCCCCGCGCCCCGATCTGCTCAGGGCGAAATGTCGTCGGGGCGTGCGGGGGTCGGTGCGTGACCTTCACCCCTCGGGGTTTGGGGGCCGAGCCCCCAAACGTCCCTTGGGGTTTCAGGGGCGAAGCCCCCGAGAAGAGCCGGAAGTCGGCTAGACCCGCCCGATGGCGGCGGCCATCACGCGCACGGCCGAGACCAGGCCGTCGATCAGCTCGCCCTGGCGGAAGGAGCTGGTGGCGGCGGTGGCGCCGAGCTGACAGACGCGGTCGTTGGCGCGGTCGGCGACGTCGCGGCCGGAGCGCACCTCGACAGAATTGGCGTTCGGGTCCACCGCGATGAGCACCGAGCGGGCGGCCTCGGGGGTGGAGGGGAACAGGGCGTCCACGCCGGCGGCCGAGTCGGAGCCCAGGTCACCGATGTAGATGTTGAAGCGCACCTTGGTGGCGCGGGTGGCGTCGGTGAGCGCATTGTCCATGAGCAGCCGCTCGCGGTCGCTGAACGGCGCTTCCTTGAAGACGTCGCCGGCCTCGTGCACACCGGAGACGCGTCCACTGGTGGTGATCGCGTAACCGTGGGGTAGGTCGGCCTCGTCCACCGCGGGCCAATTAGAACTTGCCACTTGCCCGGCCTCCGATCAGCTCCGCGTGGGCGGATTCGATAGCAGCATGGTCACCATGCGAATCAGCAGTGTCGTGGTGGCCGGATCCGGTCACCTCGTCGGTCGCGCTCCACAGCACCGGGGGCTGGGTCCACTTCGCACCGAGTTCGTAGTGTTCCGGCTTCTTGCCGGGCAGCGGCTTGCCGAGGAACGACAATCCGGCGATCACCAGATAGATCGCGACCGGGATGCCGACGTAGATCAGCACTGTCTGGAGAATGCTCACGGCCCAACGGTAGTCGATGCCCGTATGACTACTACGACCGGTAAGGGCTAGTGCGGCCGTGTCGTGACAAACCCCTTTCAGACCAGCCAGGCCGTCGAGTTCGCCGGAAGTTCCCGCCGCGCATTGATCGCCGCGCTCGCCAGCAGCACCTCACCCGCGGGGAGCAGGATCGGCGCATCGGTGGCATTGAGCACGCACAGCAGACCGCCCTCGCGCCGGAACGCGAGGCAGCCGGGCGGACTCGCGTACCACTCCAGCCCGAACCCCCCGAATTCCGGCCGGACGGCCCGCAATTCGATCGCCATCCGGTACAGCGACAGCATGGAATCCAGTCGCTCCAGCTGCGCCTCCACGGTCAGCGCTGCCCACTCCGGCGGCATGGGCAGCCACGGCACCCCAGTCGTGAACCCGAACGGCGGCGACTCCCCCTCCCACGGCAGCGGCACCCGGCAGCCGTCCCGGCCGCGCTCGGTGTGCCCGGAGCGTTCCCAGGTGGGGTCCTGCAGCGCCCACTCGGGGAGGTCGTCCACATTGGCCAGCCCCAATTCGGCTCCGTTGTAGACGAATACGCTGCCCGGCAGCGCCAGCTCCAGCAGGATCATGGCCCGCGCCCGCGCCTGCCCGACGGGCCCGCCGCCGTAGCGGGTGACCTCGCGCTCGATGTCGTGGTTGGACAGCGTCCAGGTGGGCGTCGCGCCGACCCCGGCCACCGCGCGCAGCGAATTGTCCACGGCCGCGCGGATCCGATCCGGCCGGAAGGGCGTCTGGGCGAGCCGGAAATTGAAGGCCAGGTGCAGTTCGTCGGGCCGGAGGTATTCGCCGAAGCGGGTGTTGTCGTCGACCCACACCTCGCCGATGGCGACCGCGTGCGGATACTCGTCCATCACCTTCCGGATCCGCCGGTGGATGTCGTGCGCGCCGGGGTTGTTGAAGCGCGGATCGTCGTCCTCGAGGTGGAGCATCCGCGTGTCGACGCGCTCCATATCGGGCAGGCCCGGGGGTTTGGCCATGCCGTGCGCCACGTCGATCCGGAAGCCGTCCACGCCGCGGTCCAGCCAGAACCGCAGGGTTTGTTCGAAATCGGCTGCGACCTCGGGGTTTTCCCAGTTCAGGTCGGGTTGTTCGGCGGCGAAGATGTGCAGGTACCACTGCCCCGGTCTACCGTCCGGTTCGGTCACCCGGGTCCAGGCCGGACCACCGAAGATGCTCGGCCAGTTGTTCGGCGGCACAGCGCCGTCCGGCCCGCGGCCGTCGCGGAAGAAGTACCGCGCCCGCTCCGGACTCCCCGGCCCCGCCGCCAGCGCCGCCCGGAACCAGGGATGCTGATCGCTGGTGTGGTTGGGCACCAGGTCCATGGTCACCCGCATGGCCCGGTCGTGCGCCTCGGCGATGATCTCGTCCAGCGCCCCGAGGCCGCCGAACAGCGGGTCGATATCGCGCGGGTCCGACACGTCGTAGCCGCCGTCGGCCATGGGCGAGCGCATCACCGGGCAGATCCACAGCGCGTCCACCCCGAGTAGCTCGAGATACCCCAAACGGTCACGCAGCCCACCCAGATCACCGACACCGTCACCGCCGGAATCGGCGAAGGAACGCGGGTACACCTGGTAGAACACAGCAGATCGCCACCACGGAGCCGGACCGGCCCCGCCCCCGGCTGCGGCGGAAAAATCAGTCACAGCCGTAATGGTGCCAAAGCACAGTGACTTTCGCGGCCACGTCGAATGGACTTGTCCAGTTTCAGCAAATGATCAGCGGACAGCTGCGGGCGCCCGGAAACACTGTGAGGCGCTGGGATTTCTGCGGATCCAACTCAGAAAGGCGAGTTGATCAGCGAATTGGCGGCCATCTCGAAGTAGTCGAGCAGCTGCTGCCGGTGCACATCGTCGAGCACCTCCGGCTCGATTTCCGCCACCGCGATGCGCATGGCCCGCAGCCACGCGTCCCGCTCGATCGGCCCGACCTTGAACGGCATGTGCCGCATCCGCAGGCGCGGATGCCCGCGCTCGTCGGAGTAGGTCCGCGGCCCGCCCCAGTACTGCTCCAGGAACATCCGCAGGCGTCGCTCGGCCGGGCCCAGGTCCTGCTCCGGATACAGCGGCCGCAACACCTCGTCCTGCGCCACCTCGCGGTAGAACGCCGCGACGATCCGATGGAACGTCTTCTCGCCGCCCACGGCTTGATAGAAGGAGGTTGCAGTCTGCTCGCCGGAAGTCACGTCCCCATTGTGCCCACTCCCGCGACGTCCGGCCCGGGTGCACCCTCGATGCGGCCGATCGACGCCTCCCAGCACACCGTTCGCAGCCCGGAACAGCGTTTCTCGACCCCCCGGCGGCCCGCGTGCACGATTGTCACGTCCCGTTCATCCGAATGTGCCCGACAATGTGCGAAATCACCGTGCAATATGCGGCAAGTCATGGTCAACTGGGTGGCAGTCTGCCGAGATACCACACAATCGGACGAATACGAAACCGGGGTATGGCCCATGAAGCAGCGGCACGGCGCCCGACACGAGGCGCGGACCCATCGACAACTCCAGCCCGCCGACGTCCACAATCGTGGGTCGGGGGCTACTCCGCTGCACTTGCTGTCCGAACATTCTCATTCCGAGCATCACCTGGGCGCTCATCCCGAGCCCGCCCATCCGGGCGACCACCGCGAGCACGCGCATCATCCGCCCACCGCAGCACCCGTTCCCGCCTGGGCCAAACGCCGCGTGCTGCTGCTGAACGCCACGTACGAGCCGCTCACCGCCCTGTCCGCACGTCGCGCCATCGTGCTGCTGATCTGCGACAAGGCCGACACCGTGCACGACAATCCGGAGGGTCCGGTCGTGCATTCCGCCGGCACCTCGGTGGCGCTCCCCTCGGTCATCCGACTACGCAACTACGTGCGCGTCCCCTACCGGGCACGGGTCCCCATGACCCGAGCCGCCCTCATGCATCGCGACCGCTACCGCTGCGCCTACTGCGGCGGCAAGGCCGAAACCATCGATCACGTCATTCCGCGCAGCCGTGGCGGCGCCCACTCGTGGGAGAACTGCGTCGCGTCCTGCGCCCCCTGCAACCACCGCAAGGCCGACAAGCTCCTGAGCGAACTGGGCTGGACACTGCACCATCCGATGGTCGCGCCGAAGGGTCCGCACTGGCGGTTGCTGTCGGCCAGCTCGGAACTGGATCCGATGTGGCTGCAGTACCTCGGCGAGGGCGCGGCCTGACGCGTCACTCCCCCGTGGGCAGACCGGCTTCGGCGGCCAGTACGCCGAGCGCGCGCAGGAAGGCCGTGCGCTCCTTGTCGGTCAGCCCGGCGGTGAGTTCGTCGTCGAGGTCTCGCGCGGCCTTTTCGCATTCCGCCAGCAGCGCGTAGCCGTGCCCGGTGAGCGTCAGCACCTGCCGCCGCCGGTCCCCGGGATCACGCACGCGCTCGATCGCGCCGAGTCGTTCCAGATGATCGGCCAGCGCCACCACCAGGCTCGGCGCGACGCCGAGCCGGCTCGCCAATTCCTGCTGTGACGCAGCCTCGCCGTGGCTCAGCGCGGTCATCAGCCCCGCGTGCTTGGGCTTGAGATCGAGGGTTTCGATGCGCGCGGCGAAGCGGTCTGCGACCACCGAACCCACCGTGCCCAGCCGGAACGAGACGGTCTTCGGGAGTCCGGTCGGCTTCTTGACATCGTTCACGGGTCAGATGATACTTCCCTCGAAACATTCAGACGCTGAATGATTTAGGGAATGAAGGAAATGGACGCGTACACCGGAATCGCCATCGCGAACGCGGCGGTCGCTTTGATCTCGGGAGTCTCCAGCGTGGTCGGCATGGCACGGCCCGCGATGGCGGTGCCGGACGGTGCCCAGATCAATACGGGCACACTGTTTTTCGCGTATGCCTACGGGGCGCGGGCGGTGCCGCTGAGCATCGTGATGCTGATCCTGCTCGCGGTCGGGGCCCGCAGCGGACTGGCGCCGATCCTGGTGGTCGCCGGACTGGCTCAGATCGGCGACGCGGTCATCGGTGCGGGACGGCGCAACTGGCCGATGGCGGCCACCTGCGTCGGATTGGCGGCCGTGCACCTGCTGTCCGCCTGGTGGGTGGCCGGTCAGTGAGATCGGCTGCGCCGCAGCCGGATTCGCGGATCAGCTGTATTCGCTGACCAGCAGGGCCCAGGTGCCCGGCTCGAGGGCCTCGAAGACGTGCGGCAGATCGCCGGGGTAACAGATGTAGTCGCCGGGCCCGAGTTCCACCGGATCCTCGGCGAGCCCGACCTTGGCGCGACCGGCGCACAGCACGATGTGCTCGACGACGCCACGGGAGTGCGGGGCGGAGTCCCGGGGGTGGCCGGGTTCGGCGGTGACGCGATACACGTCACGGCGAGCCGCGGGCGGGGAGGCCGCGAGCAGGGTGGTCCGGTACTCGGACCGCGCCGAGGCGAGGACCGGGCCCTCACCCGCGCGGATCACCTGGACCTGCGGGGTCGGGGGATCCAGCAGCCGCGAGAACTGGATGTCGAGGGCGAGGCAGAGCGCCCACAGCGTTTCGATGCTGGGGTTGCCGGAGCCCGATTCCAGTTGGGACAGTGTGGATTTGGCGATCCCCGCGCGACGGGCGACCTCGGTCAGCGAGAGTCCGGAGCGAGCCCGCTCCCGGCGCAGAGCGGCGGCGATCGCCTCCTGCGGCGACGCGAGCGCCTGCGGCGGGGACGCCGGCGCCTGCGGGGCAGACTCGGGCACCTGCGGGGCAGACACAGGCTCGGAGCGGTCGGACTGCTGGGTCATGGTGGCGTTCACAGTACCGGGATGTCGGCACGCCCCTTTGACGAACCTGGCCGGTTGTGTTCATTATAGAAAACATGCGTTCGGCATGGCGAACACTCGATCGGGGTGTGCTCACAGGTATCGCGGCGATCTGCCTGGCAGTCGCCATGATCGGCGTATCCTACGGCGCTACCGCGGTGACGTCCGGACTGCCCGGCTGGCTGCCGGTGCTCATGAGCGTCGCCGTCCTGGCGGGCGGCTCGGAATTCGTCTTCATCGGCATTCTCACCGCCGGCGGCGGGCTGGTCGCCGCCGTGCTGGCGGGACTGCTGGTCAACGCCCGGCACCTGCCCTACGGACTGTCCGTGCCCGATGTGGTCGGCACCGGCTGGCGGCGGCTGCTGGGCACCCACGTCATGAACGACGAATCGGTGGCCATGGCCCTGGCCCAGCCGGATCGGGATCGGCGGCGCGCCGCCTACTGGGTGTGCGGGCTCTCGGTGCTGGCCGCGTGGCCGCTGGGCGCGGCGCTCGGCGCCATACTCGGGGCGGTGGTGCCCGACCCCAATACGTTCGGTCTGGACGCCGTCTTCCCAGCCGTACTGTTCTCGCTGGTGCTGCCCGCCCTGCGCGAACCCCTCACCCGCACAGCCGCTCTGGCCGGCGCGGTGGTCGCCGCGGCGACCACGCCGTTCCTGGGCGCGGGGCTGCCGGTACTGCTCGCGCTGACCGCGGTACTGCTGGTCGTGCGCCGCGCGGGCGCGAGCGAAGCCACCACCACCGCGAACGCGGATCAGGCGACGAGGACCGAGTGCACCCCCGCTGCGGCCGGGACCGTGTGATGCGGGCGATCTTTCGACGGCTCGGCTCCAGGAGCGCGCGCCGATGACCAAGACTCTCCTGGTGGGTGCCATGGCCTTGGCCATGGGCACCTTCGCATTCCGATTCGCCGGGCCGCTGTTGCGCAGCCGGGTCAGGATTTCGCCGCGCACCATCCGGCTGCTGGAGATCGCGTCGGTCGTGTTGCTCACCGCGCTGGCGGTCACCACGCTGGTGCCCACGGGCAGCGGCCAATTCGGGTGGGCGTTGCCCGCGGGCGTGCTGGTCGCGGCGGGGCTGGCGTGGAAGCGCGCGCCGCTGCTGGTGGTGATCCTCTCCGCGGCGGTGGTCACGGCGGGGCTGCGGATGCTCGGCGTGCACTGAGGAACGAGTCCTCGGTGTCTGCTGAGGAGCGCACCTTCGGCGTGCCGTATTCGCTAGCCGCGCAACAGGTCCGCGAGCCGGGCCCAGGAATCCTCGGCGACCTCGGGCCGGTACCAGTCGCGGCCGGGGAAGAGGAAGCCGTGCGGGGCGTCGTCGTAGACCACGATCTCGTGCTGGATATTGGCCGTGGTCAGCGCCTCTTCGAGTTCGTCGCGAGCCTCGGCATCGATCAGCGGATCCCCACCGCCGAAGAACAACACGACCCGGCCCGTGATGCCGGGGGTGGCTTCGACGGTGGGTTCGGGTGTGGACAGCGGGATATCGGTATTGGTGAGCCAACCCGGGTAGAACGCGGCGGTGGCGGCGAGCGGGAGCTGAGTGGCGGCGTAGTAGGCGACATGCCCGCCCGCGCTGAAGCCAACCATGTTCAGCGAGACCGCGCCGCGGCCGCGCAATTCGTCGAGACAGGCCGAGACATCGTCGACCACCCCGGGACGGGTCAGGGTGCGCAGCAGTTCCAGGCCACGTTCCCGGTCGACGTGCAATTCCAGCTCGGCGCGCGGCGCGACGCGGTGGAACAGGTCCGGCAGGACGGCGATGACGCCCAGGGACGCCAGGCGGTCGGCGGCCGCTCGCGCCGTGGCGTGCTGGCCGTAGATCTCGTGTCCCACAACGACTCCGGGATACTCACCCGGTTCCGCCGGACGGGCCACATAGGCGCTCATCACGGCATCGCCGACCTTCAGGTCGGTCCACTCGGTCACGATCGCGGCATCGCTCATGCCGCCAAGGTAATCGGCACGGGGCGGGGCGACCAATCGTTGCGGCTATGCCGGCCATCGCGATTCCGATGGCCGGCGGACCGGCTGTCGTGTCAGCCACCCACCACGGGCGCGAAGGCCGGAGCCAGCAGGGCGATGCCCAGCGCCACACCTGCGAGAATGCACCTCAGGATCGTCATGATGATGGCCCCTCACTGTGGTTACGTTCGGCCCGACTCGAACGTAGCTGGGCTCGAAAAACCTTACGAGCCAGGAAATTCGGTGCCCCGCGCATTGGGGGCGGGTTCGGGCGGGACTCGGCGCCGGAAGGGCGGCAGAGCCTCCGTGCGGGAGCAACAGCAGAGCCTCCGTGCAGGAGCAACAGCAGAGCTCAGTGCAGGAGCAGCGGCAGAGCCTCCGTGCAGGAGCAGCGGCAGAGCCTCAGTGCAGCAGCAGCGGCATGGCGGGGCCGCGACGGCGGGCCACCGAACCGTAGCGGGCGTCCAGGCGTAGCCAGGTCCGGGCCGCGCGCACCCGCACGATCTCGTCCACCGGGATGCGGCGGGAGTCGGTCTTCTCGCCGCCGTGCGGAATGAAATCCATGGCGGCGAGGGCGAACACCACCCGCATTGGCACCTCGACCTGCTCGCCGCCGCCGGATACGGTCAGCACCGTCTGATCCAGCAGGGCGGCCGGCGGGCCGTGCTGGCTGCCGTGCTCCTGCGCCAATTCGGCGCCGCGCTCGGCCAATTCGACGAGCATGCGGGCGGGCACGTCCTCCACGTGGACGAAGCCCGCCTCCGGCGGCAGCGCAGCGCGCCAGGCGGAGTCCATGGCATAGCCCAGCCCGAACGCGGCGCCCGCGTCCGGCCCGTGCAGCCCGGCGAGGACGGCGTCCGCGCCGACGGACACATCGTCCATCCCTAGCTCGGCCACCACCGTCCGCACCGCCAGCGCCTCGAATCCGGTGGTCGCCCAGGCGGAGACGTAGCGGTCCCCACGCCGGCGCAGCCGGATGACGGCCGCCGGGTCGAGGCGGATGGCGTGCGTGATGAAGGTGGCCAGGTTCTCGCGTTCCGCGGGATCCGGAACGTGCAGGGTCAGTTGTCCCGACAACGGTCGTTCTCGGTCAGTCGGCCAGCCACTGCGCGAGGTAATCGCGTTCCTCGGCGGTGAGGCGGCGTAGGCGCTGGGTGTCGATATCGAAGGCGGCCAGCTGGGTGGAGGCGATCACCGCCGGCGGGGAGTCCGGGGCGGCGCCGGCCGCGCGCACCTCGTAGCCGACGGTGAAGTCCACCGCGCGCAGCCGGTCGATCCACATGGACACGTCCAGCGGCGAATCCTCGTGGCGGAGCTGGCCCTTGTACTGCACCCGCAGATCGGCCAGCACACAGCCGGACCGCAGCGCAACCGTCGGTCGCTCATCCAGGAACAGCCACGGGATGCGGGCCTCCTCCAGCAGGGTGACCATGCGGGCATGGTTGATGTGCTGGAAGGCGTCCATATCCGACCAGCGCACCTCCACCGTGGTGTGGAAACGCTTCGGCTCGGCCGAGACCGGGGACTCCCCCGGACTCGGTGCTGCCGTCTTCGCCTGGCCGTTCAGCGAACCGACACTTGTCAACGCGGTACCTCCGATTGCGCACCCACCCCACTTACCATGCTGCGCACCTGCCGCGCCGCAACCGACAGCGTGGCCAGATCGTGGGTTCCGGACTCGAACAGTTCCGACAGGGCAGAGCGCGCACGGCCCAGCCGGGACTGGTTCTTGGACTCCCAGTATGCAATCTTCTCCTCGGCCGTCTCCTCCGGGTCACCGCCGGAGAGCACGTCGAGGGTGAGCGAGCGCAGCGAGCCGTACATATCGTCGCGCAGCGCGAGCCGGGCCAGCGCGTGCCAGCGATCACCGCGCTCGAGGTGGCTGACCGCCTGCAACAGCCAGTCGATCTTGAGGTGATCGTTGAGCGCGTAGTACAGCGCGCCCACCTCGTCACCGCTGCGATCGGTGATGTCGGCGATATCGAGCACATCCAGCAGCGGGAACTGGTTCAGCAGGCCGAACACCTCGGTGGCCAGCTCCGAGGGCGCGCCCTGCTCAACGATCGCCTGGGACTGCGCATTGAGACTGTCGATGTGGTGACCGCGCAGCCAGCCCGGCACCTTGGGCGAGAGCGTGCGCACACCCTGCGCATAGCGATGGATCTCGGCGCCCACCGCGACCGGCTGCGGGCGGTTGTTGAGCAACCAGCGCGAGGCCCGGTCCAGGGTGCGCTTGGTCTCCAGCTCCAGCACGTCTTTCGTCCCGGTGGAGATCTCCGCGGCGCGAATACGTCCCCACACCGAGTGCAGATCGAAGATCTGGGTCGCCGCGGTGAAGGCGCGGACCGCGTCGGAGGCCGAGGCCCCGATCTCCTCGCCCAGACGGAAGGCATAGGTGATGCCGCCCAGGTCGACCACCTCGTTCACCAGCATCGTGGCGGTGATCTCCCGGCGCAGGCGATGCCGCTTGATGGCCACACCGAAGCGGGTGCGCAGCGGGGTCGGGAAGTACAGCGGCAACCGTGCGGAGAAGTACGCCATATCGGGCAGATCGCTGGCCAGCAGATCGGCCTTGAACGAAAGCTTCACGTGCGCCATGAGATTCGACAGCTCCGGCGAGGTGAGGCCGGTGCCCTCCTCGGCGCGATACTTCATCTGCGCGTCGCTCGGCAGCGCCTCGAGCTCGCGGTCCAGGCCACGGCGTTCCTCGAGATCCTCGATGACGCGCTGGTGCACATTGAGCATGTGCGGGGCCTCGGCCCGGGACATGCCCATAAGGATGTTCTGGGAGACGTTGTCCTGCAGCACGAGTGCGGAGACCTCGTCGGTCATCGAGGCCAGCAGCGGATTGCGCTCGGCCTCGGGCAGCTCGCCGGAGGAGACCACGCCGTCGAGCAGGACCTTGATGTTGACCTCGTGGTCGGAGCAGTCCACACCGGCGGAGTTGTCCAGCGCGTCGGTGTTCATCTTGCCCTCGTGGCGGCAGAACTCGATGCGGCCCAGAGCGGTAACGCCGAGGTTGCCGCCCTCGCCGATCACCTTGACCCGCAAGGCGTTCGCGTTCACCCGGACCGCGTCATTGGACTTGTCGCCCACCTCGGCATTGGTCTCGGTGCTGGCCTTGATGTAGGTGCCGATGCCGCCGTTCCACAGCAGCTGCACCGGGGCCTGCAGGATGGCGCGGATCATCTCCGGCGGCGACAGCGAGACGACGTCGGCGGCCAGGCCGAGCACCTCGCGGACCTGGTCGGTGACCGGGATGGCCTTCACCGTGCGGTCGTAGACCCCGCCGCCCTCGCTGATCAGGGACCGGTCGTAGTCGGCCCACGACGAGCGCGGCAGCGCGAACATGCGCTCGCGCTCGGCGAAAGACGTTGCGGCATCTGGGTTCGGGTCCAGGAAGATGTGGCGGTGGTCGAAGGCCGCGACCAGCCGGATGTGGCGCGAGAGCAGCATGCCGTTGCCGAACACGTCACCGGACATGTCGCCGATGCCGACCACCGTGAAGTCCTGGGACTGGGTGTCGATATCCATCTCGGCGAAGTGCCGCTTCACGCTCTCCCACGCGCCCTTGGCGGTGATGCCCATGGCCTTGTGGTCGTAGCCCACCGAACCGCCGGAGGCGAAGGCGTCGCCGAGCCAGAAACCGTACTGCAGGGCAACATCATTGGCGATATCGGAGAAGGACGCGGTGCCCTTGTCGGCGGCGACCACCAGGTAGGTGTCGTCGGCGTCGCGGCGCAGCACCCGCTCGGGCCGCAGCACCGCGCCGGTGGCGCGATCGACATTGTCGGTGACGTCGAGCAGGCCGGAAATGAAGGTGCGGTAGCAGGCGATGCCCTCGGTCTGCAGCGCCTGCCGATCGGCGACCGGATCGGCGGTCGCGGCCGGCGGCTGCTTGACCACGAAACCGCCCTTGGCGCCGACCGGGACGATCACCGCGTTCTTCACCGCCTGCGCCTTGACCAGGCCCAGGACCTCGGTGCGGAAGTCCTCCAGACGGTCCGACCAGCGCAGGCCGCCGCGCGCCACCGGGCCGAAGCGCAGGTGCACGCCCTCCACCCGCGGGGAGTAGACGAAGATCTCGAATTGCGGCCTGGGCTTGGGCAATTCGGTGATCTCCTGCGGTTCCACCTTGAACGACAGGTAGTCACGCACAGTGCCCTCGGCGTCGGTGACGTAGTAGTTGGTGCGCAGGGTGGCCTTGATCAGGCCGAGGATGGCGCGCAGGATGCGGTCTGCGTCCATGCTCACCACCTCGTCGATGCGGTAGCGGACCACGGCCTCCAGCTCGGTGGCATGGTCGGGGTTGGCCGAGTCCGGATCGAAGAGCGCGGTGAACAGCTCGACGAACATGCTCGCCGCCTCCGGATAGGCCAGCAGCACGCGGGTGATGGCGGCCTGGCTGTACTGGAATCCGGCCTGCTGCAGGTACTTCGAGTAGGCGCGCAGGATCGCGACGCCGCGCCAGTGCAGGCCGGCGCGCAGCACCAGCTCATTGAGTCCGTCGGCCTCGGCGCGGCCGTACCAGAGCGCTGCGAACGCCTCGGTGAAGCGTTCGCGTAAACCGCGCACCTGGGCGTCGAGCACGTCGAGCCTGCTCGCGGACTCCACCAGTTCGGCATCCATGTTCCGGTCCAGGGCGCTGCGCAGCAGCTCGGGACGGGCCAGCAGGCCGAAGTCGTAGATCCACTGCTCCGGACCCTGATCGCGCTCGACGTGGTGCGGGCGCTCGTCGATCACCTCCACACCGAGGCTCTGCAGCAGCGGGAGCACCTGGCTCAGCGAGATGCCGCCACCACCACCGATGTAGAGCGTGAAACGCCAAGAGCCCGGGTCGGAGTCGGACCAGCGGTACAGATGCTGGTCGATGCCCCCGTCGGGCAGCCGCTGCAGCCGCAGGATGTCGGCCACGGCACGGGTGGGCTCGAAGTCCTCCTTGTAGCTCTCCGGCAGCGACTCGGCGTAGCGCTGCGCCACCGCCGGGTCGAGCACGGTGGAGTTGGCCACCTCGTCGCGCAGGTGGTCGTCCCAAGTGCGGCTGGCCTCGGCGAGCAGGTGCTGGATGCGCAGCCGGTTGGGCTCGCCGGTGTCGGCCACGATGCCCTGATCAGGCAGCCGGACCGTGAAATACACACTGGCGAGGTCACTTTCGGACACGCGCGCCGAATAGTCGATGGATACGCCGCCCAGCTCGCGCACCAGGATGTCCTGCATCTCCAGGCGCACGCGGGTGGTGTAGCGGTCACGCGGCAGATACACCATGCAGGCCACGAAGCGGCCGTAGCCGTCCATGCGCATGAACAGCCGAACCTGGCGGCGCATACCGACATTCAGCACCGCGCTGGCGGTGCGGCGCAGTGCCTCGCCTTCGGAGGAGAACAGCTCGGTACGCGGGAAGGCCTGGATGACCTCCAGCATCTCCTGGCCGGAGAAGGAGTCCAGGTCGAAGCCGCTGGACTCGATGATGGAGCGCACCCGGCGGTCGATGACGGGGATGTCGAGCACGTTCGCGTGCAGGGCGGTGACGGTGAAGACGCCGATGAACAGGTGCTCGCCCGTGACGGCACCGGAGTCGTCGATCTCGGCCACGCCGACGAAGTACGGGTAGACCGCCCGGTGCACGGTGGCCGGGACGAGGCCCTGGGTCAGCATGAGCAGCGGCTGGTCGCCGCTGTTGTCGGGGACCCGGAAGTCGGTGCCGACGTTGGGGCGCAGCACGCCGAGGCTGGTCTCCGGCACGATGATGGACTTGGCCTGACCGTTCACGGTGCTCCGCTCGTAGCGGGCGTAGCCCAGCACGGTGAAGTGACCGTCGGCCAGCCAGCGCAACAGATTGGCACAGTCGGTGAGATCCGTTGCGGGAAAGGCGGATCTGCCCGCGGTGACCGCGGTGTCGAGCTCGGCGGCGACCCGCTCCTGCGCCTCGCGCATGGCCTCGGTGTCCTCGATGACCCGGCGCACGTCGGTGAGCACGTCGGGCAGCGCGGTCTCGATCTGCTCGAGCTGGGCGCGGCTGGTGGCGGGGTGCAGCTGCACGTGCATCCAGGACTCGGGCAGGCCCGTGGTGCCGTTGGAGTCGACCTCGTGCGGCACCGCCTTCTCCAGGCGGCCCGCGGCGTCTCGGGTCACCTCGAAGATGGGGTGCACGACCTCACTGACGCTGACGCCGATCCGGCTCAGCGATGAGGTCACGGATTCGACCAGCAGCGGCATGTCATCGGTCACGAGCTGGATGGCGACGCCGAGCCCGGCCTCGTCATCCGCATGGTACACACGGACATTCGCGGTGCCGGGGGTGCGCTGGATGCCGAGATCCAGATGGCAGCGGAAGATGTGGGTGGATGTCGCGGGGATCGCGCAGTCAGCATCGCCGGCGTCGACGTGGCGGAAGTACGCCTCCTCGAGGGATACGAGATTGCCCCGCAGAGACGCGGGCAAACTCGCAGCCCAGGCCGCGCTGGACAATTCGGACGAGACCGTCATTTCGCCAACTCCTCGGATTCGGTTCCGTAACAAAGTGACGCCGATGCGAGAGTAGCTGGGCGCTAGAACTGCCGGGCTGAATTCCTCTCAATGCCGCGCCGCGTCTATCATACGGACGAACCGGACGGTTCGGCCGTCGCCGACTTCGTCCGATATCGCCAGGTCGCATACGACAAACCTTGCACCAAAACAGTTTTCACGCACAACTGCGAATGCGAAACCGCTGAGTTCGCTATTCGATAACCGTTCATCTGGCCGGTCACGGCCCGCCATCCAGCGGGCCGCGAACCGTCCGGTAAACGTCTTCGGCCCGACGAAACGGTGATCAATCGACCGTCCTTCGATGGACCGTACGGAATCCAGCGCTCGATAGCGGACCGATGACGGACGCGATCCAGCTAACTCACCCGCGTCGGCGGGTGAGGGCGGCGGTGAATTCGGTTGGGGTGACCCGTTATCCGCGGGTCAGCTTGCGGTGGGTGACGCGGTGCGGGCGCGCCGCTTCCGGACCCAGGCGCTCGATCTTGTTGGCCTCGTATGCCTCGAAGTTGCCCTCGAACCAGAACCAGGAGGCCGGGTTGTCCTCGGTGCCCTCCCACGCCAGGATGTGGGTACAGGTGCGGTCGAGGAACCAGCGGTCGTGGGAGATGACCACCGAGCAGCCGGCGAAGTTCTCCAGCGCGTTCTCGAGCGAGCTCAGGGTCTCGACATCGAGGTCGTTGGTGGGCTCGTCGAGCAGGATCAGGTTGCCGCCCTGCTTGAGGGTCAGCGCCAGGTTCAGGCGGTTGCGCTCACCACCGGAGAGCACACCGGCCGGCTTCTGCTGATCCGGACCCTTGAAGCCGAACGCCGAAACGTAAGCGCGGGAAGGCATTTCCTGATTGCCGACCTGGATGAAGTCCAGCCCGTCGGAGACCACCTGCCACACCGTCTTGTTCGGGTCGATGCCGGAGCGGCCCTGGTCGACGTAGCTCAGCTTGACCGTCTCGCCGACCCGCACCGCACCGCTGTCCGGCTGCTCCAGACCGACGATGGTCTTGAACAGCGTCGACTTACCGACACCGTTCGGGCCGATGACGCCGACAATGCCGTTGCGCGGCAGGGTGAACGACAGATCCTTGATCAGCTGCCGGTCGCCGAAACCCTTGTCCAGGTGCTCGACCTCGACGACCACATTGCCCAGGCGCGGACCGGCCGGGATCTGGATCTCCTCGAAGTCCAACTTGCGCATCTTCTCGGCCTCGGCGGCCATTTCCTCGTACCGGCCCAGACGCGCCTTGTTCTTGGCCTGCCGTGCCTTGGCGCCGGAGCGGACCCAGGCCAGCTCCTCCTTCAGGCGCTTCTGCAGCTTCTGGTCCTTCTTGCCCTGCACCTCGAGGCGCTCGGCCTTCTTCTCCAGGTAGGTGGAGTAGTTGCCCTCGTAGGGGAAGGTGCGGCCGCGGTCCAGCTCGAGGATCCATTGCGCCACATTGTCGAGGAAGTACCGGTCGTGGGTGACGGCCAGCACCGCGCCCGGGTAGGAGGCGAGGAACTGCTCCAGCCACAGCACCGACTCGGCGTCGAGGTGGTTGGTGGGCTCGTCGAGCAGCAGCAGGTCGGGCTTGCTCAGCAGCAGCTTGCACAGCGCGACGCGACGGCGCTCACCACCGGAGAGGTTGGTGACCGGCTCGTCCGGCGGCGGGCAGCGCAGCGCGTCCATGGCCTGCTCGAGCTGGGAGTCGACATCCCACGCGTCGGCGTGGTCGAGCTCCTCCTGGAGCTTGCCCATCTCCTCCATCAGCTCGTCGGAGTAGTCGGTCGCCATGAGCTCGGCGATCTCGTTGAAGCGGTCCAGCTTCACCTTGATCTCGCCGAGGCCCTCCTCGACGTTGCCGCGCACGGTCTTCTCTTCGTTCAGCGGCGGCTCCTGCTGCAGGATGCCGACCGTCGCGCCCGGCGCGAGCCAGGCATCACCGTTGTTCGGCTGGTCCAGTCCCGCCATGATCTTCAGCACACTGGACTTACCCGCGCCGTTCGGGCCGACGACACCGATCTTGGCGCCGGGAAGGAAGTTCAAGGTCACATTGTCGAGCACGACCTTGTCGCCATGCGCCTTTCGCACCTTCACCATCTGGTAAATGAACTCAGCCATATCGGCAAGCCTAACTGTGTGTAGTAGCGGGTTCTCCGGCAGTGTCCGCATCCACGGACAGCCGTTCCACGGGTTCGGTCCGGTCGGTTCGACCGAAGGTTTTGCGCACCACCGGGGCGGTGCAACGACCCAGGTCGGGGCCCAACGCCAGGGCCCGCATCTCGAGGTCGGTGCGCTCCGCGCCATCTCGGGTGGTGTACTCGTTCGAGCGCAGCTGCCCGTACGCGATGATCGGATCACCTCGCTGCAGTGACGCCTCGACTCCTTCGATGATCCCCCGTCGCCAACAGTTTACGGTGAGGTACAGGGTGCCACCGTCCACCCAGTCCCCCGCGCCCTGATCGTAGCGGCGAGCAGTACTGGCCAGCCGGAAACTCAACAGCTGTTCACCGTTCTGCAGCGCGCGCCGCACCGGATGGGTGACGATCCGGCCGATCACCGCGGTGTTCGCCTCGTACATTGCACTCCCCCTTGTCGATTCGAGCCTGTGCCTGCCGTCGATCTCAAGGTTCTCGCGCAAGCGCGGGCGGCGACAGGACCGGATCGGCGAGTGTGGACAACTCGCGGGGTGTGGATAGGTTCGCGGCGCGCTACAGCGTCGCCAGGTCGGTATTGGCCCCGCACAACACGATTACCGGCCGCTCCCCCGGTGCCGGCACGTACGCGCCGCTCTGGATCGCCGCCACCGCCGTGGCGCCGGCCGGCTCCACCACGATGCGGAACTCGCGCCACAGATACTCGCGCGCCATCACGATGGCATCGTCGCTGACCAGGATGGAACGCACCGCGTAGCGCTGCGCCACCTCCATGGCGATATCGCCGATCCGGTTCGCGCCCAGCGAATCCGAGGCCACGCTGGAGACCTCGACATCCACCGGGTGCCCGGCCGCCAGCGCCGAGTGCAGGGTCGGCGCGCCCTGCGGCTCGACCCCGATCACCCGGCCACGCAGCCCCAGCGCCGCCGCGACACCGGCGACCAGACCGCCGCCACCCACCGCGACCAGCACAGGCGGCCTGCCCCGCACCTGCTCCTCGATCTCGAGCCCGACCACACCCGCGCCCGCCACGATCTCGGGCAGATCGTAGGCGTGCAGCTGCATGGCGCCGCGCTCGGCCGCGAGCTGGCGGGCGTACCGGTGCGCCTCGGCGTAAGTCGTTCCGTGCCACAGCACTTCGGCGCCGTGCGACCACATGGCCGCCACCTTGGTGTGCGAGGCCGACTCGGGAACCACCACGGTGCACGACATTCCGCGCAACGCGCTGGCCAGCGCCGCCGCGATCCCGGCATTGCCGGCCGAGGCCAGCACCACATGGGTCTTGTCACCGCGCGCCTGCAACAGCGCGTTGAGACAGCCGCGCACCTTGAAGGTGCCGCCGTGCTGGAGGTGTTCCAGCTTGAGGGTCACCGGGACCGGGCCGCGCGGGCCCAGGATGTCGGTGTGGAAGACGGGGGTCTTGCGGGTGTGACCACGCAGCAGGCGGCGGGCCTGCCGCACATCGGATCGATAGAGCCGCTTGACTTTCCGGGTCGCCATGGCGACGTCGTTCACTTGCGCACCTCTCCGTCACGCCGGGCGAGCTCGGCGAACATGGCGTTGTACGCCGTCAGGTCCGCGTCGTCGTCGCGTTCGGCCTTGCGATCGAGCCGGTTCGCCAGGCGTTTGTCGCTGCGTGACCACTGGATGAGCAGCGCCAGCATCACCACCACCAGTGGCACTTCGCCGCTGGCCCAGGCGAGGCTACCGCCGGTGTGCTGATCGGCGAGCAGATCATGGTTCCAGGACAGGCCCAGACCACGATAGAACCAGCCGCCCATCACGGTATCCATGCTCATCAGCGCGATGCCGAAGAAGGCGTGGAACGGCAGCGAACCGAACACCATGCCCAGCTTGGTGAGCGGCTCCACCGGGCGCGGCTTCGGATCGATACCGATCACCACCCAGTAGAAGAGGTATCCGCTGAGCAGGAAGTGCACGTTCATCACCAGGTGCGCACCGTGCGTGCCGACGAACTTGTCGAAGATGCCGCCCAGGTACAGCGCGTAGAAACCGGCCACGAAGAACACCGAGGCCACCACGGGCTGCGTCATGAAGCGCGACACCGGATTGTGCACGGCCGCCAGGATCCACTCGCGCGGCCCGGGCGGCGCGTCCCGACCGGCCGGTTGAATCGCCCGCAGCGCCAGCAGCACCGGGCCGCCCAGCGCGAACAGGATCGGGGCCAGCATGGACAGCATCATGTGCTGGGCCATGTGCACGCTGAACATGGCCGGGGCGTAGCGGCCGACACCGGAACTGGTGGCGATCAACAGGGTGGCGCAACCCGCGAGCCAGGCAATGGTACGGCCGACCGGCCAGGAGTCGCCGCGCTTGCGCAGCCGCAGCACGCCCAGCACGTAGACCACGGCCAATACGAGCGCGAGGGTCCCGAAGACGAGATCGAAACGCCAGTCGAACAGCAGCCGCCCGATATTCGGCGGGCCGGCCAGGTTGTAGCCGATCTCCACCTCGGTCGGCGTGGGCACCGTGCGCAGGTCCGGCGGCGGGGTGCGGCCCAGGCCCACGGCCAGGCCGACGGTGGCCGCGAAGATCAGTGCCTCGACGCCCGCGAAGCGAATGAGCGCGCCGCGATCCTGCGGATCCTTCTCCAGATCCGGGATGGCGCGCTGCCGCTGCAGGAACCCCACGACGCCGAGCAGGATCAGCGCGGCGGCCTTGGCCAGCACGAGCTTGCCGTAGGTGGTGCTGAACAGATCCGACAGCGGCACCCGGACATAGGCGTTGATCACACCGCTGATCGCGATGACCACGAATGAGACGGTCGCCACTTTCGAGAACCGGAGCACGGCGAGCGCGGTGTATTTGCCGTCCCGCAGTGCGTAGGCCAGCACCGCGAACAGGCCGCCCACCCAGAAGCAGGCCGAAACCAGGTGCAGGATCAGGCTGTTGGTGGCCAGATCGTGCGCGCCGCCCGACGAGGAGTGCCCGGTCAGGGCGACCGGCAGCAACGACAGCACCGATAGCCACAGCAGCACCGGCGTCCAGCCCCAGCGCAGCGCAACCCGGCAGCCGATGGCCAGCACCACCACCATGAACACGGTGAATCGCCACGACCCGGCCACATCGACCTTGTCCGCGGCGCGCCACACCTCCTCCGGGCGCAGCGAATCCTGCAGCGGTTGCCCGGTGGTGTCCGACAGGGTCAACGGCACCAGCAACGCTGCCGCGACCGCCCATGCCAGCGCCGCGTTCCCAGCGCGCCGCAGCGCCCGATACCCGCCCACGTCGAGCAGCCCGCTGCTCTGCGGCGGCACGAAGAACGCGGCGAACAGCAGCGACCCGACGGTCAGGGCGGCCGAGAAATCCGCGACCGCCCGGACCGCCGGCAGCCCGTAGGTGGTCAGCGGCCCCGGATCCGGAATACCCAGCAGGGTCAGCGCCTGCGCCGCGGACAACGCCACGACCAGCGCCGCCACCAGCGCGGTCGCCGCGCCACCCAGTGCCGTGATCGCCGCGAACGTCACCCCCGAACCCGACCGATTCGGCGAAACATCCGATCCCGCGGGCGGGTCCTGCACTGACGACATGGGCCCAGCGTAGTTCGGAGCGCCCGTCCAGACTCCCCTGGGGTTTCCGGTCCTCCGGTCTGCACAACCGCCCCGACGCGCCGAACAGTTGCTACGCGACCCAGCTTTGCTGATCTGGACGCTCGCTATACTTAACGCGCTGGACACCGAGATCGATTTCGGTCAAGGTGTTTGGAGCCCGCATCACCGCCGATGCCCGCACTGCCTCCGTAGCTCAGTTGGATAGAGCAAGGGCCTTCTAATCCCTAGGTCGCAGGTTCGATTCCTGCCGGGGGCGCACACGGGGTGACTGACCAGCGACAACGCTGGCAGTTACACCAATACCCGTACCGGGGAACCCGCAAACCGCACTGTAACCCCAACCAACTCCCAACTAATTCACTTGGCGCTGACCGCGTTGTGAAGCGCGGCGGCCGCCGGATGCACCCGCCCCGGACGATGTACCGCCCCTGGGTCATCGAGGGCTCGGCGTGCCGAGGGCGTCGGCTGCGACACGCGCAGACAAGCCGGCTTCGTCCAAGATCGTCGCCACGGCACCGCCACCATCCTCCACAGCACCGCCACATTCCTGACAAACCGGGGCTTGCCATCCCGTGCCACGCCGCTGCACTGGCCCCTGGAGCACCGTCGACGAGCCCGTGACCGGGCTGCTGGCCCCGTTCGTCAAGGTTCTTCGTAACGGCTCAGAGAGAAGGGCACTTGAGCGTTCGGGTAGGCGGAGGAACATATCCGTTCGGCCAGATCGTGGCTGACGAGTAGCACACGGATTCGAGGTCCGCGCCGGTCAGGTCGGCGTCGGCCAGGCCCGTGCCAGTCAGGTCCGCACCCTTCAGGTTTGCCCTGGTCAGGTTCGCGCCGAACAGGCTCGCGCCGTTCAGGTTCGCGCCGTACAGGTTTGCCCCGGTCAGGTTCGCATTGAACGCCAGTGCGCCGATCACCTGTGCCCCACCCAGATACGCGCCGGTCAGGTTCACGCGGTTCAGTTGCGCGCCATTCAGGTGCGCGGCGGCCAGGTGCGCGCCCGACAGGTCTGCGCCAGTCGGGGCTGCGCCGGTCAGATCCGCGCCGTCCAGCGTCGCGCCCGTCAGTTTCGCTTCGAACAGTCGCACGAACGTCAGGTGCGCGTAGGCCAGATGCGCGCCGGTCAGATGGGCGCCGTCCAGCGTCGCCCCGCCCAGATCCGCGCCGGTCAGGTTCGCCCCATCGAGCCGGGCCGCCGCCAGGTCGATACCTGCCAGGCACGAGGCTTCGAGGTCGATCGGATTGGGGCCATCATGGCTTGTTGCGCGACGGCCGACGGCCGCGACCGCAGCCTGCACATCGACCGGTAACAGCGATCCAGAATGCGTCCCGGGCTCGGGTGCGACACACGGCGTGAGGGGCGAATGAGTTCGAACGAAGGCGGTGAGCACTTCGTACACAGTCGGATGGTCCGCGGGCGAATCGTGGGCCACGCGTTCCAAGGAGTAGATGCCGCCGAGGCGTATGTCGATCGTGGTTGAACCGAGGTGCTCGATTGCTTTGCCGAACCGGTCGGCTATCTGGCCTTGCTCGGACAAAACCATTTGATTTTGGTTGGCGTGCAATGACTGGCCTGTAAACCATAGTGCGGATACGGCCGTGAATGCGGTGGCGAAAGCGATTGGAAGAGCGGCCACGCAGCCGGTCGGTAAAACGAGTCACCGTACCTCCCAACCAGATTCGCTCGATCCACGTGGCGAACCATGCCGTCTAGTTCGGTTTGGGAAACTTTACCCGATTACTTGTCCATATCACGAAGGCCGCGGCAGCAAAGACGTCGAACGAGCGAGCAAGTTATGGACTTCGACATGTGAACTGACGCGCAGCCGTGAATGTTTCAGCCTTACAAGGGGCTCGGTAGCTCTGGCGCGAAATACAACGGATAACCTGGCCAGGGGCACAGGGCTGCCATAGGTGTTGCGGCCGGGCTCGCCCATGGAGTGAGGGATCGACGAATAGAGCACTGTAGACCGGCAGGCCCGGTCCCGGCGGATTCCGGCATCATCTTGCGGTAGTGCGCTACGGGGCCTGCGGAAGTGCTCGAACTGCTGGATTATCTGCGGCGTTGGCGTGACTGCCGGATCCTGGGCATCTGCACCACTATCCCCGGGTTCCGCAGTCACGAGTTTCCGTGGAGCCCACCGCTTCTGCATTGTTCCGGGCGATCGGCTGAGTGAGTACTCCGCACAGGACCAGATCGAGCAGGCGGTCGACGGACGCGTCGTCGGCCGATCGGTCGCCGGTCCATGCGATAGCCGTCGCCATGCGGACCAGGTCGTCGACAGCGACCCCCGCCCGCGCGTACCCGGCCCGCTGCGCTTTCGACAACAGGCGCTCGGCAGCGACCATGGCCGCTTCACAGTGCGGCGCCAGCGGATTTCCTGGGGTCTCGAGCGCGCGCGCGATCTCCTCCGACAGCCCGCGGACCCGACGAATGTGCGACACCAGCGCGACCAGCCACTGCCGCAGTACGTCCTCGAGATCGGTTTCGGCACACAGGGATTCCGCCAGCGCAGTCACCTCACCCAGGCTCTCGCCGACGGCCGCGGCAATGAGGTCCTCCCGCTTCGGGAAATGCCGGTACAGCGTGGCCGCGCCGACCCCGGCACTGCGCGCGATCTCGTTGAACGACACCGCAACGCCCTCGGTTGCGAAGGTCGCGCGCGCGGCCTCGAGCACGCGTGCCCGGCTGCGCCTGGCATCGGCCCGCACACCGCCCGGCGGGGGCGAGTCAGCATCGCTCACGAACTACTCCTTGCTCAATCGGAATGCCGTTCCATATATTCGGAACGGTATTCCGAATCATAGATCACCGAGGTTGACCGTGACTCTTCCACCGAACATGCCGCGCACCGGACTCTGGGTGAACGGCCTCGATCTACAACCACCCACGATGGTCGCCGAACTGGCCGCCGAACTCGAGGCGACGGGACTGGGCGCGATCTGGCTCAGCGAGGGGCTCGCGCACGACCCGTTCGTCACCGCCGCCGGGCTGCTCGCCGCGACCCGGTCGCTGGTGGTGGGTACCGGGATCGCGGTGATCTACGGCAGGCATCCCCATTGGATGCGGGCCTCGGCGCGAGCGGTGCTCGACGCGCACCCCGGCCGGTTCCTCTTCGGTCTCGGGACGTCGAATCCCCTTGTGGTGGAGGAAGTCCTGAGGCTGGAGTACCGCAAACCACTGGCCGCACTGGGCGAATACCTCGACGAGCTCGACCAGCCAGACGCCCTGCGGGGTCGGCTCGGGCTACCCGACCCCGGCCCGCTGCCCCGCTTGCTGGCTGCACTCGGTCCGCGCGCCCTGCGGTTGGCCGCGGACCGCGCCGACGGTGCGATCACCTATCTCGTTCCGCCCGAACACACTTCGCGGGCTCGCGCCATTCTCGGTCCGGAGCGTGCACTCGTGGTCGAGCAGGCTGTCGTGGTCGGAACCGACGACGACAGCGCCCGCGCCCGAGCCCGGGCGCATGTCGGTGCGTACCTGTCCAATCCCGGATACCGTGACAGCTGGCGCCGGCTCGGATTCACCGACGCCGATCTCGCCGGGACCGGCAGCGATCGGCTTCTCGACGCCCTGGTCGCCGTCGGCCAGGACGAAGTAGACCGGCGGGTCGCGGCCCACCTCGCCGCCGGCGCCGACCACGTCTGCCTGCAGGCTCTGCCCGCCGAGCCGTTCACCATCCCCGTGGAGCAGTGGAAGCTACTGGCCTCCATGGAGATCGGCCGCTGACCGCCGGCCCGGTCAATGGATGTTGTGCCGGCGCTTCCCGCAACGGCCCGAAATCCCTGGCGCCGACACCGATCTGGTCCTCGCGGCCGTCGGCCATCGTCGGCTTCGGCCTGAGCTGGTTCGATGGCCGCGATGCGGCGAAGCCCCGGGTTGGCCCAGGTTGACGAGAGGCGCGGCGCCACGCAGGATCGATCGTGAGATGGACGATTCATGCTGGTAGGGCTATTGGGTCCGGTGGTGGTGGAGGCCGCGGACGGGACGAGGGCGGCGGTCGGGGGGCCGCGGGTGCGGGCACTGCTGGGGTTGCTGGCGCTCGAAGCCGGACGAGTGGTGCCGGTGGCGCGACTGGTGGACGGGGTGTGGGGGGAGGACCCGCCGGCGGGGACCGGGAATGCGTTGCAGACCTTGGCGAGTCGGTTGCGCGCAGCGGCGCCGGGGGTGGTGCGGAGTGACGGGGGCGGGTACGTGCTCGAACTGGCGCCCGAGGACGTCGATGTGCATCGGTTCACGCGTGAGGTCGTGGCGGGGCGGGCATTGCTCGCGGCCGGCGAGGCCGAACCAGCCATCGCGTGCTTCGATACCGCGCTCGGGTTGTGGCGCGGGGAGCCGTTGATCGATATGGGGGAATCGGAGGTATTGCGCGCCGCGGCACTGCGATTGACCGAACAGCGGCTCGAAGCAGTCGAACTGCGAGCGGACGCCTTTCGCACCCTGGGCCGAGGCGGCGAGGTATTGCGTGAGCTCCGCACGGAAGTAGCGGCCCATCCGTTCCGGGAGACACTGGCCGCACGATTGGTGCGGGCGCTGGCGGCAGCGGGACGAAAATCCGAGGCGATACAGCAGTTTCAACGAACCGAGGCCCTGTTACGTGAGGAGCTCGGCACGCCGCCCGCCGAGGCACTGCGTTCAGCCCTGGCCGAAATTCACACGGACGCAACTGATCCCGCATTCGACGGACCTGCCTTCGAAACGACGCGCGGATCGGGTCGTACGGGAGTCGCGGCAGCATCCCGAACCACCGGGACATCGAAGGCGTCCGTGCCGCTGCTGCCCCGGCGGTACACCAGCTTCGTCGGACGCGGACGCGACGTGGAAGGAGTGCGGCGGGCGTTGCGCGAGGCCCGACTGGTGACACTGTCGGGTACCGGGGGCGTGGGGAAGACCCGGTTGGCCGTCGAGACGGTCGGGGCGCACGCCGTGGACTGGGCGGATGGTTACGCCTTCGTCGAACTGGCCGCACTCGAGCGGGAACGGGCGGACCGGCCGGCCGTGACCGCGGTCGGAGTGGCGATAGCGAACGCGCTCGCACAGTTCGAGCGACCCGACGAATTGTCCACGGAGTGGGCCGAAGTACTGGAGCGGACGCTGTCCGGCCGCCGAATGCTGTTGGTACTCGACAACTGCGAGCATGTCGTGGAGGCGACCGCGCGCCTGATCGACGACCTGTTGCAGCGGCTGCCTCTGCTGCGGGTGCTCACCACCAGCCGGGAGCCGATCGGCGTGGACGGCGAGCGACAGTATCCGGTCCGCACCCTGGACCTGCCCGAAGCCGACGCGGATTTCCTGGCGGCCACCGCATCGCCCGCGGTCCGGCTGTTCATCGACCGCGCCACCGCCGCACTCCCGGATTTCGCGCTGTCCGCTAGCAATTCCGCGGATATCCGCGCCATCGTGCGCAGCCTGGACGGCGTGCCGCTGGCCATCGAACTCGCCGCCGCCCGCGTGCGGAGCCTGCCGCTGCCGGACCTCAGCGCGCGGCTCACCGATCGCTTCCGGCTGCTCACCAACAGCACTCGCCACGCAGTCCCGCGCCATCGCACCCTGCACGCGGCCGTCGCCTGGAGCTGGGCACTGCTCACGGATGCGGAAGCCGCAGCAGCCCGGCGTTTTTCGATGTTCGCGGGCGGCGCGACCTTGGACGCCATCACCCGGGTGTGCGGTCCGGACGCCATCGACACGGTCACCTCGCTGGTGACGAAGTCGTTGGTGGACTTCGATGGACACCGCTATCGAATGGCCGAGACCATCCGGGCCTATGCGACCGCAGAATTGATCGCGGCCGGCGATGCGGACGAGGTCGCCCGCACCCATGCCGACTGCTTCCTGGAATTCACCGACGCCGCCGCCCCTGGATTACGCACTGCCGCACAGCCCGATTGGCTCGCGCGCCTGATCGCCGAACACGGCAATTGCGAAACCGCGCTGCGCTGGGCGCTGCATGTTGGCGACGGTGAGCGCGCGGTTCGCCTGTACGCGAACCTCGTCTGGTATTGGCTGCTGCACGGGATGCACGGCGACATCTCCGAACGCCGCCGCGAGGTCCTCGCCCTGCTCGGCGACACACCGCCGCCAGGGTGCACCGGGGCGTATCTGGCCTGCCGGTACGCCGAGGAGCTGCCGGCGTACTTCACCAACATCTGGTGGGGCCAAATCCTGGACAACACAGGGCAATTCGAGCGGCTGACCCGCGCGGCCCTCACCGAGGATCGGCCCCCGCACCCGATGTTCGTGCTCATCCTGGCGCTGCGTGACCTGCTCGGCGACGACGACCACCTGTTGACCGCGTGCACCACCTCCGATGACCCATGGCTACGCGGAAATGCGCTGATAGCAAAAGGTTTCGATGAACTCGGCGGCGACCATCCGGCCCGCGCCCTGCCCACCCTGGAGGCGGCGCTGACCTGCCTCGGCGCGCACGGTGACGCCCGGTCGCACAGCCGCGCCCTGATCTCCCTGGCCAGCTACCGTACCCGGATGCTCGGCCTGGACAGCGCCCGCCCGCTGATCGCGAGCGCGCTGGAACTGCTCAGTGCCGACCTGGGCGCCGGCGAGCGCATGGGCGTGCTGCTCTTCGCGGCGGAGATGTACCTGGTGGGCGGCGATACCGACTGCGCGGCAACCTGTATCGACCGGGCCGAGGCCGTGATCACCCCGCACATCATCCCCGCCCCCGGGCGCTTCCTGGCGGCGACGCAGGCGCACCTGGCGCACCTGCGCGGCGACAACGACCGCGCGATCGAACTGTACCGGCGGATGTCCGAGCATCCGCTCCCCGCGGGCCCGCCGCCCGCGGGACGCCATGACACGGTCCGCTTCGTGAACCTGGTCTTCGTGAGCACCGCGCACGCGGCGGCCCTGGTCGCGGCGGGTCGGCCGGACGACGCGCTGCGAGAGCTGGCCATGCCCCGCGATCTGGCCGCCCAGACCTCGGCGGCGCTGCTGGCCGAGGTCGGTATCGGTTACGCCCTGGTTGATCTGGCGAAGGGCGCCCCGGAACGCGCGGCCCGCATTCTCGGCGCCACCGACCGGATCAACCGGAGGGCCGGGGTGATCCGCATCGGCCCGTTCCGACGGCGTGCGCTCGATCAGGCGGAAGCGGCGCTCGGGCCCGTGCGCCTGAGCGCGGAATTCCTGGCGGGCGCCCGGCTTTCGGACGAGGCGGTGCTCGAACTGCTGCGCACAGTTCGCTGACAACGACCGTCAGCGAACGGTACGGACCGCACTGGATGCTCGGGACGCGTATCCCACCGATCCAGGAGTGCTCATGTCCGTCCTCTCGAACACGGAATCAGTTGTTGCCGTGCGTGGTTCCCGCCGACTCGGCGAACGGCTCGGCATGGCCGGCGCCGTCCTGGGCGCCGGGTTCATCATGGCCGTCGGCGGCGGCTATCTGCTCGCCCCGCAGCGAATGGCCGCGGGGTTCGGTTTCACCGAGTGGCCGCACGTCGAGGCCGACGGCTTCCTGAACGTCAAAGGCGTCCGCGATGTGGTCACCGGCCTGATTCCGCTGGCCCTGCTCGCGGCCGGGCAGCGCCGCGCCCTCGGCGTCACCACCCTCACCCTCGCCCTTATCCCGACCGGCGACATGCTCACCATCCTGGGGCGCCGCGGCTCCACCGCCACCGCCCTGTCGGTACACGGCTCCACCGCCGCCCTGGTGGCCGCCAGCGGCGCGCTGCTGCTGCGCCGTGAAAACCGGTGAGCGCCCGATGAACCCGATGAAGACGCTGGTCAATACCGCTCACATCTATATGATCATCGGCCTGATCTCCGGGTTCTACTACCGCGAGATCACCAAGGCCGAACATTTCACCGGGCAGTCGCAGCTCGGTGTCGTGCACACCCACGTGCTGGCGCTGGGCATGCTGTTCTTCCTCATCGTGCTGGCCTTGGAGAAGCAGTTCACGCTCAGCGCCCGGAAGACCCTGTACGCCTGGTTCTTCTGGCTGTACAACACCGGCCTGATCATCACCATCGCGCTCATGACGCTGCACGGCACCCTCACCGTGCTGGGCAACAGCAGCGGTGAGGCGATCGCGCTCTGCGCGGGTCTGGGCCACATCCTGCTGACCGCCGGGCTGATCGTCTTCTTCATCACCCTCGGCAAATCCATCGACGACAGCCGGACACCGCGCACCGCAGCGGTATTCGCCGAGCAGGAGGCATCGTGATCACCGGCCGGGACAGCGCGCTGTGGACGCGGGACGCGGTCTCGCTCGCGGCGCTGATCGCCGAGGGCACGGTCACCGCGGTCCAGGTCGTCGAGGCGCATCTCGAGCGCATCGAGCAGGTTGATTCCGAAATCAGTGCTCTTACAACGGTATTCGCCGAGGCGGCGCGAGCGGAGGCGGCCGCAGCCGACCGCAGGGCGCCGACCGGGCCGCTGCACGGGGTTCCGGTCACCATCAAGAACAACCTCGATGTCGCGGGCAGCCCGACCACCTGGGGCGTGGCGGCCCTCGGACAGGCCGTCGCGACAGCGGATGCACCCGCGGTGTCCGCACTGCGGCGAGCCGGGGCGATCGTCATCGGGCGAACGAACATGCCGGACTTCGCCACTCGCTGGCACACCGACAACGACGAGGCGGGCCCGACGGTGAATCCGTGGAACCCGACTCGCAGCCCGGGCGGTTCCAGCGGCGGTGACGCCGCCGCGGTAGCGGCGGGCATGACACCCCTCGGCCTGGGCACCGACTTCGGCGGTTCACTGCGCGTACCCGCCGCGTTCTGCGGAGTCGCCTCCCTACGCACCACGCCCGGCCGGGTGGCGGTGGCCTCGTGCCTGTCCGGGGCCGCACCCGCGCCGACGAACCAATTATTCGCGGCGCCAGGGCCGTTGGCGCGCACCGTGCGCGATCTGACGACCGCCTTCGAGGTCCTCAGCGGCAGCGCCGACCTGCGCGATCCCGGATGGATTCCGGTGCGTGACGCGACCGATACCGCCCTGCCCGCGGTGGCCGTCACGCTCGGTGACGATATCGATCCGCAGGTGCGGGCCGCACTGCTCGGCTGCGCCGACGCCCTCGAACGCGCGGGATATCCGGTGGCCGAACTGGATCCGCCGCAATTGGGCGAGGTGGCGGCGGACTACGGCCGATTGGTCTCCACCGAGGTGGTGGTCCAGCGCCGCGAAGCCATGCGGCAAGTCGGCAGCGCCGGACTGAACATCTTCATGGACGCGGCGATCGACCTGTTCCCGCCGCTGGATCTGGCGGGCTACATGACCGCGCTGGGTGAGCGACTCACCCGCCGCGCGGCCTGGTCGCGCTTCCTCGCGGAGCATCCGATCGTGCTCGGCCCGGTCTCGGACGAACTGCCCTGGCCGGTCGGCTACGACCTCGGCGGCACCGCGCAGGTCGCGACCATGTATGCGGCGCACCGCCTCACCATCGCCGCCAACTACCTGGCCCTGCCCGCGGTCACGGTCCCCGCGGGCGTCTCGGCCGAGGGTCTTCCCATCGGGGTCCAGTTGATCGCCGCCCCATTCGCCGAGCGCCGCGCGCTGACCGCCGCCGCCCCTATCGAAGCGGCCTTTCCGATGCCCACACCCATCTCCCCGGCGACCGACCCGGCCACTCGGACCCCTGCCCGGGGCCAGGCTCCGTCCAGTGGCTCGGGCACGACGCGGTGAACATTCTTGTAGCGAAGGGAATCCAGATGTCACACAACACTTTGCGATCCGCCGTGCGCGGACGGGTACTGCTGCCGGGTGACGAAGAGTTCGATACGGCACGGACGCCGTGGAATCTGAATATCGACCAGCCGGTCGCGGCCGTCGTGCACGTCGCAGACGCGGAGGATATGGCCGCCGTGGTCGGCTACGCCCGTGACGTGGGCCTGTCGGTGACCGCTCAGCCCAACGGTCACGGCGCTTCCGGTAATGCCGCCGGCACCATCCTGGTGCGCACGCGCCTGCTCGATCGGATCGAGGTGGATCCGGCGCGGCGACGTGCCCGCGTCGGCGCGGGAACCAATTGGGGCCAACTGCAGGCGGCGGCCGCCCCGCACGGCTTGACCGGGCTGGCCGGAAGCTCCCCGGTGGTCAGCGTTGTCGGCTATACCCTCGGTGGCGGATTGTCGTGGTTCGGCCGTAAATACGGTTGGGCGGCCGACAGCGTCCGGGCCTTCGACATCGTCGATGCCGATGGTCGTCCAGCCCGGGTCACCGCCGAGTCCGACCCGGAGCTGTTCTGGGCATTGCGTGGCGGCGGCGGGGATTTCGCGCTGGTGACGGCGGTGGAGTTCGATCTGTTCGCGGCTCCGGCCTTGTTCGGTGGCCTGATCGCCTGGCCGGCCGAGCAGACCGAGGCGGTCCGTGATGCCTTCCAGGACATCACCGATCACGCACCGGCCGAGCTCACGGTCTGGCTCAATCGGCTGGAGCTGCCGCAGGCTCCGCCGGTAATCGCGATCGCCGCCGCCTACCTGGGCGAACCGGCCCGCGGACGGGAACTGCTGCGACGGCTGGACACGATCGACGGCATCCTCGCGGACACGCGCCGGGAATTGTCCCCGGCCGAGTTGGGCGCCATCGTCAACGAGCCCACCGCCGCGGGCCCCGGACTGCTGCGGACCGACCTGCTGACCGCGCTGGACGAGAGCGCCGCCGAGATTCTGCTGCACGCGCCGATCGATCCGCTGATGGGCATCCAGATCCGGCAGCTGGGTGGTGCGCTCGCCGAGCCCACCCGAGGGGCGGTTCCGCCGTTCGCGGAGCCCTACGCGCTGTTTCTGCAGGCGACCGGCTCGGACCCCGACACGGTTGCCGCGGTGCACGCCACTCAGAAGCGCATCATCGCCGATCTGGGCGCGCGGGTCAGCGGTCGCAAACCGTATACCGTCCTGTCCGCCGGCGACAGTGTCGTAGAGGTTTTCGACACCGGCACCTTGGACCGGCTGCGAAAGCTCAAGCAGGCCCGCGACCCACACGGCGTATTCCGCGCCAACTTCCCGATTCCCCACTGAACCTTCGGTTTCGAGCCCCTCGGGCACCTCCGCGAAGCACTGCCCCGCCGATCGTGATCGGCGGGGCAGTGCTGTGCCCGCGATCAGCTACCCCAGCCCCTGTTCGCCGATATCGAGGACCGGCTGCCGCTGGATACCTCGCGCGTCGGGATCGAGAACCTCGGGATCGAGCGACCCGACGGCAACAAGATCCCGGTCAGCGTCTACGAGTTCGAGGGCGTGACCGGGAGAGCTCGGAACATCCGATGCCGCGCTGCGGTGCCACGCGACAGGGAACGAGGAGGCACCGAGTAGTGTCCAGAACAGGGTGAAGTCAATGGCATGCCGGTCTAGGAGGTCCGTATGTCGATCGCTTTTCCGAATGAGTCGCGAGAGTATCGCGAGGCGCGTGAGGCGCTGCTTCAGCAGGAGGCCGATCTCCAGCGGCTGATGGATTCCGTTGCGGCGCAACGGAAATCACTACCGCCCGGCGGCGAGGTCCCCGAAGATTACGTGTTCGATCGAATCGGCGACGACGGCGCCGCAACAACAGTGCGTATGTCCGAGCTGTTCGGCGATGACGACACACTGATGCTTTATCACTACATGTTCCCGCGTCACCCGGGAGATGTTCGGCCCAGACCGACCAGCGGGATCTTCTCGGAACTGCCCACCGACGAAGGACCGTGTCCGTCGTGCACCGCGCTGATCGACATGTGGGACAGCACCACGCCCCACTTCGACGATTTGGGTGGCAATTTGGCGATCGTTGCCAAGGCCCCCATCGAGCGAGTAGCGGCGTTCGCGCACGACAGGGGGTGGCGGCACACCCGGGTGCTGTCGGCGGCGAACTCGAATTTCCGGAGTGACTACGGCGGCGACAGCCCTGCCGGCCACCCTGTACCGCTGCTGACCGTTTTCAAGCGCTCGCCCGACGGCACGATACGGCTGCACTGGGCAAGCGAGCTCATGTTCGTACCACCGGATGATCCGTGGCAGAACCCAGAGCATCCCGACACGGTGGAGCCGCTCTGGACACTGTTCGATCTGGGCACATCGCCCCGGTTCCGCCAATGGCGAGTTCGACACCTACCCGCGAACTGGTGACGTCGCGGTTCCTCACCCGGCGATTGTCGGCGAGCCAATCGCCCGGCTAGGTGAAGTGGGCGTCGGAGTGGAAGAGGAGTTGCCAGTATTCGCTGCGGATCGCGTCCCAGAGGTCGGCGAATTTGGTGAAACGTTCACGGGCCCAGCACAGGTCGTGACAGGTGTTGTCGTCGAAGGCGGCGGGGTCGGGGGGTCGGGCGGCATTGGTGACGGTGAGGGCCAGGATTTCGATGCTGCTGCCGATCATGCGCCATGCGGCCTGTTTTCCGCCGACGGACGTGTACCGGGTCCGTTGTGTGCGATGTGCGGGTGTTGCTGACATGTATCGCGATCCGGGTGGGGTGAACGGTGCTGTCGACTGTCCTCCTCCGGCACCGGTGCGATCAATCGGAGAGGAGTCCAACAGAACGTCCGGGGTTGCCGCATCGGATTGGAGATTCCTACGGGGGTTCAGACGAACCACGGAGAACATCGAGATTCCAGGACCACTCGTCCACCTGCGAGGAATTTATAGGACTAGACTCAGAGAAAAGTTGTTCACTTCTTGGAGCTCGACATGGGCATGCGCGAATGCGTTGGCTCGGTTCTGGCCACCACCGCGATTGCCTTGGTACCGAACATCGTTGCGCCCGGCACGGCCACAGCCGCCGATCCGCTACCGGAGGCGACTTTCGAGGAGATGGTTGCCCGGGAAGCCTGGTTCGTGGTGTCCGGGCAGGATCCCGCACAATCAGCGCCCGGCGTGAATGTGCCGTGCACACCGTCGGCGGCCCATCCGCGGCCGGTGGTGCTCGTGCACGGCTTTCCTGCCAATCAGTACAACGGTTTCGCGCATCTCGGGCCGAAGCTGGCGAATGCCGGATACTGCGTGTACTCCCTGAATTACGGCGGGACCAACGCGTTCGACGGCGGCATCGACGGGGTGTCGGTGTCCGTGCCGCAGGTATCCGCCTTCATCGACCGCGTGCGGGCCGAGACCGGCGCCGCCAAGGTCGACCTGGTCGGGCATTCCGGTGGCGCGTTCGTTGCGCTCTACCTCGCGAAGACCGACCCGGCAGCGGCTGACCGGATCGGCACGGTCGCCGTCCTGGCACCACCCACGAACGGAATCACCAGCGGACTTATCGGCGGCGCAACACAACTCGGACTACGCGGGCTGGTCGCGGGGGTATGCGGGATCTGTGAGGACGTCTCCCCCGGCTCGGCGGCGCTGACCCGGCTGCACGACGGCCCGATCGCCCGGACCGGCATTCGCTACACCACCATCGTGTCGGCGCACGACGCCATGGTGTCCCCGCCCGCCGCCGCGGCCATCGCCGAGGGTGGCGTCAGCGACCTCGTCGTCCAGGACCAGTGCCCGGACGACCCGGTCGGGCACAGCGGCTTGGCGTACGACCCGAGCGTGGACGCGATGATTCTGAACGCGCTGGATCCGGGGCGGCCGGTGCCGGTGCAGTGCGGGAGCGGGCCGCAGTTCTGACCTGCCGATCGCGGACCTGGAGGTCACCGCAATACGGCGGTGAGGAACTCGAGCTGGTCGGTCACCGCCTGCTGCTGCCACGGGCCCTGATAGATGTCGAAATGGTCGACGGGGTACTCGCGAATCCGCGCCCGCGGACCGGCTTTCGCAGCGACGCGCCGGGCCGCGCTCGGTGGCGCGACACTGTCGTTCGTGCCGACCTGCACCAGGATCGGACAGGGCACGCGCCCGGCGAACGTGGTGGGCCGGTTCAGGCCGACTTCCAGGGCGGCCCGAGCGCACACCTCGTTACGCCAGGTCGGTCCCGCGACCGGAACGACGGCCTCCACCGCGCCCGGGCTGGTCATGATGGCCGGCGATCCGGGCGGGCCGACGATCGGCACGTAGTGCGGCGGCCGCTCGGCGATGCTCCGGGCGAGGTCACGCAGCCCGTGCCCGGCCGCACGTGCGAGGTAGCCGATGCCGGCGCGGCGCATGACGTGCGCCAGCGTGGCGAGTCCGTCCATCGCGGGGGTGATCGCCACGATCGCCGTGATCCGCCGGTCCTGGGCGGCGACCGCGACGGCATGGCCGCCGGAGTAGGAGGTTCCCCAGAGCACAATGCGTTCGGGGTCGACGCCGGGCAACTGCCGAGCGACGGCGATGGCCGCGTGGTAGTCCTCGCGCTGCTGTCGGTACGAAACGTGCTGTCGTGGAGTGCCTTCGGAGTCTCCGAAGCCACGGTAGTCGAAGATCAGGACGTCGTACCCGGCCGCGGCGAATGGTTCGGCATACCCGAGCAGTCCGGTGTCGCGGGTGCCGCCGAAGCCGTGCGCCATGACCACACACGGACGCCCGGGCTCGGTGCCCGCCCCGGGAAAATGCCATGCGGCGCAACGGGTTCCGTGGCTGGTGAAGGTGATGTTCCGCATCGCGCTCACCTCGCCGCGACCACGGTCGCCGGGGCGGCGAAGGTGAACCGCAATGCGGTGTCGTGCACCGGACTCTCGCGCAGGCGCTCGGCGTCCTTCTCGTAGGCCATCTCCACTGTCCACGGGCCGCGAGTTCCCGCCTGTGGGAACCCCGCGATCCCGCGCTGGACATAGCCGGAGTGCAGGTCGTCCACGAGCGGTACCCGCTCCATGGCCGGGTCGGCCGCCGCCGGCGTGACGGTGTGAAAACCGTTGGCGTCCATATGATCGAGCAGACGGCAGAAGTGCTCGCAGACCAGATCGGCCTTGAGCGTCCAGGAGATATTGGTGTAGCCGACCACGAAGGCCAGGTTCGGCACCTCGGAGAGCATCATCGACTTGTAGACCGTTGTCCGTGGCAGGTCCACCGGTCGCCCGTCGACCTCGAACCGGATCCGGCCGAAGGGCGACAGGTTGAAACCCGTTGCCGTCACGATGATGTCGGCGCTGAGCTGCTGACCCGATTCCAGCAGGATGCCGGTCTGCGTGAAGCGCGCGATGCGGTCGGTGACGACCGAGGCGCGGCCGCTCGACAGCGCCTTGAACAGGTCACCGTCCGGCACCACACACAGCCGCTGCTCCCACGGGTTGTAGCGGGGCGTGAAATGCGTGTCGACGTCGAAATGGGCGGGCAGTTGCCGGCGGACCATGGCGATCAGCAGCCGGCGCGCCGAGCGCGGGGCGCGCTTGCAGGCCTTGTAGATTCCGCGGGTGATCATGATGTTCTTCCGCCGGATCAGGGTGGCGGCGCGTTCCGCGCCCAGCACCCGGTTGAGGGCGCCGGCGATCACGTCCACGCCGGGCAGCGACATGACGTAGCTCGGCGACCGTTGCAGCATGGTGACGTGGGCGGCGCTGCCCGCCATCGCGGGAATCAGCGTCACCGCCGTCGCGCCGCTGCCGATGACGACCACGCGTTTCCCGGCGTGGTCCAGATCCGCCGGCCAATGCTGCGGGTGCACGACGCGGCCCTCGAATTCGTCGAGGCCGGCGAAATCAGGGGTGTATCCGGCACGGTGGTCGTACATTCCGGTGCCCAGGAACAGGAATCGCGCGGTGAATCGCACCTGCTCCGCCCTGCCGGTGTGTTCGACCAGGACCGTCCAGCGCCCGGTCGCGGAGGAGAACTGGGCGTCGAGCACCCGGTGACCGAATCGAATGTGTTCGGACAGACCGTTTTCCGTGATGGTTTCACGCAGGTAATCCAGGATGAGATGCCCGTCGGCGATCGACTTGCGATGCGTCCACGGCTTGAAGCCGTAGCCGTAGGTGGGCATGTCCGAGTCCGAACGCAGACCCGGATATCGGAACAGGCTCCAGGTACCGCCGATCGAGTCGCTGGCTTCGAGCACCGCGAAGGACGTGCCGGGGCGGCGGGTCGCGAGGTGGTAGGCGGCATCGATACCGGATATTCCGGCGCCGATGACCAGAACGTCGAAATCGGTGGTGCCGTGGTGGCTGGACGGGATGGTCACGAAAGGTCTCCTGGGCCGCAGAGAGGCGGGGCTGTGATTCGGTTCACGTTAGGAGTGGGGTCGCCGTCGGGGTATGTCCGCACGGCCAGCATTTGCCCCTGAAAATGTGCGGCTGCACACTGGGTGCATGAATGGTCCCGATCCGGCACCCGAACTCGTCGACCTCGTGGGCCGAGTGGCGGAGTTGATGCTGGCCGATCTCGACCAGCTGGTCGCCGAGATGGATGCCGCCGAGATCGAGCTGACCCCCATGGTGGGCGCCGACGCGGCACTGATCGCGGACATGACGGCCAGCAATCGCGCGAATGCCGCACGGCTGCTGACCGTTCTCGCCCGCCGGGAGGCCCGCGTATCCCCGATCGATGTGCCGCCCGAAGCGCTCGATGTGGCCCGCACGGTCGCGCGGCGCGGTATGGATCTGGACGTGATCTTCCAGTCCTATCGGAGCGGGCAGAACACCGCGTGGCGGCACTACCTGGCGCACGCCACGCGGATCGCGGGGTCGGGTCCGCTGCTCGTGCCGCTGCTCGAGATCTCCGCTCAGCGCATGTTCGAGTATGTCGATCAGGTTGTCGGCCGGGTCATCTCGGTCGCTCAGCGCGAACGCGAGGAGATCCTCGGGGGCGCGCTGGCCCGGCGCGCCGAGACGATCCGGCTGATCCTCGACGGCGCGCCCATCGACAACCGCCGGGCGAGCGAGCGGCTCGGATACGACCTCGCCGGCACGCACACGGCGCTCGTGCTGTGGTCTTCGCCGACCGGTGAGGTCCAGGGCGCGCTGGAGTCCGCGGCGGCGATGCTGGCGCGGGCCGGTGGGGCACGGCCCCCGCTCACGCTGTCCGCGGGCAGCTCCACACTGTGGGCGTGGGTGGGCACCCGTTCCGCCTTCGCGGTCGAGGGCCTGCGCGGCGCGCTGGGCGCGGCCCACCCGGGCGTCCGGGTCGCGGTCGGCCCGGCGCGCTCCGGCATCGCCGGCTTCCGCCGCTCGCACGAGGCGGCGCTGGGGATGCACAACCTGCTCGCCGGGCTGCCGGACGCCGCGCGGGTCACGCTCTTCCACGACCTGGAGGTCACCGCGCTGACGGCGGAAAATCCCTCCCGCGCAGCCGAATTCGTCGCCGACACGCTGGGTCCGCTGGCGTCGGACACTCCCGCCGCCGCCCGGTTGCGTGAGACCCTGCGCGTCTTCCTGGAGGAAGCCGAGAACGCCCCGCGTACCGCGGCCCGCCTGCACACGCATCGAAACACGGTGCTGCAACGCGTTTCTCGCGCCACCGACCTACTCGGGCATCGGCCGGGCGAACGCCGGTTGGCTGTCGAGCTCGCACTCGAACTCGCCCATCGAATCGGAGCCCGCGTCCTGACTCGCACCGATGCGTAGCCGGACACGGGTGGCCCGGTTTCCGGAGAACTGACACAAGGGCATTTCGACCGCGAGCTCGCCATTCGTGTCCTTTACATGGCTGTTGACAGCGTCATGGCTGTTGACAGCGTCGCACGGCCCTCTTAAAGTCGAATTCAATTCGAGATCGGACTACCGCCCGGCCCCTCGGCCGATTGCGGTTTCAGCGCCCGTTTGTGGCGACAGGAACAGAACAACAGAAGCGGAGTGGGCCCATGCCCGAGAACCAACGCGCGAGGTCGGCCGAATGACCAGCGCACATCCTTCGTGCACCGCCGGCTCGACCGGTGGGCCCGATAGTGGGAGCTGCGGCGGGCGTTGGACGGACCTCGGAACGGAGCCGCAACGGGCACCCCGACCACCGCACGAATCCCAGCTCCGGTCCGCACAGCCCACGAGATCGCCGAGACCGCCGGGATCCAGCCATGTTCCGGCCCTGAGTGACCCGCAGCGAAAGGCGGTGCCGATGACTCCCATCGAGAGCGAGATGCTCGAATTCGCGACCGCCTGGGCGCCGTACGGCGGGAATGACGCCGAGGCGTTCGTACGTTTCGGCTTGAGCCCGAAGGAGTTTCACGCCCGTCTCATGCGGCTGCTGGCGTCCTCGGCGTCACAGGTGCTCACCGGAGCGACCGCGTCCACGCTTCGCAAACAGTGCATGGAGCGGTTGCGTCCCCTGCGGGCGGAAAGTCCCGCCCGGTAACGGACCCGGTACGACGTGCAGGCTTTCCGCCTGCACGTCGTCGTTTCCGGTGTCGACCTCATGAGCAGCGCGTAGGGCCTGCTCACCCAGTCGTGTCCCCACAGTGGGGAGTCCGCCGCGCGTCACCTGATCTGCGCGCCGGAGCCGCGAGTCTCGCTTATCGCGCAATCCCGGCGTCGGCGGCGATCAGGTCGGCGGCCTTCTCGGCGATCATGATGGTGGCCGCGTTGGTGTTGCCGCGCACGACCGTCGGCATGACCGAGGCGTCGGCCACGCGCAGGCCTTCCAGGCCCAGGACGCGCAACTGCGGGTCCACGACGGCACCGATGGCGCAGGTGGAAGTCGGATGATAGAGCGTCTGCCCGGTGCGGCGGGCGAAGTCGAGCAGGTCCGCGTCCGAATCCGAAGCCGGAACGGAGAATTCGCCGGTCGTGACCTCGCGCAGGGCGGTCTGCCCGGCGATGTCGAGCGCGATGCGCAGCCCGGCGATCACAGTCTGCTGGTCGTCCTCGGTGGCCAGGTAGTTGTGCCGGATGCGGGGCGCGGTGCCCGGTGCGGCCGACCGCAGGGTGAGCTCACCGCGGCTGCTGGGATTGACCAGGCAGGGTCCGAATCCGAAGCCGTGCTCGAGCAGCGGGCCCATGCCCTCGTCGTAGAACAGGGCGGGCGCCTGATGGAACTGCACATCGGGCCCGGCCAATCCGGGCCGGGTCGCGAAGAATCCGCCCGCCTCACCGACATTCGAGGTCAGCGGTCCGCGCGCCTCGATCTGCAGCAGCGCGAGGTGGTCCGGTGTCAACGCGGTCATCAGCGATTCCCGATCGGTGCGATAGTTCAGGAAGACCGCGAGATGGTCCTGCAGGTGCTGCCCGACCGGGAGTTCGTGCACGGTGTCGATGCCGAAGGGCTCGATGCCCGCCGCGGGGCCGACGCCCGAGAGCAGCAGCAGCTGCGGCGAGCCGTACGCGCCGGCCGCCAGCACCACCTCGCGGCGAGCGGTGATCAGTTCCGTCTCCGCGCCGCGGCCCACCAGCACGCCAATGGCCCGGTTGCCGTCGAAAAGAACCTTGTGCGTAAGGGTTTCGGTGTACACGGACAGATTCGGCCGATTCAGGGCCGGGTGCAGATACGCGACCGCCGCACTGCAGCGCATGCCGTTGCGCTGGGTCAGCTGGTAGCGGCCGACACCCAGCTGAGTGGCGCCGTTGAAATCGCCATTGCGGCGGTAGCCCGCCTGCTCAGCGGCGGCGAGGAAGGCGTTGCCGAGCGGATTGACCGAGCGACCGTCGCTGACCGAGAGCGGACCGCCGGTGCCGTGGTAGGCGTCCTTACCGCGCTCGTTGTCCTCGGCCCGCAGGAAGTAGGGCAGGACCTCGTCGTAGCTCCAGCCGGTCGCGCCCGCCGCCGCCCACCCGTCGAAGTCGGCGCGTGCGCCGCGAATGTAGATCATGGCGTTCATCGAGCTGGACCCGCCCAGCACGCGGCCGCGCGGCAGGTAGGCGCGCCGGCCGAGCAGCCCCGCCTCGGGTTCGGTGTCGAAGTCCCAGTCGAGCGGGCTCTTGAACAGGGCGGGGAAAGCGACGGGGAGATGGATTTCCTCGGCGGTGTCGCGCGGACCCGCTTCGATCAGCGCCACCTGCACATCGGGGTTCTCGGACAGCCGGGCGGCCAGCACGGATCCCGCGGAACCCGCGCCCACGACGACATAGTCGTACACGATCGGCACCTCTCTTCGCTTTCGCATCGAACTCGGGCCGATATGGCCCAGATCACTATCGATCTCGATACTGCAAGCGAAGCCCCGGTCCACACCATGTGCCCGAGTCGGCGGATCCGGGTTGCCGGCTGTGTTCCAGCACACAACACGATCTCGTCATTTTCGTACTATCGAACGCATGACAGCCCTGATCGGACCGCCCGCCAACGGGTCCGAGGCGGTTGCCCGCACCCTGCTCGCGGACGTCGACGACCTCACGAGTGAACTGGTCGGGCGCATCCGTACCGGAGACCACGCCTACGCGGAAACCGCCGCCCTGCCGGAAGCCGTGCTGCGCACCGCCGTCCACGACAATCTGGAGGCCGTGCTCGGCCAGCTCGCGGGTATCGGCGGCCGACGGCTACAGGCGGCCACCGAGGTCGGCAGGGCCAAGGCCGAACTGGGTATTCCACTCGCCGCGCTGCTGCACGCCTACCGGCTGGCGGGCCGGCTGATCTGGGAGCGGTCCCTGGCCACCGCGGACCGGTCCGGCGAAAACATCCTGCCCGCGCTGGGTTCGGAGGTCTGGCGGCTCATCGACGACTACTCGAGCGCGGCGGCCGACGCCTACTCCGGCTTCCTGACCGAGCGTGTCACCAGGGCCGACGCCGAACGGCAGGCCATGCTGCGCACCCTGTTCTACAGCGACAGCGACACCGACGCCGCGTCGCTGGCCGATATCGGCCGCATGCTGCACCTGCCGCGAGCCGGTGTGTTCGTCGTCGTGCGCGCCGAGTCCGGTGTGCCCTCCACCAATCCGGTGCCGGGCGCGGAGGGCGGGCTGCGCGCGGCCTACGTGCACTCGGTGTGGCTCACCGAATCGGATGCTCGCATCGGGCTGCTCAGCCTCGGAAATCAACGCGCACTGGATCATTCGCTGACCCGGCTCCGGCAGATCGTGAGCGGCCGGGTCGGCGTCAGCCGCATCTTCAGCACACTGTCGATGACCGGCGCGGCCGTGCGCGAGGCCGAACTCGCCGCCCGCTGCACCCACCCCGGCTCGAACGCCGTCACCGTCTACGGGCATACCCCGCTCCCGCTGGTGCTGGTCAGCGCGCCCGAGGCCGCCCGCAGCCTCGCCGACGAAATCCTCGGCCCGATCCTCGAACTCGACGACGAGGACCGCGACACCCTGCTCGACACCCTCGATCTATGGTTCGACTGCGGCGGATCGAACACCGAGGTCGCGCAGCGGCTGAACTACCACCGCAACACCATTCACTACCGTCTCCGCAGAATCGAGACCCTCACCGGGCGTCGCTGCTCGGATCCCAGATCGGCTGCCGAGCTCTACGTCGCGCTCCGCGCGGTCCGGCTCGGCTCCTGACCCTAGTCCGTGCCCGGTAGCTGCGGCGTTCCGTACAGCACGGACATCCAGATGTTGTAGAGCACGTCGACAACCCGCTTCGGATCCGCTTGCGGGGCACGACCCAACACCCGGTTCAGATAGCGTTCATCCATCCAGACCAGGGCACGGGCGGTTTCGGCCGCATCGAGATAGGCGCTGATGCGGCCGGCGGCCTGATCATCGGTGATGCGTCTGGCGGTGGCGTCGGCGAATCGTTCCATCAACCCGCTGTATGCGGCGTCGACCTTCTCATCGCCGGCGGCCGCATCCGCCAGCGCGCTCAATACCGCTCCATGCTTCAGGTAGACCTCGGCAAGTCCCTCGAACGCCGCCCGTGCGTCATTGAGCAGGTCGGTCCCCACCAGCCAACGGTCGAGCATCTCGGACACGTCCTGCCCGAGTTCGTCGGCAACCCGCAACGCGAGATCGTGACGGTCGCGGAAGTGGACGTAGAACGCCGGACGCTTGAGCCCGGTAAGGCTCATCACCGCGTCGACGGTCATCTCACGAAACGGCCGCTCGCGCAGAAACTCCTTTGCGGCGTCGATGATCTCGCGTTCCGACTCTTTGGGATCATGCTTCGGGCGTCTGCTCATCGTGTCCTCACTACTTCACGATAGAGGTGACCCCGTGCAGCCGCCGCCGGGCATGTCCGCCTATCGGCCAGGTTCCACCGTCATCTGGGCTGCCCCGGGCCGACCACGAGCTGAGGGGATTCCGTTCGCTCGTTGTGGCGGTGCAATGCGCGGTAGGCGTAGTAGTACATCATCATCTGGAATCCCCAGGTCGCGAGCGCACCGATATAGAAGAACGTGTGGTTCTCGTCATCGCCGGGAATGTGATAGAAGTCGTACGTCGCGGCGATGACGAATGCCGCCGCGGTGGCAAGAACCACCCCGATCGCCTGTCCTCGCTGATCGATATTCCAGAGCCGTCGCACGAAGTAGAGCAGGAACACGGACGTGATGACGTTCACCACGACATAGAAGGTCGCCCCGGCGACGCCTATCCGGTCGGCGAATATCGACAGGTACAGGCCCGCGACGGTGGCGAGCGCGAAGACGGCGATATCGGTTGGCAGCGAAGGCTTGTAGCGGTGGGTCACCTTCATCAAACCCAGGATGAGAATCAACGTGATTCCGACCGCCCTGGAGAACGCATCGAAGAAGAGCGCGATGTGGTACATCGGACTGGTCCGATGAGCCCCCAGCAATGCGAAGAAGAAGAAGTTGGTGCCCGAGGTCGCAACGATGATCCATTCGAGGCCGAGTAGGTAATTACGGAAATTCCTGATGAATTTCGAGCCATAGGTGAACCCGACGAAGATCATCCAGAGATCGGCGAGCAACAGCAATAAGTTCTTGATTTCCATGGTTATCTCTTGCGTTCGTAGGCCTGACGGCCGTGTTCGAGGGGCCCGACTGCTGCCGGACCCGCCGTTGATCAGTGGCGTGCCAACCGGTCGGACAGACGGTCACCCAACCAGCCGAGCTCCAGTGCCGGTCCGCTGACGAAGCTGGGCCAGAAGCCGCCGCGGCCGTGCCAGATGGTTGTCAGGTCCTCGGGCATGGGTTCGCCACAGAGCCGACCGGCCAGCATGTGGCCGACATACTGGGCTTGCGCGAAGCCGTGCCCGTTGCACGCCAGCGAATACAGCACGTTGGGCGAGGCCTCCCCCGCCACCGGCAGCCAGGAGGAGCTCATGCCGATCCAGCCGCCCCATGCCCGTTGCGGCGCGACATCATGCAGCCCGGGGAAGCGGTCGCGGAAGCCACGGACGAGGTCGTCGACGACACGCGTCGACGGGGTCCGGGCGAGCAGCGGACCGCTGGTCGTCTCCAGGCGTCGGGTACCGAACACGATCGAGTTTCGCGGGGTGACACGATAGCTCTCCAGGATCATGTGCGCGGTCACCATGGGCGCCCGACTGGTCCAGCCGATTTCGTCCAGGCGTTCCGGGGCGATCGGCTCGGTTTCCACCAGGGACGTCCATACCGGCGAGACCAGCCGGCGCGGCGCGATCGAGAGGTTCTTGCTGTAGGCGTTGGTGGTGAGCAGCGCCTGCCTGGCACGCACTTGGCCATTGGCCGTCTCGATGGTCACCGCGCTGTCGCTGTCGGTGACGTCCTGCACGCGCGTGTGCTCGAAAACCCTTGCCCCCGAAGCGAGGACGGCGTCGCGCAATCCGAGGACGTACTTGGCCGGATTCAAGGTTCCGCCGATGCCCTCCCGCATACCTCCGAGGAAGCCGTCCGGGAGACCCGCCGCTCGCCCCTCGACGAACTCGGCCGACGACCCCGCCTCGGCCATGATCTTCGCGTTTCGGCGCGCCTTGCGGAGCTGTCCCTTCGACACCGCGGCCTGCACGATTCCCACCTTCTCGAAATCGCAGTCGATGGCACGATGCTCGATGGTTTCCTGGGTGAATTCCACTGCGGCTTCGGCGAACTGGAACAGCGCCCGGACCTTGCTGCGGCTGAACAGCAATGCCAGCAACGCCGGGTCGGCCGCGATCGAGTTGGTCATGTAGCCGGCGTTGCGTGAGCTGGGGCCCCACCCGCAGGTCTCGGCTTCGAGAAGCACGACGTCGGCCCCGGACTCGGCGAGCCGCAGCGCCGCGGTCATGCCGCCGACGCCACCCCCGATGACGGCGACGTCGCAGGTGATGTCGCCGGCGAGTGCGGTCTCGCCGGTGATCGGCGGTGCGGCCCAACCGGTTTCAGTCAAGAGATCCATGCGCCGTCACCGCCCGCCCTGATCGGCCGAGGCACTCACCTTGCGCGACGTCACCGCCGAACTCGGTGCCACCAGCGCCTCGACGACCTCATGGGCCGGCGCCCCGCCGGTCTTGGCGAACGTCGAGTAGAAGAGCTCCGGCTCGGCCCAGTCCTCGGGCGCCAGGACGCCGGACAGATCGCGCAGTTCTTGGATGGCCAGCACCATGAATGCCGCGGTCGCCGAACCGGTAGCGGAGGCCATGTCGGTCCAAGCGGTGCCAGGCCCGCTGACCGGCACTCGACGCACCGAAACCACCCGTTCCCCATCACGTGTGCCGATCAGGCGCACATAGTTCGTCCCGCGGAACGCGGGATGCTTACCGGCTGCTGCCGTCGCCAGGTACTTCAGCACCTCGCGCGCACCGATCTCGCCGCGCCGAACCGTGCCCCACAGCCCCGACAACGCGTGCTTCCACACCCGGAGCGAGCCGGTCTTGTCGGTCATCACGTCGTTGACGAAATCGATCGCCTGATCCATCGAGATCTTGTTCTCCTGCACCGCCACGGCGATACCGCGCATGATGCCGTTGACCGGCGGCGGATCGAGCGCACCGAGCACCCGAATCCGGTCAGCTCCCGGCCAGCGCCGCGGCATCGTCACCGACTCGGGATGCGCACATTCGTAGAACCGGTAGCCATCGCCGAAGCTGTTGCCCAGCGCGAACACATCGGTCTCGAGGAAGGTCTGATGAGTCACCGAGCGTCCGTGCTCCCAGGTGTGACAGGGGCCGGCATAGCCGCGAATCGCGTGATCGAGCACCGCACGCCCGTACGGCACCGGCCCTTCGTCGCCGGTCACCCAGCACACATCGATGCGCTCGACCGTGTCCATATCGCGAGCCGCGTCGGCCGCCATCACATTGGTCAGTCCGGGTGACGCGCCACATCCGACGAAGATCGGCACGCCGGCCTGCCGCGCCCGGGCATCGAGTTCCATGGCGGCGAGGGTGCTTTCCTCATCGTCGTCGAGGTCGAGATAGGGCACCCGCTGCTCGAGGCACGCCTGCATCACCGGCTCCGCGGTCCGGTTGTACGGCCCCGCGCCGAGCACGACGAGTGCGGCGCCCTCGATCGCGTTGCGAAGCGCGACCCCGTCGAACAGATCGAACGAGCCGACCGTCACTTCCTTGGTCGGCAATGTCGCGACGAACGCCTCGAGCGCCTCGGGCCGGATGTCGTACAACTCCAATTTCCAGCCGCCCCCGGCCGTTTTGGCGAAGCGATCGATCGCCACGCGGCACATGTCACCTGCCGCGCCGATGAAGACAATTCTCTTTGCTGTGGTCATGGTCACAGGCTAGAGCCACACTTACGTCGTGTCAATGACGCTCTGTAAGTTTAATTTGGCCGATACATGATCGGCATTTCACCTGGTCGACACCGGTGGGGTGTGGAAGCGGTCCGGAGTTCCGACCGCGGATTCCGGCGAACCGTGCAGCGACGGCATGAGACCGTCTCGGGCCGTCGAACTTCCGCCGACGACCCGAGACGGTGGTGAAACACTGTGTGGCACAGTGCGATCAGTACCTGGTCAGAATCCGCTCACGCCCTTGGCGAAGGCCGTGCTGCCCATCACCATGAACACCACGGCGATCACCGTGTGGTTGTTCGCCTGTAGCCAGTTCTTCAAGTGGGCGAGTGCGCCGCGCAGCTGATTCGCCGCGACGGCGTAGCCACCCACGGGGACGACCACCGATGCCGCGCCCAGGAAAACGAAGACAGCGATTGCCGCGGCGGTGCCGGCCGGGTTCAGCCCCGAGGTGCCGATTGTGACGCCCGCCGTGATGCACAGGAGCAGGTTTTTCGGATTCAGTACGGAGAGCAGCATGCCGAGGCCGGCCGCCTTGGCGACTCCGAGTTCGTCGATGGCTTTCATCCAGCCCGGTATCGAATCGTCCTTGCGGCTGCCCCACTGACGGAAGGCGATGAACACCAGCAGGAGGCCCATGGCGATCTTGATCGCAGCGGCCGCAGCGGAGCGCTGGCCCGCCGAACTCATCAGCCCGGATGCGGCCGCGGCTGTCACGACCCCCGTGACCGTCACGATGCCCGTCACCCAGCCGAGCGCGAAGCCCGCACTGGCCCGGCCGGCGTTGGTGGAGAGCAGCATGAGGATGGCCGCCACCACTGGAATAGGTGACAGCGCAACGCCTATGGCCAGTGGCAGCAGGTCTCCGATCACAGGTCCCACCCCTGCGGCATCGGGCCGCCGTTTGCAGCCGGGGTCATTTCATCGCCGCGAGGTTGCGCCAGAAGCTGGCGAGGCTGTCGGTGCCGCCGAAGAGGGTGGTGAAGTTGGTGGAGTCGGCCATCACGATGTCGCCGGCGCGTTCGACGGTGGGGGGCAGCCACAGCAACGTGTTGAATTCGGTGTTGCCCGCCTCGATGAACGGGTGGGGACGGGACAGTTCGATGGGCTGACGCGCGAGCAGGCGCACCGAATCGCTTTCAGGCTCGGTCAATTCGTAGTGGGGCAGGTGCGGGTGGAAATTGAAAGTGGTGACGTCGTCGAGCAGGCGTGGGCTGTCGAGGTCGCGGAAGGAAGTGAGCGGCGCGATCGAGCGAGTGCCTTCGACGACGGCGGGCCGCAGGCCGTAGACATTGTGTACCGGGACGTTCAGGGCGGTCATCAGCGAGCGGGTGTAGGCGCCGAATCGCTGCTGGCGCGGCACCAGCGGATCACCGTGATGTTCGAACTCGATCTGGCGCTGCTTCAGGTCATCGGTGAAGCCGACGTCGTGGTGCGGGGCGAGGAGCAGGCAGGTGCCCTCGCGCTGCAGCCACTGCTGGATCGCGGCGATCTCCTCAGGAGCCGCTTCCTCCTGCGCGAGCAGGTGATCGAGGCCGAACACCATGAGGGTGTCGGTGTCGGCGAGGATGCGTTCGTCGATGGGCTGTTTGAATCCGGCCTGGTCGATGCGCTGGAACACGGCCACCGGATGCCCCGTCACTTCCCCGGCCACCCGCTGGAAGTCGAGGGTGGAGCGGTGGAACAGTTCGAGGGTGCCCGCGATGCCCTGCAGGAAGTGCGCGGCATCGTATTCGGGCGTCTCGTAGGCGGGCCAGGTGGCCTGGCGCACCTCGGTCATGGTGGAGAAGCGGTTGTCCAGTTCGGCCGTATCCCGTTGCGTTTCCCAGGGATAGCTCCACGACCAGTAGATGCTGATGCGCCGCTTGCCGGGGGTGTAGGGGCGGGCCAGGTGGGCCTGGTTGTAGGTGCGGGCCGGGGTGAACGATGTCATGCTGCTGCCTCGATATCGGTGAGAGTGGCCAGGTAGCGCAGGGCGCGCAGTCCTGGCAGGAAGAAGTACGCGCCGCCTCGGACGCTGGTGAACGCCGGAATTCCGGTGATGGTCTTGCGAATCGGACGCTTCGGAATCGTGAACTCCAGGGTGCCGTCCTGGTTGCCGATGATCGGATCCCGCTCGTTGCCCAGTTCGTGGAACGACGTGTCGTTGACCCACACGTTCTGCGCGAACTCGAACTGGCGCACCAGGCTCGCGCACAGCACGAAGGCCGCGATGCCGCGATCGGCGCCGTCGTCGGGGGTTCCCTCCGGCAGGTGCGGCCCATAGGTTGCGCCGCGGCGAATCATGCGGCGGCGCTGCATGTTCACGCCCGTATCACGTGGATTCATGCGCCGGATGTGCGACCCGAGCGGCACCGCGTAGCCGTGCGGATCCATCTGTTTGTAGTTGAAATCGTTGTTGCGGCTCATATCCGCACCCAGTTCCGGATCGTCGGCCTCCGGAGCGAGGACCAGCGGCGCGCCACTGCGCCAGCGACCCATCAGCTTCGCCGCCACCAGCTCCTGTTCGTCGGCGGTGTCGCCGTGCTCGGCCATGAAGTCACGGAATAGACCCACGTGTTCGCGCAGGCGGCGATAGGCCATGAAGGTGCCGTTGCGCGAAAGCACCTCGGGCTGTGGCAGATCCAGCGGCGGCCCACTCTCGTCGTCGTAACCGAGGATGAACTCCCCGGCCTTCAGCGGTGCGCCGCTGCCCGGCGTGGGCTCCTCCCCGGTACCTTCGATCACCGGCTGCGACAAGCGATCCCGATAACCGAAGTGGTCGTGCGCGTAGCCGAACGGCGGTACGGCCTCCAGATCCAGCGATGACAGCACCGTGACACCCGGGCAGGCGGCAAGGAGTGCATCGTGTTCGGCCACCCGTCGGTCGCGTTCGGCGGCGTCACGGGCGAAGAGGATGACGATCGCGTGCAGATCGTCACCGGCGGTGCCGTCGATCCAATGGTCGGGATGGTTGGCCCCGGCATCACCCAGGACTTCGGCCCGGGCGGCCATGCCCTGGCGGAATTCCTCCGGGAAACTCGCGAGCGCGTCGGCCGGGACGCCCAGGGCGCGCAGTCCGGTCCAGGTGAAAGCCACGGACACCCACTGCTTGTCGGTGTCCACCGAGTCCTGCAACTCGGCGACCGAGGGCACCCGGTCGGCCATGGCGGCGAGCCACGCGCGCGCGCCGGCGGCGTCGGTGAAGGACAGGAACTCGTAGCGCCCGGTCAGCGCCGGCACCCGGGTCAGCAGGATGTGCTGGATATCGTCGAATTCGAGCATCGCGACCCCCGCTACTGCATCTCGTCGAGCATGTCGGAGAACGCCGCTTTGAGCCGCAGGGCCTTCTTGACCTCATCGGAGGTCACATACGGGTATTCACCATATTCGAGGAAGCTCGGGAACTGGTGCTTGCGGAAGAATTCGATGGCTGCGGCCCGATTGGTGCGCCAATCCTCGGGAAAGCCTTCGAGATTCACGAAGGCGGTGGTGATGCCCGTGGACAGGAACAGGTCGAGCGCGTCCTCGAGGTACTTGTCGAAGTCGGTGTCGAAGATGCCCTGATACTGGAAGGTCAGGCCGTCGCCGATATCGAACAGCACCCACCGCAGATAGTGCAGCCGCAGCGGCGCAAGCACATTCGGATCCTGTTCGACCGCGGCCTGGATGACCTTGCCGTGCTCCCGGATCGCCGCCTCATGACCCGGCTTGACCTTGGCGACGATGGAAAACCCATAGTTAGCTGGAGTTCGAGGATAGATCGGACCGTAGCGTCCCTGTTCGTACTCGAAGTACCCCGCCTCGGGGATTGCCATCGCTGCTGGCCTGGACCAATCCTCGTTGCTTGTGGCCACGTCGTCGTCCCTTCCTTCGGTCTGGCTTCGGTTGCTGGAATGAAACCCACTGTAGGTAGCGCAGGGACCGACTGCTTATCATTACGGGACAGGATGCTGATCATTTCGGGACGGGAGAATCGGTGAAACCACTGGCCCGCTACGCAGCGCTGAACGAATACGTGGAGCTGTGCCGATCGCTGGGCATCGGCCCGGTGGAGCTGTTGCGCGCGTCCGGCCTGGACCCGGCCGGTCTGAGCCTGCAGGACCGCTGGGTGCCCGCCGCCGCGATCGCCGAGCTGCTCGAGCACTCGTCCGTCGCGACGAACTGCGCAGATTTCGGGCTGCGCCTGGCCGAGCGCCGCCGCTTCGCCAATCTGGGTCCGCTGAGCCTGGTGGTCCGCGAGGAGCCCGACGTACGCAGCGCTCTGACCGTGATGTCGCGGCACGAGGACACGTACAACGAGGCGCTGCACACCCGCCTCACCGAACAGAACGGCCTCGCCACCATTCGGCTGACCCTCGATATCGGGCAGCCCGGCGATACCCGCCAATCCGTCGAACTCGCGGTCGGCGTCCTGCACGGCCTACTCGCCGGTTTCATCGGTGCCCCATGGCAGCCGGTCGAGGTCCGCTTCACCCACCCCGCCCCGCCCGATCTGCGCGCCCATCACCGGGTCTTCGGACCGCAGGTGACCTTCGAGCAGGACTTCAATGGAATTCTCACCTACACAAGCGATCTCGATGCGCCCAATGCGATGGCGGATCCACAGCTGCGCGCCTATACCCAGCGGCTGCTGGACCCCGTCGACCCGGTCCGTCCCGCGACCACCGCCGACCGCGTCCGCGAGCTCATCGAACTGCTCCTCCCCACCGGCCGCTGTTCGGTGGAGCAGGTGGCCCGCAGCCTGGGCGTCGACCGCCGCACCGTCCACCGCCGCCTCGCCGCCGAGGGCGAGACCTTCAGCTCACTACTGGATTCGACCCGCGCCGAACTGGCCCGCCACATGGTCGCCAACCCACGCCGTTCCCTGACCGAGACCGCTGAACTCCTCGGCTTCTCCGCCCCCGGAAACTTCTCCCGATGGTTCCGCAAACAGCACGGCTGCAGCCCCGCACAGTGGCGCCGCACCCGGGCATCGGCCGAGGCGACCTGACCTCAGCGCCGCGGCTCGGGCGTCACCGGGCTTCCCGGAGCATTGTGGCCTTTGCCGTCGATGACGATGGGGTCGTCGGGGCCGAAGGCCATGCCGAATTGCGGGCGGCCGTCCTTGCCGAAGTACATGGGCTGGACGCGGATGCTGCGGCCGGGCCAGCCGGTGCCGGGTTCGAGGCGGGCGTGGTAGGTGATCCAGGGGCGGCCGTCGATGGTGAGGAATCCGTTGTGGCCGGGGGCGATGGCGCCGGGACCGCCGGGGAGCACGGGTCCGCCGGATTTGGTCCAGGCTCCGGGGTCCATGGGGTCGCCGCCGCGCGCCAGTTCGAGGAGGCCCAGGCAGTAGGTGTCGTCGAAACTGGCATTGGCGGAGAAGGTTGCGAAGAGGCGGCCGTCGGGTGCGATCAGGGGTTGCGGGGCCTCGTTGATCAGGAGGTCCGCGTCGTTGGGGACGGTTTCCCAGGCGGCGGTGGGTGTTGCGATGCTGACGCGGTCGCCGCTCGGCGTCATGGGATCGGACATGCGGACCACGCAAATGTCTTGTACGCGTGTGTCATCGGGGTTGCGCAGGCAGGACCAGAAGAAGTAGCCGACGCCCGCGTACTGCTGGTAGGTGCCGTCGATGGCCCAGCCGCCGGGCAGGTTCAGCGGCCCGAGGTATTCGTAGGGGCCGGTCGGGTCGTTTCCGGTGGAACGCAGCGCGTACATCCGATGGGTCTCGTTGCGGTCGTCCTCCTGCCCCGCGAAGTAGATCCACCACCGGTCGCCGATGTGCACGAGTTCCGGAGCCCAGATCTTGGTGCAGGCGGGGGCAGGGCAGTCGGGGTGCTCCCACACCACCTTCGGCTCGCTCTCCTCCAGTCCCCCGAGTGTGTCCGAACTGCGGATCACGATGTTGTCGTCGTTGTAGAAGTCCCCCTGCACCAGGTGGAATCGGCCCTGGTAGTAGGTCATGCTCGGGTCGGCCCCGGCGGCCAGCACCGGATTGGTGAATTCCTCGCTATGCGCCCCGGTTGCCGAGGCCTTCGGTGTATTGCCCCCTGCGACCATCGTTCCGACGCCCACTGTCAGAACACCGACCAGTCCCATGGCTCTTCGCCAACCCACCAGCGCCACCTCCAGCAAACGTCGAGAACTCAGTCTCGACGCCGTCGTGGGCTGGTTCAATCACCAACGGAAAGCCGCAGGACTGCACAGCGATTCGCTGGGACTCCACAAACGATCGGCTGCGCGGTTCACCGGCTCCCGGCGCACAGGGCATGGTCGATCAGGGCGCCGGCCACGTTCTCCTGGTCGCGGATGTGTTCCGGAGTGTCGCCGCGCGCCTCGGACATGGACACCACGGCGCTTCGCGTGCCGTCCTCGGTGACGCCGTTGAGGGTGATGTAGCCGCCGTCCCCGCCCTCGTGACTCCAGTAGGTCCCTCCGCAGCTGAGGGGCCGTTCGGCCAGGCCGAGCCCGTATCGGCCACCGGGCCACAGCTGTTGGAGTTCCGCACTCACCGGGACGGTCTGCTTCATCTCCGTGAGCTGCTGCGCGGGGAGCAGCCGGCCGCCGAGCAGCGCGCGGAAGAAGCTGTTCTCGTCTCGGGTGGTGGTGACCCACGAAAGGGTCTCGTGCTCAACGGGTATCTGATCGGTGACGTCCACCTCGGCGCCGGGACCGAAGAATTGATAGGCCCGGGCGTGCGGCTCGGGCAGGGTGGGCGAGGCGCCGGTCCAGCGGGTCTGGTCGAGCCCGAGCGGGCCGAGGATGCGGGCTTCGATCTCCTGGTGGGCGGGTCGGCCGGTGGCCTGTTGAATGATCATGCCGAGCAGGACATATCCGGTGTTGGAGTACTGCCAGCCCTGTCCGGGCGGGAAGTCCGGCGCCTGGGCCATGCCACGGGCCACCAGCTGCTCGGGACTGTAGAGGTCGTAGCGCTGCTCGTAGTACTCCGCCGGCGTGGTGTATCCGGGCAGGTCGTCGTGAATACCGCTGGTGTGCTGGAGCAGGTGGCGAATGGTGATCCGGCTGCCGTCGTTCCCGTTGCCCTGCACGACTCCCGGCAGCCAGCGGTCGACTGCGTCATCGAGAGTCAGCGTGTGCTCGGCCTCGAGTTGGAGAACCACGGTGGCGACCAGGGTCTTGGCGGTGCTTGCCATGCGGAAGTAGCCGTCGGAGGGGACCGGGAGGGCGGTGTTCAAGTCGGCGGTGCCGCTGGTGGCGACCGACTGCGCACCGTCGGGTGTGACGACGCGGGCCTGCACGCCGCTGATGCCGAGGGCGTGGATCGCTTCGGTGTCCTGACGCAACTGCTCCGCGAGCGAGGGACCGGCGGGCTGGGCGACCGCGGTGGCCATCTCGGCGACGAGTAACGCGGCGGCACCGAGGGCAACCGAAAGGCGCTTGCGCAGAGTCGAAGTCATGGCTGAACGCTAGTTTCGCCACCGCCCCGGCGTAATCCGGCACATCCCCAGAATCGGAATGGGGGAAATCCCCGAGCCCGACCCGAGGAGCTGGTCAATCCAGTTCGGCGAGTTTGGCTTCGAGCAGGGTACGTTCCTGGTCGTTGCCGGACAGGGCGATGGCGAGGTCGAATTCGGTTCGGGCTTCGGCTGTCCGGCCCAGTCTGGCGAGCAGTTCCCCGCGGACGCTAGGGAGAAGATGGGAATTCGGAAGGGCCGCAGCCGATCTGAGATCGTCGACGATGGCGAGGGCAGGGACGGGACCCTCCGCCATGGAGACCGCGACCGCCCGGTTGAGGTCGATGATCGGGGACGGCGAGAGCCGGGCCAGGGCTTCGTAGAGCAGGACGATGCGGGGCCAGTCGGTGGCCTCGACGGAGTCGGCGACGGCGTGACATTCGGCTATCGCGGCCTGCAGACCGTAAGCGCCGAGGCCGCGGCCGAGGCGGGCTGCCTGGTCGAGGGCCGCGCGGCCGCGGCGGATGGCCGCCCGGTCCCAGCGCATTCGGTTCTGGTGTTCGAGCAGGATCGGCCGGCCGGTGGCGTCGGTGCGGGCGGGGAAGCGGGCGGCGGTCAGTTCCAGCAGGGCCAGCAATCCGTGGACCTCGGGTTCCTCGGGGACGAGGCGGGCCAGCACCCGGGCGAGGCGCTGGGCTTCGGCGGCGAGGTCGAGGCGGATCAGGTGTGCGCCGGAGGTGGCCGAGGAGCCTTCGGTGAAGATCACGTAGACGACATTCAGGACCGAGCCGAGCCGGGCGGCGCGTTCGTCGGCCGGGGGGATGGCGAACGGAACCTGGGCCGCCGCAAGGGTTTTCTTGGCGCGGGTGATGCGGGCCTGCACCGTCGCGGTGGGCACCAGGAAGGCCTTGGCGATCTCGTCGCTGGTCAGGCCGCCGACCACGCGCAGGGTCAGCGCCACCTGCGCCTCGCGGGACAACACCGGATGGCACGACACGAACATGAGCGCGAGCACGTCGTCGTCGATCTGATCCGGATCCCAGAGCGGTTCCGCCCCCGGCGTTTCCGGGGGTGTCCCGCCGGTGGCGACCCCGCCCTCGCCCAGGTCGCGGGCGAGAGCGCGGTACCGGTCGTCGCGGGTGGCGCGGCGGCGGAAGGCGTCGATGGCGCGACGCCGGCCGACGGTGAGCAGCCAGCCCGCGGGATTGCGTGGCACGCCGTCGCGCGGCCAGGTCACCAGCGCCTCGGCCAGCGCCTCCTGGGCGAGGTCTTCGGCGAGGGTGAAGTCGCCGGTGTAGCGGGCCAGGGCGCCGACGATGCGCGCGGATTCGATGCGCCACACCGCGGCGACGGCGTCACGACCGGTGGGGTCGGCCATGGCTCAGCGGCTCACAGCTGCCCGGTGGCCTCGCGCCAGGCGCGTTCCTTCTGGATCCACTCGTTGTCCTGCGGGAATTCGTCGATGGTGGTGACGCGCCGGATCTCGGTCTTGAATCCGGGACCGAACGACGGCGCCCGCCTGGCCCATTCGACGGCCTCCTCCTTGGAGGCCACGTTCAGGATGTAGAAGCCGCCGAACAGCTCCTTGGTCTCGCCGTAGGGTCCGTCGGTGACCAGCGGCGGCTCCGACGAGAAGTCCACCACCACGCCCTCTTCCGCACTGTCGAGACCCTCGGCGGCCAGCAGGACCCCGGCCCGGATCAGCTCGTCGTTGAAGCGTCCGACGGATTCGAGCACCTTCTCGAAGTCGGCCTCGGCCATGGCCGCATTGCCCTCGTCGCTCGCGCGCCAGATCAGCATGTACTTCACGGGATTGTCCTCCTTGTCGCGGGTCGCTGTCCGACCCTCTCACACCAAGGTCGAACGACTTCCCCGGCAGATCGACACGGCCGCGGAAAAAGATCGACAGCGCCCGATCGCCACGAGTGATCAGCGACAGCCGCCGAGCTGTTGAAGTACCGCCCGGTAGAGGGTGTGCCATTCCGTGTTGCCCTGGCCGGCGAAATCCCCGTCGACAGTGAACTGCACGGTATGCGCGAGGCGCACGCCCGTCAGGCAGCCCGCGGGGCTGACAGTGATGTACTGCCCTTGGAAACCATTGGCCTGGAAACCGTCCGGGGTCGCCCCACTCCACCACTGGTAGCCGTAGCCGCCCGGTTCGGTGTCACCGGCGTCCGTGGCGGGCAGCAGAGTGGTGGTGGCGGCGGTGACCCACTCCCCCGATACGATCCGGCGGCCGTCGGGAGTGCTGCCCCCGTTCCGCATGAGTTCCCCGAAACGCGCGAAATCCCTTGGCCGGGCGAACAGTTCCTCCGAGGCGACGGCCGCCCCGGTGCGGTCGGTCATGATGTCCGCGGACGCTTCCATCCCGGCGGGCTGCCACAGCTGCTGGGCGAGAATCTCATTGAACGGCTGGTCGTAGACCTTCTCCAGCAGCCAGGCGAGCACCTGGGTGTTCGCGCTGTTGTAATTGAAGTGGACGCCCTGGGGTTCGACCCCGGACAGTGATTTCAGGAATTCGTTGCGGGTCTTGCCCTGCTGCCCGTTCGTGTAATAGTCCATCGCCAGGTCTATCCACTCGGCGACCTGGGTGTTCTGCGCGAGGTCGGTGGTGTGCTCGTCCCACTGGACGCCGGATCGCATGGTGAGCAGGTTCTCGATCGTGACGCCCTGCCACGCGGTGCCGCTCAGTTCGGGCACGTACGTTTCGATGGGGTCGTCTATCGAGCGGATCCGCTGCTGATCGACCGCAATGCCGACCAGGGTCGAGACGAAGGATTTGGTCATCGACCACGCCTGGTGCGCGTCCTCGGGGGACCAGCCATTGGCGAAGTAGCCGGCGACGAGCGCCCCTCGATGCACGAATTCGATTGCGTCCGTTTCGGTGTCGTTCAGGAAGTCACCGACCGTCTTGGTCCGTCCGGCCCACTGATACGTGACCCCGCGCAGGTCGATCGGTGCGGCGGGCAGCACTGAGACAGCGGTTCCGGCGGCGATGTGCGCATGGGGCAGCACGACATCCGGTTTGACGACGTCGGCCGGCACGGGGAGCAGGATCGTGTTGTTGTCCACCGCCTCGTGCACATAGTTCCACCAGTACTCCGGGCTCGACAGTTTGGCCGCCGCGCCCGCGGCCAGCGACGGCAGCGGCGGTACACCGAGCAGTCGCCCGCCCTGCGCGGCCGCCAGCAGGGACGTCGCGTCGGAAGGCAGGTCGGCCGGTGCGTCGGCGGACGCGGTGGCCGCGGCACTCTGCACACCGATCAGGGCAACCACAGCCACTGCGACCTTGAATTGCATGGGACGGCTTTGCCTGCCACGCCCACGGGAGGAGATGACCATGCGGGCACGCTAACGGCGCCGCGACCAGCGGGCCGTCCAGTGTGCCGATCCGGTCACCGGTTGTCCGGTTTCCCCACTCTTCTGGCCGGATCGGCCCTCCTGGATGCGCGGCTCCGGCGGGTTGAATCCTCTCATTCTTCGGCACGCGAATGGAGAGTCCATGGCAGACAAGGGAACTCAACGGGCACAGCGGCGAGTGTGCATCGTCGGCGCCGGTCCGGCCGGGCTGTCCGCGGCGCGGGCCCTGAAGCGCCTGAGCATCGCCTATGACCAGTTCGAACGGCATTCCGATGTGGGCGGTATCTGGGATCTCGACAATCCGGGTTCACCGATGTACGAATCCGCGCACTTCATTTCGTCGCGGAAGACCTCGGGATTCTTCGACTTCCCGATGCCCGATACCTATCCGGACTACCCGGGTAATCGGCAGATCCTCGACTACACACGGGCTTTCGCGGATGCCTACGGGTTGCGCGAGACCGTCCGGTTCAACACCGAGGTCATCGATGTCGAGCAGGACGGCGGCGACTGGCTGGTGACCCTCGCGGACGGCGCGCAACATCGCTACCGGGCCGTCATCTGCGCCACCGGCGTCACCTGGGCGCCCCGCCGGCCCCGGCATCCGGGCGAATTCGCCGGCGAGATCCGGCACTCGTCGGAGTACCGGAGCCCGCTGGAGTTCCGCGGCAAGCGGGTGCTCATCGTCGGGCTGGGCAACTCGGGGGCCGATATCGCCTGCGATGCCGCGGCCAATGCGGCCGCCGCGTTCGTCAGCGTCCGGCGCGGCTATCACGTGATTCCCAAACATGTCCTCGGGATCCCGAGCGATGAGCTCGCCGATACCGGGCCGCAGCTGCCGCTCTGGCTGGAGCGGCCGTTCTTCCGCGCGTTACTCCGGCTCGTTCAGGGCGATCTCACCAAATACGGTCTGCCCGAGCCGGATCACAAACTGTTCGAATCGCATCCGCTGCTCAACAGTCAGCTCGTCCACCACCTCCAGCACGGCGATGTGGCGATCCGGCCGGATATCGCGAGCCTGGACGGCACCCGGGTCCGGTTCGCCGACGGCAGCAGCGAAGCGGTCGACCTGGTTCTCTACGCCACGGGCTACGACTGGGCGATCCCCTATGCCGAGCGGCACTTCACCTGGAGCGAAGGACGACCGGATCTGTATCTGTCCGCGTTCAACCGGCAGCATCGAAATCTGTTCGGACTGGGCTATCTCGAGGTCAATTCGAGCGCCTACACCCTGTTCGATCACATCAGCAATGTGCTGGCGCAGTACCTGCACGATCAGGACCATGCCCCGGCGCGGGCGGCGGCGTTCGACCGCTTGATCGCCACCGAGCATCCGAAGCTCAACGGCGGCATCAACTTCCTGCCCACCGCACGCCACCGCGCCTACGTCGACGCCCGCGCGTATCACCGCTACCTGGGCGCGCTGCGCAAGCGCCTGGGCTGGCAGACCCTCACCCCGGGCATGTTCGACGCGATCGGGTCCGCCCGCGATGTCCGGCAGGTGCGGGCCTGAGCGCCCGGCACGGCACCGGGCTCACTCCGGTTCTCGCCGTACGGAACTCGGCGGATGCCCGGTCCAGCGGATGTACGCGCGTCGGAATTCCCGGATATCGCTGTAGCCGACTTCACGGGCGACCGCACCGATGGACAGACCGGATCGGCGGAGCAGGAAGATCGCGCGCCGCTCCCGGACCCGGTCCCGGACCGTGCTGAAACTCGCACCGGCGGCGGCGAGCCGGCGGCGCAGGGTGCGCTCGGTGACATGCAGGTGGGCGGCGACCTCGGCCATGGTCGCCGGATGGCGGAGGTCACGCTCGAGCACCGCCTCGACTGCCACCACGATGTCCGGGGCCGGACGGCCGACATCCAGCAGCCGCCGGCAGGCCTCGATGGCGATGGTCCGGGTCGGCGCACTGTGGGTGGGCAACGGAAGCTCCAGTGCGGCAACCGGAATGACCGCGCGGTTGGCTCCGGCGGAGAAGTCCACCGGGCAGCGCAGGAAGCGGTGGTACTCGGCGGCGTACGGCGGGGGCGGATAGCCGAGTTCCACCCGGGTCGGCGACCAGCCCGGGCCGAGCACCGAGCGCATCAGAATCAGCACGCTGCACAGCACTTCCTCGCACAGGAAGGCGAGCAGCCGGGGTTCGGGCCGGCGCTCGTGCAGCCGCAGCGCGACCTCCTGGCCGGAGCGCTCGACCTCCACATCCATCAGGGTCCCCGAGGCCTGATGCAGATCGATCCCGACCGAGAGCGCCTCGCCGACGGTGGCGCACGAGCGCATGGCCACCCCCAGCATCCCCATCGACAGCAGGCTGTCGCGCATGCCCACCCGCATGCCGAGCGGCCGGCCGGGCAGCGCCTCCACCGCGCGGCGCAGGACAACCACGGCTTCCTGGAACGACACCTTCACCGAGTCCACCGCGACCAGGCCGTCCGGATCCAAACCTGTTCCCGCGAACCAGGATTCGACGTCACAGCCGTCACGCCGCCCGATCTCGGCGACCCCGGTCAGCACGGCGGGCGGAATGATCGGCAGGTCCAGCCGGGCGTCCACCTGGTCCCGGTGCCGCACGGCGGGGTCGGTCACGGCGCTACTCCTGCGGCGCCGGCTGCCGCCTGAGTTGCAGGGCCGGCTCGATATGCCCGCTGTCGAGCAGGAATCCAAGGAACATCGCACGGAAGGCCGCGTGCACGGTGTCGGGCGGCAGCGCACCCGGCGAGGCCAGCTCGTGCAGCGCGAGCCCGTGCGCCAGCGCGGTGAAGGCGGGCGCCATGGCATCCGGATCCGGGGCCCCGGCCGCCCGCGCGCCCGCGGCGGCGGCCCGGCGCGCGGCGGACAGTGCACGGGTGACCGCGTCACGGGATTCCGGCCGGCGCGCCGCGTGCAGGTAGGCCTCGAACAGCGCGAGGGTTTCCGGTGTGCGCGGCGTAGCGGCCGCGGTGAAGGCGGCCGCGATCTCGTCGGGTGAACCGTGCGCCTCGGCGAGCGACTCCGCGATCGCGATCTGGGTATCGGCGTCCTCTTCGGTGTAGACGCGCAGCGCCTCCTCGGTCAGCGCGTCGATCGAGTCGAAGAAGTAGCCGACGGTGGTCAGCGGCAGCCCGGCCTTCTCGGTGACCGCGCGATGGGTCACCCCGGCCACGCCGACCTCGGCCGCCACCTCGACTGCGGCTTTGAGCAGGGCTGCTCGCCGAGCCAGGGCGCTCGGGCGATGGCGGCGTTCGGTCACGCCACCCACCCTAGTCGCTCTCTGTAATTCCTTACAGATTTACCTGGGCAAAGTCTGTAAGTTCTTCTAGGCTTGCTCGGCATGACGCCCCTCCACGCCTTTCGCGACGATGCCCTCGGCGAACACGACGCGGTTGCCCTCGCCGACCTGGTCCGCGCCGGCGAGGTGAGCCCGCGGGAGCTCGCCGCCGCCGCCATCGACCGGGCCCGCGCGGTCGACCCCGAGCTGCACGCGGTCGCCTGCCCGCTCTACGACTCCCCGCGCTACGCCACCCGGCCCGGCAGCGCGCTGTACGGAGTCCCGACATTCGTGAAGGACAACACCGATGTCGCGGGCCTGCCGACGAACCATGGCAGCGAAGCCTTCCGGGCCCGGCCCGCCGCGAAGGACGGGGCCTACACCCGCCAGTTCCTCGGCACCGGACTGACGCTGATCGGCAAGTCGCGCCTGCCGGAGTTCGGCTTCAACGCCTCCACCGAGTACATGACCGAGCCGGCCGCGCGGAACCCGTGGAGCCTGGCCCATTCGATCGGCGCGTCGTCCGGCGGGTCGGCCGCGCTCGTCGCCGCGGGCGTCGTCCCGATCGCGCACGCGAACGATGGCGGCGGATCCATTCGCATTCCGGCCGCGTGCGGCGGACTGGTCGGGCTCAAGCCGAGCCGCGGCCGGCACGTGGACGGTGAACAGGTGAAACACCTTCCCGTTCACATGATTTCCGAGGGCGTGGTCACCCGCACGGTCCGCGATACCGCGGCGTTCGTGGCCGCCGCCGAGGATGTGTGGCGCAATCCGAGGCTCGCACCGGTCGGGGCGGTACACGGCCCGGCCCGGCGCCGGCTGCGGGTGGGGCTGATCATGCACAGTGTGACCGGCGCCGAGGTCGACGTGCCCACCCGGGCGGCGGTCGAGCACACCGCGCGCCTGCTGGAGCGGGCCGGTCACCTCGTGGAACCGATCACGCTACCGGTCACTGCGCAGTTCGCCGCCGACTTCGTGCAGTACTGGGCATTGCTCGCCGATCTCGCGGTCAGCACCGGGAAGATCATCCTGAACCGATCCTTCGACGCCGCCAAGGCCGACGGCCTCACCCGCGGCCTGCGCGACCATCACCGCCGCACCTTGCACCGCACCCCGGGTGCGCTGCGGCGACTACGCCGGGTGCCGGCCGCCTACGCCCGGATGTTCGCGCGGCACGAAGTGGTCGTCTCGCCGGTCCTCTCGCACACCACACCGGAGCTCGGATTCGTCTCGCCGACGGTTCCGTTCCCCGAATTGATCGAGCGGCTCACCGGTTACGTGGGCTATACACCGCTGAACAATATCGCCGGAACCCCCGCCATATCGCTGCCCATGGGCTGCACCAGCGCGGGACTGCCGGTCGGCGTGCAGCTCTCCGGTGCGCACAGCGACGAACGGACCCTTATCGAACTGGCGTATCTCCTCGAATCCGAACAGCCTTTCCCGCGTATCCACCTCCCGACGGAGGGCCAATTGCTGGGATGATTCCCGAAATGACGCCTGAGAATCGGGCATTCTCTCCGAAATTTCAGGACATTACTCGCACGTAGCCGCAACACCGGGTGCATTCTGGACTAGAGGTAAGGAGTCTTCTCGGTTCGAGGGAGGTAGGGACATGGTCAGGGTGACGGCGGTCAAGCAGAACGGAGAGCACTGGCATCCGCATCCCGGTGACGCCATCGAGGATCCGGGCGAAGGCCCAGCTCTGGTGCTGTGCCTGCTCGGCATCGCATGCCTCGGCATGACACTCACTGCCGCCGCGTCCGGCTACCAGGGCTGGGCGATACTGGGCGCGATCGCGACCGCGGTGCTCATCGTCTCGGGTTTGCTGATGATCCGCTTCGAATATTTCCGCGAATTCAAGCGGGAGCAGCGTGCCGGGCGGCAGGGGCACAACCCTCTGGTCCGCGGGGAATGGCGTCCACGGCAGGTCAGTTCATGGCAGAAGCGGCGTGGAATCGAGTCGTGACCGGTCACCCGGCCACGACCCGGAACTGAACTACTGAATTACTGAACCGAAAAAGATCGGCTAGTCGGAGGTGACGGAAAGCAGGCCGAATCGGTTGACGGCGGCGTGATTGTGGCCGTCGGCGCTCGTGATGACCACCTCGGCGGGATTGGTCAGGGCAATGCAGCAGAAGAGCCCGTCATCCTGCTGGATGCCGAGCGACAGGAACCGGTGATTGTTGGCCCGCTGCCACTCGTCGAGAGCGGCGTAGAGCCCTCGCATGGTGGCATTTTCGAAGTAGACGACATTGTGCTTGTTGAGTTCGGACACCGACCGATCATGCACCGGCCGCCATCAGGGCGGCCCGCAGATCGATGCGATCGTCGAGGCGGGACAGGTCGCGCCCGGTCAGGCGTTCGATCCGTTCGATCCGATAGTGGACCGTATTGACGTGCAGATACAGGGCTTCGGCGGTGCGGGTCCAGGAGCCGTTGTGGTCTAGGAATGCGATCAGGGTGGCGCGCAGGGCCGCGTGCGAGTCGTCCGCTTCGAGCAGGGGACCCAGAACGCGGGTGCGATAGGCGTCGCGGATCGGCTCGGGAACACCGGCCAGGAGTTCGTGCAGGGTGGCCAGATCCTCGGCGGCGGTGACGCCTGAGCGCAGGGTGTGCGCGGCGCGGCGGGCATGGGTGGCGCGGATGCGGGCATCGGGGACGTCGGCGAGCCCGGCTGCGGTCGAGATACCCACGGCGAGAGTCGCATTCGGGTCGCAGGCGGTGACCGTGGGGTGGGCCGCGCGCAGGCGGTGGATCAGATCGGGACGGTCGGGGACGAGGGCGAGCGCCTGGTCGCCGTCGGTCGCGATCGGGGTCGGCGCGTCGCTCAGCCGGCCAACCAGCTCGCGCAGGGCGTCGGCGGCGGCCATGGGATCGCGGTGCGCGACGGTCGCGCACAGCATCCGGTACGGGCCGGGCTCGGCAGCGCCGAGCGAATCCACCTCCTTCACAACGGAACCCGCCTGCGGCGCGCTCATCCGGAGCACGAACTCCGTTGCGGCACGGTCGCGTTCGTCCCGCTCCGCCAGCGCCCGTTCGCGGTACCGGCCCAGCACATCGGCGATCTCGTGCACCAGTCGCGGCGGGGCGTGCGATCCGGCCGGTAGGTGCAGATACCACCGGTCGTAGGCGGAATCCGATTCCCCGACAGGATGATTCGACTCCGGCGCCCCGCGCAGTTCGCGCCGCACGGTCGCGGCGGTCGCCACCCGGGCCCCGTCCGATGCGGCCAGTACCCGCCCGGTCGCGGTGACCAGTGCGCAGGGCAGCCCACCGAGCTGTACGGCGATCGCGTCCAGCAGTGCCGCGGGCGCGGCCCCCTCGCGAACGAGCCGGTCCAGCTCGGCCCGGTCGGACAGCGAATGCTGTTCGGACGCACTGAGATCGCTCCAGCGGCGCAGATAGATGGCGTCGGTGATGGTCCGGAAGGTGATGTCGGCGGGCACGGCCAGCAGCGGTAGGCCCTGCTCCCGGCAGGCCGCCACGATATCGCCGGGCACGCCGCCGTGCCGCGCGGTCCCGGCGACCAGTGCGGCCGCCCCGGCCGCCCGCAGGGCCGCCACGAACCGGTCGGCCTTGCCGCGGCCGCCGCGCGCGGTCCACCACACCAGCCCGCTGAGCACGACCTCATCCGATTCCAGGTAGGAGGTCGGGTCCTGCAGATCGGTGGCGGTGACACCGCTGACCTCCCGCCGCAGCAGCGCGGGCTCGCCGCACACCAGCTGCAGACCCAGCGCTTCCAACCTAAGCAGGTCATCCACCCGCATGAGCTGCTCCTAACGCATGTCCGCCCCGACTGCCGATCTCGCATCGTAGAGGCGTTCGCAATCCGCACGGTCCTGGTCGATCAACCGAGAACTCGCGCGACGCTACCGGATTTTCCGTATGCCGCGGCCGATGGCAGGTCCCGGCCCGCGGATTTGAATCGGACGGCATGGACTTGAACACGGTGCTCGAGGTGTGCGATGCCCGCCACCACCGGAATTGGCAGGTGGGGGATGCGTGGCTCGGCGGTGGCACCTACCTGTTCTCGGAGCCGCAGCCGCAGCTGCGCCGCCTGGTCGACCTGAGCCGGACCGGCTGGACTCCCCTGCGCCGCCTGCCGGACGGCGGGCTGGAGATCGCCGCGACCTGCACGGTCGCCCAGCTCTTCCGGGGCACCGACCGTCCCCTGTTCCGCGAGTGCTGCCATGCCTTCCTCGCCTCGTTCAAGATCTGGAACATGGCAACCGTCGGCGGGAACCTGTGCAATTCGCTCCCGGCCGGTCCGCTCATCTCCCTCACCGCGGCCCTGGACGGCGTGTGCCTGCTGCGCTCGGGCACCGGCGCCGAGCGGCGACTGCCGGTCGCGGACTTCGTGACCGGCGCCGGAGCCAATGCGCTGCGGCCGGGCGAGCTACTGCGTTCGGTGACCCTGCCCGCCGCGGCGCTGGCCCGGCGCGCTGCGCCTGACCATCACGGCGTCGACCACGCGCCCGTTCCGGGTCTACTTCCCGCAGCCGCCCACCCGCAACGGGCTGGCCGCGGCCATCGAGCGCACCGTGCCCGGCGACGCCTGGTTCGACGACATTCACGGGCTGCCGGAGTGGCGCAGGCACATGACTTTCCGCCTGGCGGAGGAAATTCGCGAGGAACTGGCATGAGTTTCGAAATCCAGGTCAACGGTGAGACTTTCGACGCGCAGCCGCGCCCGGGTCAATGCCTGCGCACCTATCTGCGCGAGCAGGGCTGGTTCGGGGTGAAGAAGGGCTGCGACGCGGGCGACTGCGGCGCGTGCACGGTGCACGTCGACGGCGCGCCGGTGCACAGCTGCCTCTACCCGGCGTTCCGCGCCGAGGGCCGGGCGGTCACCACGGTGGAGGGACTGGCCCGTGACGGCGAGCTGCATCCGGTGCAGCAGCGCTTTCTGGCTGCCCAGGGCTTCCAATGTGGTTTCTGCACAGCGGGCTTCCTCATGACGACCGCCGCCCTCGACGACGAGCAGCGCGCCGATCTGCCGCGCGCGCTCAAGGGCAACCTGTGCCGCTGCACCGGATACCGCGCGATCGAGGACGCCGTGCGCGGTGTCCGCCACATCGAGGATGCGGCGGCGGGCGCGGCCGTGGGCAGCAATCTCGGCGCGCCCGCGGGCCCGCAGGTGGTCACCGGGACCGCGCGCTACACCTTCGACATCGAGGTGCCCGGGCTGCTGCACATGAAGCTGCTGCGGTCGCCGCACGCGCATGCCCGGATCATGGATATCGATGTGTCCGAGGCACTTTCGGTGCCGGGCGTCGCGGCGGTCCTCACGCATCGCGACGCGCCCGACCGCCACTATTCGAGCGCCCGCCACGAGCATCCCGAGGAGGATCCGGACGACACCCGGGTGCTCGACAATGTGGTCCGCTATGTCGGCCAGCGGGTGGCGGCGGTCGTCGCCGACAGCGAGGCCGCCGCGGAGGAGGGCTGCCGTCGCATCCGCGTCGACTATCGGGTGCTGCCGTCGGTGCTCGATCCCGAGGCGGCCATGCGCCCGGGTGCGCCGATCGTGCACGACAAGGACGCCGCGACGGCCCGTATCGCCCGGCCCGAGAGCAATGTGGTCGGCGAGGTGCACGGCGAGATCGGTGATGTCGCAGCCGGCTTCGCCGCGGCGGCGGTGGTCTACGAACAGACCTTCCGGACCCAGCGCGTCCAGCACGCCAGCCTGGAGACGCACGGTGCGGTGGCGTGGTTCGACGACGACGGCCGCCTCACCGTCCGCTCCAGCACCCAGACGCCGTTCCTGACCCGCCGCGCCCTGTGCGCGCTCTACGATCTGCCGCTCGACCGGGTCCGGGTGGTGGCGGGCCGGGTCGGCGGCGGTTTCGGCGGCAAGCAGGAGATGCTGGTCGAGGACATCGTGGTGCTGGCGGCCCTGCGATTGCGGCGGCCGGTGAAGCTGGAATACACACGCGCGGAACAGTTCTACGGTGCGACCACCCGGCATCCGTTCACGGTGCACATCAAGGCGGGCGCCCGCGCGGACGGCCGGTTGTCGGCCCTGCAGGCGCGGGTGGTCTCCAATACCGGCGCGTACGGAAACCACGGTCCGGCAGTGCTGTTCCATGCCGTCGGTGAGTCGATGGCGGTGTACCGCTGCCCGAACAAGAAGGTCGACGGATATTCGGTCTACACCAATACCGTTCCGGCCGGGGCCTTCCGGGGCTACGGGCTCGGGCAGGTGGTGTTCGCCATGGAGTCGGTGATGGACGAGCTGGCCCGCCGGGTCCACCTCGACCCGCTGGTGTTCCGCGAGCGCAATATGATCGGCCCCGGCGAGCCCATGGTGACCCCCGGCGGCCACGAGGAGGATCTGCACATCGCCAGCTACGGCCTGGACCAGTGCTTCGGCATCATCCGCCGGGCCCTGACCGAACCGTTCCCACCGGCCCCGCCGGGCTGGCTGACCGGCAGCGGCACCGCCCTGTCCATGATCGCTACCGGACCACCCGGCGGCCACTACGCCGACGCCCGGATCACATTGCTGCCCAATGGTTGCTACGACCTGGCGGTGGGCACCGCGGAATTCGGCAACGGCACCACGACCGTGCACCGGCAGATCGCGGCGCAGGAGTTGGCCACCGTCCCCGACCGCATCGCCATCCGCCAGTCCGATACCGATGTGGTCCGCCACGACACGGGCGCGTTCGGGTCCACCGGCACCGTGGTGGCGGGCAAGGCGGTGCTGGACGCGGCGCGCAAGCTCGCCGCCGCGTTGTGTGCCACCGCCGCAACACATCTCGGCGTTGCCGCCGAGGACTGCGAGCTCGGCGCGGACTCGGTGCGCTGCGGCAATCGCGACATCTCCCTGCAGGCGCTGCACACGTTGTCGGCCGAGTCCGGGGAATCCCTTGCCGCAGACGGTCATTGGGGCGGCACGCCCCGCTCGGTCGCCTTCAATGCGCAGCTGTTCCAGGTGGCGGTCGACCCCGATACCGGCGAACTGCGCATCCTGCGCAGCGTGCACGCCGCCGACGCCGGCCGGGTGATCAACCCGATGCAGTGCCGCGGCCAGGTGGAAGGCGGTGTCGCCCAGGCGCTCGGCGCGACCCTGTTCGAGAATGTCCGCCTCGACGAGCACGGCGCGGTCGCCACCGTGGCCTTCCGCCGCTACCGTCTGCCCGCCTTCGCCGATGTGCCCCGCACCGAGGTCACCTTCATGCGTACCTCGGACGAGATCGGCCCGCTGGGCGCGAAGTCCATGAGCGAGAGCCCCTTCAGCCCGGTGGCCCCCGCCCTGGCCAATGCCCTCCGCGACGCCACCGGCATCCGCTTCACGGACCTGCCGCTCACCCGGGACCGCATCTGGCAGGCCCTGCACCATCGGCGGACCCGCCTCCCGGTCCGCGCGGCCACGCCCAGCCGCGCCGAATTGGCCCTGCTCACCGACTATCGAAAGCCGTAGGGCCCGTCAGTCGATGGTGTAGGCCTGGCGGGAGAGGCGGAAGCCGTGGCCCGCCCCGGCGCATTCGACGTAGTCGGTGGTGCTCAGGCAGGTGAGGCCGCCGACGGTGACGTTCGTGCCGTAGTCGAGGACCGCCGCGGTGGATTCGACCAGACGGTCGCCGTGGCAGTGGAAGTCGACGACGCCGGTGCTCTCCAGGACCAAGCGGTCGCCGTACTGGAGGTGGCAGTTCTCCGGCCGGGGCGGGGTGGCGTAGTCGTGCTGGGAGATCTCGCAGGCCGCGGTGGTCGCGGAGACGAGGCAGCCGATGTTTCCCGACGGCGTGCGGAACTGCACGAAGTCGGGCGGTGCCGCCTGGGCGATCGCCGGGCCCAGCGTGGACACGGCGATCAGGGCGGCGGCCGCGGTCAGGACACGGATCGGAAATTGCATGTCGACTCCCCGGTTCGGCAGGTTTACCGGTTGATCGTCGCCACCGCCGGATGCGATAACGGACCGGGTGGCCAGGAAGGTTTGCCACGGAGTTGCCCTGGCCGGATCGGGTGGGGCACAAGGGATTATGAGGAACCGACCGGCCCGGATTTGACAAGCGGAACGACCGGGCTCACCATTGCCCAGTCAGCACCTCGCTAGGCGAGGCTCCTGTACGAACACAGGCCACTGATCCGACGACGTCGAGAGACGCCCAGGGTTAGGACAGATCACCCCGGATTAAGGGGTGATCCGAAGTGGCTTCCCGGGTCGCGAGCCCCCGGATACGTCGTGCAGTGCCGAAGCTCTGACGAGAGGGGTGCAGGGTCCGCGCCCTCGCGCGAAGCCCAGATCCCTCCTGCTGTGCGCGATGCGACACCCGATGTAGTGACGTCCACGTACGTCCCGGCGGCAAGGAGGTGAGGGACGAACAATGAGTTCCGGCGATAGTCCGTATCCGAGTACGGATTTCACTCTTCAGACGTCCCCGGCTTGCCGCATTCCGGTCACCGGCTGACCCGTTTCCCGCACAGGCGTGCCCGGCGTTCCACCGCCGGTCGGTAGCCCGCGCGTGCCCCGGGCCGGTCGATCCGTGCCCGAACTCGCTCGGCGGCCGGGCGTATTCCGCACGCCCGCACACCTGATGATCGAAAGCGAGGGACAGGCCATGGCCTTCTTCGCGAACGGCTCCAGCCGCCGCACCTCCACCGTCGCCGTGCCCGCCGCAGCCGGCCGGCCCGCCGCCGACGTCCACCCCACCGGCGCCGTCATGGACAGCGCGCATGTCGGCGATATCGTCGGCGCGCTCGGCTCCATCGGCCGGCACGACACCCTCGAAGGCCGTTCCCGCCGCCAGCGTTTCCGCATGCTGCTGGCCATCATCGGGCCCGGCCTGATCGTCATGGTCGGCGACAACGATGCCGGTGGCGTGGCCACCTACGCGCAGGCCGGACAGAACTACGGCATGGCGCTGGTCTGGACCCTGGTGCTGCTGATCCCGGTGCTCTACGTGAACCAGGAGATGGTGGTCCGTCTCGGCGCGGTCGCCGGAGTCGGCCACGCGCGCTTGATCTTCGACCGCTTCGGCAAGTTCTGGGGCGCGTTCAGCGTCGGCGACCTGTTCATCGTGAACGCGCTCACCATCGTCACCGAGTTCATCGGTGTCTCCATGGCGCTCAACTACTTCGGGCTGCCCAAGGGCGTCGCCGTGCCGCTGGCCGCGGTCGCGCTGTTCGCCATGGTGGCCGGCGGTTCGTTCCGGCGCTGGGAGCGGTTCCTGTTCGGGCTGATCGCGCTGAACATCGTCATGTTCCCGCTGGCATTCCTGGTGCACCCCAAGGCATCCCAGGTCGCGCACGGATTCCTGCCGTCCTTCCCGGGCGGGCTGAACTCGACGCTGCTACTGCTCATCGTGTCCATCGTGGGCACCACGGTCGCGCCGTGGCAGCTGTTCTTCCAGCAGTCCAATATCGTCGACAAGCGCATCACTCCCCGCTGGATCCGCTACGAGCGCATCGACCTGTGGGTCGGCATCGTCGTGGTCATGGTCGGCGCGGTCGCCATCATGGCGGCGACCACCTTCGGCCTCGCGGGCACGGCCGCGGCCGGCAGCTTCACCGATGCCGGGGCCGTCGCCCACGCGCTGCACGACCACGTGGGCACCACCGCCGGCGCGCTCTTCGCCATCCTGCTGCTGGACGCCTCGCTCATCGGCGCCAATGCCGTCGGCCTGGCCACCACCTACGCCCTCGGCGACACCCTGGGCCGGCGGCACTCGCTGCACTGGAAGGTCTCCGAGGCGCCGGCCTTCTATCTCGGATACGCGGCGCTGCTCGGCGTCGCCGCCGCGGTGTCGTTCAGCCCCGATCACGTGCTGGGCCTGCTGACCCAGGGGGTGCAGGCGCTGGCCGGGGTGCTGCTGCCCTCGGCGACGGTGTTCCTGGTCCTGCTCTGCAATGACAAGGCCGTGCTCGGCCCGTGGGTGAACACGGTCAGGCAGAACATTGTCGCCGGGGTCATCGTCTGGTCGCTGGTGCTGCTGTCGCTCGCGCTGACCGCGGCCACCTTCTTCCCGGACCTGACCACCACGACCCTCGAAATCGGCTTCGGCGCGGGCGCGCTGGTCGGCGTCCTGGGCGGGGCGGGCATGCTCATCGCCTGGCAGCGCGGCCGGCGTCGCCGGGCCGAGCGGACCGCGGCCGAGCTCGGCGGACTGGATCCGGATCAGGTGGAGGAGCTGGACTCCACTCGCCTCACCAAGGCCGAACGCAAGGCCATTCTGGAGGCGGACCGCGACACCTGGCGCACCCCTGCGCTCGACACCCTGGCGCGACCGGCGTTCTCCACGGCGCGCACGGTGGGCATGGTCGCCCTGCGCGGCTACCTGCTGCTCGCGGTGATCCTGGTGGGCGTCAAGATCTTCCAGTCCATCGGCGGCTGATCAACCACGGCGCGGCCGCAGTTCCTGGACATCGTCACCGATGCGCTTGGGCTGCGGCCGTTTTCGATGAAGCTCACGTTTTCGATGAGGCTCAGCAGTGTGCGGGATGAAATCGGAAGGCACCACACAGGTTTGGACGAATCCGGTTCGGGGAATACCCGGGGTGCACGACCGTCAGAGATCGTCGAGATCGGGAATGGGGGGCAGAACCGGCTCTGGCCACTCCTCCAGGGTTGCCACCTGCAGGTGGATGAAGGCTGCGATGCGGTGCCGGGCCGAGGACGGGAGTCGCGCGATATCGGCCGGGCTCAGGACGTGTGCGCCGAAGGAGTGGGGCTGTGACGCTTCGGGGTCAGGCGATTCGGGAACAACCTCTAGCTTTGGCCGCGAAGCAGTGGCCGGAATGTGTGGCTCATCCGGGTCTGCGGTAGCGGCGGCGGTTCGCACCATGCCGTGACCATAACCCTTTGATAACGCCCACGGGGAGGCGTTGGCGCACTTGTGTCTTCGGGCTGCGAATTCAGCGAAGACATTGTAATGGCGAGAGAAATGTGCAGGCAGCGACGGCCCTTCGGAAATTCGGTGGGCCTGCGCCGGAACACTATGGTGATGGGCGTCACTCTGTCAACACTTCGGACAAAACCCCCCGGAATGGCGCGCAACTCCCCCGAAGACTCCCGCGGGCGATTCAGAGTGGGCGGCGCGCAATGGCATACAAATCGCGCGCCGGACCGGTCGGCTTCTGTCCGATCGGCCATACCGCACGCAGCTGTCTTTCCAGATCCAGACCGGTCACCGTGGGCGACATCAGGATCCCCTCGGCCAGTTCGGTGGCCACCGCCAGGGAACTCAGCACGGCCGGCGCGATGCCGTCGGCGACGGCGGTCTTGATCGCAGTGGTCGAGGACAGCTCCAGCGCGACATTCGGCTCCCAGCCCGGCATTCCGGCGGTCATGGCACGCTCGAAGGAGTTCCGGGTGCCCGATCCGGGTTCGCGATAGATGAGCGGGCTGCGCGCCAGTTCGGCCGCGTCGATCTCGGCCCGGCGGGCCCAGGGGTGACCGGGCGCGACCACCACGACCAGCCGATCCCGGCCCACCACATGGCTTTCCAGTTCGGTCGGCAGGCGGGGGCTCTCCACGAACCCGATTCCGGCCCGGCCCTCGAGCACCGCCTTGGCAACCTCTGCCGAATTGCCCGATTCCAGGGCGATGGAGGTGTCCGGCATCCGGGCGCGCAGGCCCACCAGCCACTTCGGGAACAGGTACTCCGCGATGGTCTGGCTGGCCGCCACCCGCAGCCGCGAATCCCGCTGCGCGCGCAGGCTGTCGATCCCGGCGTCCAGCCGGGCGGCCGCATCCACGACAGTGCGCGCCCATTCGGCGATGAGCGAGCCCGCCGCCGTCGGCCGCGAGCCGAGCGTCGTCCGCTCCAGCACCGGCACGCCCACCAGCTGCTCGAGGTAGCGGATGCGCGAGCTGGCGGAGGGCTGACTGATGCCGTGCGCCTTGGCCGCCCGGCCGAGACTGCCCAGCTCGATCACCGACAACAGCAGATCGAGGGCGGCCAGATCGGGGACGCGCGGGGACAACGGCACAGAGCGAGTCTATGCAGGCCGCCCGGCCGGGCCCGGCGACCCGCGGTCAGCGGGCGGCGGCCACCCGCTCGACCACCGGCCGCCAGGTCTCGAGGGGATGGACGGTCAGGCCGACCACCTTGCCCGCGTCGTCGGCGCGCCGCAGCGTTACGGCCGCGGCGAAATCGGGATCGCGCTCGAAGGCCGTGATCTCCCCGGGCGCCATGGGACCGCCCTGCGCGATCAGGGTGCGCCGGCTCGACAGCGAAAGCGCCTCGGCGTGTACCGAATCCGTGGCCGCCAGATACCGCTTGGCCACCACGTGCAGTTCGACCAGCCGCGCGACCCGTGCGCCGAGCAGGGCCCGGACCGCGTCGCCGCCGTGGACTCCGTGTCCCGCGTCGTCACCGGGCACCAGCACGTGCCCGATGTCGTGCACCAGCCCGGCCACCTGAAGTTCCTCATCGCCGGGAAAGTCCCGGCGCAGGAGCTCGGCGCACTGCCGGTCGTGGTCGAGGATGTCGACCGGATCGCCGCTGCGGTCGGGCATGTCCCAGGCGTCGGCGCAGCCGGCCAGCAGGGTCATGAGTTCGTCGACGGTGCCGAGGGGCGCGCGGTTCACGCCCGCACCCTACGGGAATACCCGCACCGACACCCGGGTTGAATTAGTTGATATATCAACTATATGGATTCGGGTGTGCCGCCGAGCCGATTCGGAACGCATCGGACACTATTCAGCGAACCAACTGTGTGGCCGGCGAACGGGTCACCACGCCTGTGCGCCGGTTCCTCTGGAAGGAGCCTCCCATGCACGATCTGAGCGGCAAGACGATTCTCATCACCGGCGCGGCGCGGGGCATCGGCGCCGCGGCCGCCCGGCAGGCGGTCGGGGCCGGGGCGAATGTCGTGATCGCCGACGTGCTCGACGAGGAGGGCAAGGCGCTCGCGGCCGAATTGGGCTCGCGGGCCGCCTATCAGCACCTCGACGTCACCTCCGAGCTCGACTGGACCACCGCGCTGGCCGCGGCCTGCGACGCCTTCGGCGGCAGCGTGCACGGCCTGGTGAACAATGCCGGCATCTCGACCGGGGAGCTGCTGGCCGATGAATCGGTAGAGCACTTCCGCAAGGTCATCGACATCAATCTGGTCGGCGTCTTCCTGGGCATGCGGACCTTCATGCCCGCGCTCAAGCAGGCGGGCGGTGGCTCGATCGTCAATATCTCCTCCGCCGCCGGGCTCATGGGCCTGGCCCTGACCGGCAGCTACGGCGCCTCCAAGTGGGCGGTGCGCGGCATGACCAAGGTGGCCGCCATCGAGAACGGCATCGACCGGATTCGAGTGAACTCCGTGCACCCGGGCATGACCTACACCCCGATGACCGCACAGGTCGGCATCCAGCAGGGTGAGGGCGGCTATCCCAATACCCCGATGGGCCGGGTCGGCGAGGCCGATGAGATCGCCTCGGCCATCGTCTTCCTGCTCTCGGACGCGTCTTCCTACGTCACCGGCGCGGAACTCGCGGTGGACGGCGGCTGGACCGCCGGGCCGACGGTGAAATACGTGATGGGCCAGTAGCACTCCAAGGCTCCCGGTCGAGGAGTTCCGGCGCTAGTGCTTCTCGATGCGGCTCGCGGGCGGGGTGACCGCCCCGCGGCCGCGCAGGTAGGTCTCCAGGGCGTCGAGATCGATGGGGCCGACCAGGGTTTCGCGGCTCTGCTGGAACACGGTGAAGCCGTCGCCCCCGGCGGCCAGGAAGTTGTTGGTCGAAACCCGGTAGACCGCCACGGGATTCAGCGGCTGTCCGGCCACCCGGACGCTGCCGTCGACCACCTTGTGTCCCTTGGGCGCGCTGCCGGAGTAGGTGTAGGTGATGCCCGCGACCGACAGCACGCCGGGCTTGCTGACATTGTCCCATTGCTGCTCCAGCAGATTCAGGATCTGCTGTCCGGTCAGCGCCACCGCCACCACCTGATTGCCGAAGGGCTGCACGGTGTATGCCTGCTCATAGGTGATGTTGCCGCCGGTCAGCCCCGCACGCACCCCGCCCGGATTCATGAAGGCCGCCACGGCCTGCACGGTGGTCATGGCGTCGAGCATGGCGTCGGCGATGACATCGCCGAGCGGGGAATCCCCGGCCGGAGCGGGCTCGGCGGGCACCGGCGCGGTGGCCTGGCCGATCACCCGATCGGCCAGCGGTTTCGCTTGTCCGGCAAAGTAATCCACCAGCTGGGCGGCGGCGGGCGCGGGCGTGACATCACGGGTGACGACCCGGTTGACGGCCTTCGCCTCGACCTTGCCGTCGTGGAAGCGCAGGGTGACGTCGGTGACGAGGCGGCCGAAGGAGGCGGCCTGGGTGACCACCTTGCCGTCCAGTGTGCAGTTGTAGGCCTGGTGGCTGTGCGCGGTGAGCAGCACCGACACCGCGGCATCGGTGCGGTGGGCGAGTGCCTGGACGTCGGGTGAGATGCCGGCGCAGCCGTTGTAATCGACCGGGCCGCCGTGGGTTTGCTGGGCGCCGCCGTCGTGCAGCAGCGCCACCACGGTTTCCGCACCTGCGGATTTCATCTCGGGCACGTACTTGCCGATGGCGTCGGCCTCGTCGCCGAAGCGGTAGCCGCGAATGCCCTCGGGCGTGACGATGTGCTCGGTGTCGGTGGTGACGACGCCGATGACGCCGATCTTGTGGCCGCCCAGTTCGAGCATGGTCCACGCCTTCAGCCCGGGCGGCAGCTGGCCGTTGCCGTCGGTGACATTGGCGGCCAGGTACGGGAACTTCGCCCCGGTGAACGGCTCGCCCGGCGTGCAGCCGTCGGCGGCGCATCCGCCCTGCTGGAGTCGGCGCAATTCGGCGACGCCGTGGTCGAATTCGTGATTGCCGACCGCCGAGGCCGCGACACCCACCGAGTTCAGGAAGTCGATGGTCGGCTCGTCGTGGAACAGCGAGGAAACGAGCGGGCTGGCCCCGATATTGTCGCCGGCCGACAGAATGGCGCTGTCCGGGTAGGCCGCCTTCAGCCGCGCCAGGTGCGCGGCCAGGTACGCCGCGCCCCCGGCGGTGTACGTCCCCACTTTGCCGTTGGAGCCGTCCGGCGGTTGCAGATTCCCGTGCAGGTCGTTGATCCCGAACAGGTGTACTTCACCCGGTTGCGCCTTGGGCAGGTCGCCGGTCGACACCAGCGGCACCGCGGTCGAGGTGGCGGGGGCCGGGTTGTCCGCACCGCCGCAGCCCGCCACCAGGCCCAGACTCAGTACCGCTGCGCACAGTCCCAGAACACGCCGCCGACCGTTCATACCTGTCGACTGTGTCAGACGCGGTCGACGGTCGCACTACGACAGGGTGAATTCCGGCGCCTCCGAGCCCTGTTCATCGAGGCCGCGGTCCAGCCTGTGCGCCCGGGCCACGGTCGGCGTGAGTCACCCAGGCCACGATCTGCGCGCGATTGGTGAAGCCGAGTTTGGTGAGGATGTGCTGCACATGGTTCTGCGCGGTGCGCTCGGACAGCACCAGGGCGGTGGCGATCTCGCGATTGCTCAGCCCCGCGGCGACCAGCTGGGCCACCTCCCGCTCACGTGGGGACAGCACCGCCCGCGCGGACGCCTCGGCGGCCAGGCTCCGCAGACGGTCCGTCCACGGCGGCATGCCGATCGACTCGGCCTGCGGCAGTGCGGCTTTCGCCAGTGCCAGCGCCTCCTCGGTCGCCCCGCGCGCCAGCAGCACCGCGGCCAGATCAGTGCTCGCCTCGACCACGAAACCCTGGGCGCCGATGCCCCGGCAGATCTCCAGCGCGGTCCGCAGCTCGTGTTCCGCGGCTGCCGAATCACCCAGTGCGGCGGCGAATTTACCGAGCCAGAGCGGCACCGGGCCGAAGCAGAGCCGGCCCCACAGCTCGGTGCCGGGCCGCCGCGACCGCACTCCGAGGTCGATCATCCGCGTCGCCAGCCGCACCCGTTCGGCCAGATCCTCCGGCCCGGTACAGGCAGCGATCGGCCAATGCCAGTGCCCGCGAGCTGGTCTCGCCGATCTCGTCCCACCGGCCCAGATACGACGCGGCCTCGGTCGCGCGGGCGAGCAGCCGAGCCCGCAGCGATTCCGGCAACCGTCCGGAAGGGCAGTCCGCCACGGATCGCGCGTCGAAATCCACAGCGCCGAACAGACTCCCCGCACCACCGGCCAGTGCCGGATCGCTGCCGCCCCGCTCGGCCGTGGTCTCGTCCGCCTGGTAGCCGTCTCCGAGTGAGGCTTCCGCCGTCAGCGCCTCGAGACACCACTCGTGAATTTCTCTGTCCCACAGATGGTTTCCCACCGGCTCCAGGATCAGGGCGCGCTCGGCGAGTAGGTGCCCGTCGCCGGTGCGGCGGGCCAGTTCACCGGCGGCCAGGCAGTCGGCGCGGGCGGGCTCGAGGTTCCCGGCACGGAAGTGGGCGGTGGCGCGGGTCAGCAGGAGGCGGCCGCGATCGGCGGGCGGGCCGCCGGTCGTGTGGTCGAGGGCGACGGTGTACAGCCGGGCGGCTTCCTCGAAAGCCAGGTCGCGCAGGGCATTGTCGCCCGCGCGGCGGGCCCACCGCAGGGCGGGCGCGCGGTCGCCGGCCAGCGCGGATTCGGCGTAGTGGCGGGCCAGGGCGGCGGCGTGCTGGTCGAGGGCGTCGGGATACAGCTCCTCGATGGCGCGGGCGGCGCGCGCGTGCAGCAGCACCCGCTGCTGCAGGGGCAGCCCGTCGTGCAGGGCCGCGCGCACCAGGGCGTGCGTGAATCGCACTGTCCCGCCCGGTGATTCGAGCACGAGCAGGCCGGAGGCGACGGCGGCGTCCAGCGCGGGGAGGCATTCCAGCGCCGGGCGGCCGATCAGCCGCGCGGCGATCGCGACGGGGAAGGCGTCATCCAGGATGGCGGCCGCCCGCAACAGTTCCCGGGCGCGGGGTGGCACGGTGGCGAGGCGGCCGCGCACCACTTCCCGCAGTGTGGCGGGCAGGCGCAGCTCGTCGCCGCGGCGCCGCGCAGGCCCCGCGCACGCCACGCCTCTCCGCCCGGAATGCGGATCACCGGCCGTTACCCGCGGCGGTCGGTGATCTCGCCCTCGAAGGCCTCGAAGGTGGCGTCCGGGCCGGGTGCGATGCCGGTGCGCTCGAAGGCCGGGAAGAGCCGTTCGGCGGCGAATCTGTCGGCCGCGGCGGCGGTTTCCCAGACGTCCACGATGTGCAGGGTGCCGTCCAGTTCGCCGACGATGTGCAACAGGTTGCCCGCCGGGGGCTCGGGGCCGAGCGCCTCGTGCACCTCCCGGTACCGCTGCAAGCCGACGCCGGGCGTGTGGCTGATGTGGATATAGGACATGGTCTCCTCCTCTCGGAGTCACCCGCGGTGGGTGCTGCCCGAAGCGTAGGAAGGACTGTCCCGCTGCCGCTTCCGCCGAATTACTCACGGCATGTACTCACCGGCCGCCGCGCCCTCGGGGTGCGGCGGCCGGGCCCGGCTACTTCGGGTCTAGCTGCTGGACGCGCTGGCGAACGGGGTCGAGATGGGAAGGGACGGGCGGCGGATCGGGTGCTGCCACAGGCCCTTTCGCTCCAGGATCGGCAGCACGCCTTCGCCGAACCAGTAGGCCTCCTCCAGATGCGGGTAGCCGGAGAGCACGAAGTGGGAGATGCCGGCCTTCGAGTATTCGACGAGGCGTTCGGCCACCTCCGCGTGCGAGCCGACCAGCGCGGTGCCCGCGCCACCGCGCACCAGGCCCACCCCCGCCCACAGGTTCGGGGCGACCTCGAGCCGGTCGGTGCTGCCGTTGTGCAGCTCCGACATCCGGCGCTGCCCCTCGGATTCGCTCTTGGCCAGGGCGTTCTGGACACGCTCGATATCGGCCGGGTCGATCCCGGCCAGCAGCTTGTCGGCCACCGCCCACGCCTCCTCGGAGGTGTCGCGGGTGATGACGTGGATACGCAGGCCGTAGTCCAGCTTGCGGCCGTGGTCCACGGCCAGCCCGCGGATCCAGTCGAGCTTGCGGCTGACCGCCAGCACCGGTTCACCCCAGGTGAGATAGGTGTCGGCGTACCGGGCCGCGACGGGTCCCGCCGGGGCCGAGGAGCCGCCGAAGAACACCGGCGGCACCGGATCGGGCCGATTGCTCAACAGCGCGTTCTCGACGTGAATGTGCTCGCCGCGGAACGTGACCGGCTCGTGCGAGTTCCACAACGACCGCACCACATCCAGGAACTCTCCCGTCCGGGCGTACCTGGCCTCCTTGTCGGCGAAGTCGCCGTAGGCCGCCTGCTCCAGCGGTTCGCCGCCGGTCACCACATTGAGGAAGAGCCGTCCCGCGGAATGCCGCTGGAAGGTGCCCGCCATCTGCGCGGCCAGGGTGGGGCTCATCAGGCCCGGGCGCAGGGCCACCAGGAATTTCAGCGTCTCGGTGGTCTCGACCAGCATGGCGGTGGTGAGCCAGGCGTCCTCGCACCAGGAGCCGGTGGGGGTGAGCACGGCCTCGAAGCCGTTGGTCTCGGCGGCCGCGGCGATCTGGTTCAGGTAGTGCAGCGAGGCCGGGCGGTCACCTGACATCGGGGTGCCGTGCCCGCCGGCCACCAGGCCGCGGGAGTCGCCGGAGGTGGGCAGGAACCAGTGGAACGACAAGCTCATGCGGGGACTCCTAGGAGGTGAATCGGTCGTTGTAACGGGTGTCGATGAAGTCGGCGATCCGGACCTTGCCCGGAATCAGCTTGGCGTCGGAGAAACCGTCGGCCACTTGCTGTTCCGCGGCGATCGTCGCGTCATCGAGCGGGTGATCCTGGTAGTTGGCGCGGTTCACGGCCAGGAGCGTGACGTCATAGGGCACCCCGGTGATGGCGGCCGACTGTTTGGCCCAGTCCTCGCGGTGGCCGGTGATCCACCCGTGCGCACGCTGGATACGCGCCAGCAGGTCCCGGACCGCGGCCGCATTCGCCTTGTTCTGCAACGTCTTCGAACCCGTGACGAAGAAGCTGTCCGGCTTCACGTAGCCGGTGCCGTCCACCAGCACCCGATTACCGCTCAGTTCGGACTGGGCCACATAGGGATCCCAGACCGTCCAGGCGTCCACCCGCCCGGTGGACAGCGCGGCGAGCGCGTCGGCGGGTTGCAGGTACTGCGGCTCGATATCGGAGAAGGTGAGCCCGGCCTTGGTCAGCACCGACAGCAGGTGGTAGTGCGCGGAGCTGCCCTTGGTGACCGCGATCTTCTTGCCGCGCAGGTCCTTCGGATCCTTGATCGACGAGTCCTTGGGCACCACCAGACCGTTCCCGGCCGCCCCGGAGTCGTAGGACCCGATGATTTTGATCTGGGACTTGGCCGCCGCCGCGAACACCGGCGGGGCGTCGCCGACGCCGCCGAAGTCGATGGATCCGGCATTGATGGCCTCGAGCAGGGGCGGTCCGGCGGTGAAGGTGGACCATTCGACCTTGTACGGAAGTCCCTTGCCCTCGCCGGAGACCTCCAGCAGGGCTTGCAGCGCAAGACCTTTCTGATCGCCGATGTGCAGGGTCACCTGTGACAGGTCCACCGATCCGTCCGCGTTCACGCCCTTGGTGTCGTCATTGCCGGACGAGCACGCCGCGCTGACGAGGGCCGTGGCGACCGCCAGGGCGGCGAACAGGCGCTTGGATCTCATTCGGTGGTTCCTTCCGGGGTGACACCCAGCTCGGCGAGCAATGCCGTACGCAGAGCCAGGAATTCGGGATGCTCGCGCCGGCGCGGGCGCGGCAGGTCGATGGGGATCTCGCGGGCGATGCGGCCGCCGTCGAGCACCAGGGCACGATCGGCCAGCAGCACCGCCTCGTCCACGTCGTGGGTGACCAGCAGCACGCCGGGCCGGTGCCGCGCCCACAGGTCCAGCACCAGGCCGTGAATCGTGATGCGGGTCAGGGCATCCAGGGCGCTGAAAGGTTCGTCGAGCAGCAGCAGATCCGGCTCCCGGACCAGGGCGCGGGCCAGTGAGGCGCGCTGCGCCTCACCGCCGGAGAGGGTCAGCGGCCAGGCCTCGCCGCGCGCTGCCAGGCCCACCTCGGCCAGCGCGGCTGCGGCGGCGGCCCTGGGGTTTTCGTGGCGCAGTCCGAGAGTCACGTTGTCGCGCACGCGTTTCCACGGCACCAGGCGCGGTTCCTGGAAGGCGACCGCGACCTCGCCGGACACGGCGAGCTCGCCGCCCGTCTCGTCGTCCAGGCCCGCCAGCGCCCGCAGCAGGGTGGATTTGCCGGAGCCGCTGCGCCCGAGCAGGGCCACGAACTCGCCGGGGCGGATGTCGAGATCCAGTCCGTGCAGGACCCGGCGTTCGCCGAAGTCCTTGACGAGACCGCGAATTCGCACCACCGGGGAATCGGCCGCGGCCGGGGCCGCCGCCGGCTCCTCCAGTTCGGCCAGCGTCGCCGCGATCACCGAATCGGTCAGGGTGCCAGGAAGCCGCGTCGCCATGACAGCGCTCTCCTCTCGATGGAACGAACGAGCGCGTCGGTGAGCAGCCCGAGCACGCTGTAGACGAGCAGGCCGACCACGATCACGTCGGTACGCAGGAACTCGCGGGCGTCGTTGATCATGAAACCCAGACCCGCGTCGGCATTGACCTGCTCGGCGACAATGAGCGCCAGCCAGGCCACGCCCAGCGACTGACGCAGGCCGACCAGTGTCTGCGGCAGCGCGCCCGGCAGCACGATGTGCCGGATCAGGCCCGCCCGGCTCAGCCGCTGCACGCGGGCCAGCTCGGCCAGCTTGCCGTCCACGCCGCGGATACCCGCGAAGGTGTTGAGGTACAGGGGAATCGCCACCCCGAAGGCGACCAGCACGATCTTGGGCAGCTCCCCGATCCCGAACCACAAGATGAACAGCGGGATCAGGCCGTAGAACGGCAGCGTCCGCAGCATCTGCATCAGCGGGTCGACCAGGTACTCCCCGGCCCGGCTCAGCCCGGCCAGCAGGGCCAGCCCGATGCCGGCCGCCGCGCCGATGACGAAGCCCAGCGCGGCTCGCTGCAGCGACACCGACACGGCCTTGGTGAGCGTGCCGTCCTTGATCAGGTCGACGGCCGTCTGCACGACGGTCACCGGGGAGGCGAGCAGCCGCTCGGGCAGCACACCGGTCGAGCTGGCGAGCTGCCAGACCACCACCAGCAGCACCGGCGCGACGAAGCGCGCCAGCACGGAGACGCTCGGCAGGCGTGGCCGGCCGGTAATGGGCCTGGCCTGCACGGCAATTGCGGACACGACAGCACCTCGGGCGAACGGGGACGGGGACGGTGGCGGCCGCGGGCCTTCGTCCGCCACACCCCGACCCTGCCGGTCCGGCCCCGCCCGGTCACCGGTTGTAATCCGCGTGATTCTGGGCTTGCTCCCGCCCCAGCTGCCACAATGAATCCTCGACGAGGAGCCGAGGACGAAAATGAGCGGTCCTGATCATCCGCTCACCGTTGGATCCCGATTCGGGCCGTACCGGCTCGACCGGCTGATCGGGCGCCGGAACGGCCGAAGCCGCGGCGATCCGCGTCCGGCCGAGCCGTGTGCGGTCCGGACCATGCACCGGGCGAGATGGCGGCGGAATCGGGCGCAACGGATCTCGGCTCCGAGGCCGCAGCGCACACCGGTGGGCGGAGCCCGCGCCGGATGGCGGCCGACAACAGCCGAGTATCCCGGCAAACTCACCCAAGAACGACGCGGCCCTGCTCGCCCGGTTCCAGCAGCACTTCACGACATAGAAATAGGTGGTGCCGGGTTCCCTCCGCAGCTGGGAACCCGGCACCGGGTCGGCACCGGTGTGGGCGGTGGCCGACGTCTAGTGGCCGTCGCGGACGATCTCCACGGCGCGGGTGAGAATGCCCAGGCCGTGGGTGATCTCGTCATCGCTGACGGTCAGGGGTGGGAGCAGCTTCACGACTTCGTCGTTGGCGCCGGAGGTTTCGACCAGCAGGCCGTGTTCGAAGGCGACCTGGCAGACCTTCTCGGCCTGCGAGGCGTCCTCGAAGACCAGACCGTGCACCAGGCCGCGGCCGCGGGTGGAGATGCCGGTGAAGGATTCGGTCAGCGCGACCAGGTGCTCGTGCACGCGCGCACCCTTGGCCAGGGTGGCGAGCTGCAGGCGGTCGTCGGACCAGTAGTGGCGCAGCGCGACCTCGGCGGTGACGAAGGCGGCGTTGTTGCCGCGGAAGGTGCCGTTGTGCTCACCGGGCGCCCACTGGTCCAGGTCCCGGCGCATGAGCACCAGCGCCATGGGCAGGCCGTAGCCGCCGATCGACTTCGAGAGCGCGACGATATCGGGGGTGATGCCCGCGACCTCGAAGGAGAAGAACGGGCCGGTGCGGCCGCAACCCATCTGCACGTCGTCGACGATGAGCAGAATGCCACGGGCCGAGCACAATTCGGACAGCTGCCGCAGCCATTCGGCGCGAGCCACATTGATCCCGCCCTCGCCCTGCACGGTCTCGACGATGACCGCGGCGGGCTTGTCCAGCCCCGACGAGCTGTCGTCGAGGGCGCGGCGCATCCACGAGAAGTCCTCGGGCTCATCCAGATAGCCGTCGTAAGGCATCGGGGCGGTGTGCACCAGCGGGACGCCCGCGCCGGCGCGCTTGGCGGCATTGCCGGTGACCGACAGCGCGCCCAGCGTCATGCCGTGGAAGGCGTTGGTGAAGTTCAGGACGGTGGTGCGGCCGGTGACCTTGCGCGCCAGCTTGAGTGCGGCCTCGACGGCATTGGCTCCGGTCGGGCCGGGGAACTGGACCTTGTAGTCCAGCCCGCGCGGGACGAGTACCAGATCGCGCATGGCCTCGAGCAGCCGGCGCTTGGCGACGGTGGACATGTCCAGGGCGTGGGTGATGCCGTCGCCGAGCAGGTAGTCGATCAGCGCCTGCTTGAGCAGCGGGTTGTTGTGGCCGTAGTTGAGCGCGCCCGCACCGGCGAAGAAGTCGAGGTACTCCTTGCCGTTCTCGTCGGTGATCCAGGCGCCGCTGGCGGTGTCGAACACCGTCGGCCAGGAACGGCAGTAACCACGCACATTGGATTCGAGAGCCTCGAAAACGTCCGTGTCGGCAATGGTCATCAGCGGTCCTAGCGTCGCAACTAAGTGAAACGCTGATGTTTCTATCACAGGAACCGAGCCGTGAAGCCATTTTTCCGCGAATCGGACGCGGATGCTCCGCGCGTGACGCACACCGCAACAAACCGGCATCGAGCATAACTCTGTCCTGCGCGAGGGGGCCACGCAACTCCATTGCAGGACAACGACCGCACCCGTAGTGTCAACCTCTTGTGCGCAGCGACGTGGGGGTCTACTGGCAGCTGGTCAAGGCAGGGTTTCGCAGGCAATCGCACTACCGGCTCGCCATGCTGGCGGGCCTGCTCACCAATCTCGTGTTCGGCTTCGTGCGGGCGGCCGTGCTCATGACGGCCGTGCGCGTGAACAGCGGATTCGGCGGCTACGACCGCGGGACCATCGGCGCCTACATCTGGCTGTCACAGGGATTGCTGGGCGCCATCGCCTTCTGGACGCTGCCCGACATCGTGGAGCGCATCCGCACCGGGGACGTCGCCATCGACTTCCTGCGGCCGATCGACATCCAATTCGCGCACCTGGCCGAATATCTGGGCCGGGCGGCCTTCTCTCTGCTACCGCGCGGCATACCCAGCATTCTCGTCGGCCTGCTCACCTTCGGGCTCGCGTTCCCGGATACACCGGGACCGTACGTGCTGGGCGCTCTCAGCCTGCTGCTGGCCATGACGCTGTCGTTCCTGTCCATGTTCGCGGTCAGCCTGGCCGGGTTCTGGCTCATCGAGACCCGCGGGCTGCGCGCTCTGCACATGATCCTGGGCACCTTCCTGGCCGGGCTGTTCGCGCCGGTGCACCTGTTTCCGGGCTGGTTGCGCGAGATTGCCTACGCCACACCCTTCCCGTCCATGCTGCAGTGGCCCATCGATGTGCTGTCCGGTCGCACGGCGGGCAGGGATGCGGTGGAAATCGTTGTCGTGCAATGCTTCTGGTTGGCCGTACTGGTGAGCGCCGGGCAGCTGCTACTGCGGGCCGGGCGCCGCAAACTGGAGGTGCAGGGTGGGTGAGGCACGTCCCTCCCGGCTGACGCCCTACCGTGCGGTGCTGGGTTCGCGGGTGCGCGCGCAACGCGCCTATCCGCTGTCCTTCGCCGCGGATGTGGTGAGCGCCTTCCTGATCGGGCTGGTGGAGTTCGCCGAAATGTGGGTGATCTTCCACAATGTGCCCCGGCTGGGCGGGCTGGACCTGAACGCCATGCTGCTGCTGTTCGGCATGAGCAATACCTGTTTCGCCGTCGCCGACATGGTGGTCGGGCACGCCGACACGCTCCCCACCTACATCCGGATGGGCAAGCTGGACGCCTTCTACCTGCGGCCACAACCCCTGCTGCTGCAGCTCATGACCAGCGATATCCAGCTGCGCCGGGTGGCACGCATCGCGGTGGCCGCCACCGTGCTGTCATTCGGCCTGGCACGCAACGACATCCAGTGGACCCCCGCGCACCTGGTGCTGTTCGCCGTCACGGTGCTGTCCGGAATCGCCATCTTCGCCGGGCTCTTCGTGTGCGCGGCCGGGGCGCAGTTCTTCCTCATCGACGGCGCGGAGCTGACCAATGCTTTCACCTATGGCGGGTCGTACGCGTCCATGCAACCCACCTCGGTGTTCCCGGCACCGATGAAACTGGTGTTCGGATTTCTGGTTCCGGTCGCCTTCACCTCGTATCTGCCCGCCATCGCGCTGCTCGGGCTGCCCGGGCCCGCCCTGCTGCCGAGCTGGCTGGCCTGGGCGGCGCCGGTGGCGGCGGCGTGGGTGTGGGCGGCCGCGCTGTTCCTGTGGCGACTCGGGACCAGGCACTATCAAGGAGGCGGCGGGTGAACGGTGCCATCATCGATATCGAGGGCCTGACAAGGACTTTCGTGCTGAGTAAGAAGGAGGGCCGCTGGCGGCGCCGGCGCGAGGTGCTCACCGCGGTGGACGGCATGAGCTTCCGGGTCGAGCCGGGCGCGGCGGTCGGCTACATCGGTGCGAACGGGGCGGGCAAGTCCACCACCATCAAGATGATCACCGGCATCCTGGTGCCCTCGGCCGGGCGGCTGCGCACCTGCGGGCTGGACCCGGTGCGGCAGCGCCGCGAGCTGGCCGGTCGGATCGGTGTGGTGTTCGGGCAGCGCTCGCAGCTGTGGTGGGATCTGCCACTGCGCGAATCGTTCTCGATCCTGGCCGCCATCCACCGGCTCACCCCGGCGGCGGCGCGCACCCGCACCACCGAGCTCGTCGAACAGCTGGAGATGGGCGGCACCCTCGACACCCCGGTCCGGCAGCTGTCGCTGGGCCAGCGCATGCGCGCGGAAGTCGCGGCGGCCCTGCTGCATTCACCCGAGCTGGTCATTCTCGACGAACCGACCATCGGCCTGGATGTGCTGTCCAAGCAGCGATTACGCGAATTCCTGCGCTACGAGCGCACTCAGCGCGGCACCACCCTGCTGCTCACCACCCACGATATGGGCGATATCGAGCGGCTGTGCGAGCGGGTGCTGGTGGTGGACCACGGCCGGCTGGTCTACGACGGCTCGCTGACCGGCCTCGGCGCGACCGTCGGTGCGCAACGAGTGCTCACCGTCGATCTCGCCGAGCCCACCCCCGACCTGGCCGACCTGCCCGGCGCCAAACTGCTCGACAGTCAGGGCGCGGGCATGCGGCAGCGGCTGGCCTTCGACACCGAGATCATCACTGCCGCACAGCTGCTCACGGCCGTCTCGGCCCGCGCCGAGGTCCGCGACCTGTCCATCGAGGAACCCGATATCGAGGACGTGGTGCGGCGTCTCTACGAGTCCGCGGCGTCGGGCTCCCTCGCGCCCTGATCGAGCCGGAACGGTGGGTAGGCGTCGGTCATCAGGGACGCGTAGGCGCGCACCCGCAACGTCCAGCGATTGACGCCCATGGCGAAGTCGTACAGACCCCGCGGATACGCGCCGGTGAACAGCAGGCCGATGACGGCGACGATCAACAGGATCGGCAGCAGTGACAGCTGATTGCGGCCGCCGCCCATGAACGCGGCGACGATCAGATACTGCGGAATCGCCAGCAGCCACCACTTGATCAAGACCATCCAGCGATTCAGTTGCTCGGGATAGTCGACTTCCAGATCAGCCGGGTAGTCCGGATCGGGTTGCAGGCTGAACGGCGGGTAGCGGTCGGTTCCCAGTTGCGAGAGCGCATAGAAACGCACTCGCCAGCTCCAACGCAACACGCCGACATTGAAATCGAAGAGCCCTCTCGGATACGAGCCGGTTATGAGGATCGCGAAGAAAGCGATGATGCTCACCACCAGATACGCGATGCTCAGGAAGATCAGCACAACATAGTGTGGAATGGCGAGTATCCACTTGACTATCCACATCCAGCGGGACAACCCCGGGTCGAGGTCTCCCCGCACACGCACCGGATAAGCGGGACTGGGCTGCATGTCCGTCACTCCTCTCGAGCGCGGCGGCCTCCTTCCGACAGCCGCCGGAACAGCGGTGAGCCGTTGTTCACCCCAATGTTTCCCCGGCGACGCGAAGATCACATCTGCTTCTCACACATTGTGACCAGATTTGTAATAGCGCGCGCGACGGCGAGTTCCGCACACCACATCGACTTGTTTCGAATTGCGGGCCGGGGTCGGGTGTGCGACGTTGCTGACTATTCTCCATGTGCCCGGCCCGGGTCGGCACGACAGCTGATTTACGGGAGACCGAGTGAGAGTGCGTCCGGCGAAACTGTTGCCATCGGGTAACGTGAAGCTCACGCCGCCAATGGAATTGATCCGGCCACGCACCATCCGGGCTCGTCTGCGGCGCATTCTGATCGTGTCGGTGGCGCTGGTGCTGGCGCTGCTGACGATCGTCATCACCCGCGAGGTGAACGACTACCGCGACACCGGAGACACCGCCCAGTCGGTCCAGCTCGCGCTGGCGGTACAGGACCTGGTCCACGAGGTGCAGCGCGAACGCGGTCTCACCAATGGACTGCTCGGCGGCGACGCCGCGTCCCGCAGTGCGCTCGGCAATCAGCGCCTGGCCACCGACAGCGCGTTGCAGGAGCTCAACTCCACGCTGAACCAGCAGCCGCCGGGCGCCGATCTGGTGCGCACCGCGCTCCAGCAGTTCTCCGGAGTGACCGCCACGCGCGCCGATGTGGACGCCGGTCGCGCCGACCGGTCGGCCTCGTTCGCCTTCTATACCAATGCGATCGGCACGCTGAACCAGGCGCGGCCCGGCCTCGATCACGCTCTCGACAGCCGGCTGTGGCGGGGGCTGCAGAGCCTCTACGCGCTCGGCGACGTCAAGGAGTTCACCGGTCAGGAACGCGGCTTCCTCAACGGTGTCTTCGCCGCGGGCGCGTTCGCACCGGGCGAGTACGTGAAGTTCCTCGATATCCGAGCCGCCAAACAGGCCGCGGTGACGGCCTTCGAACGCGATGCCACACCCGCGCAGCGTTCGCAGCTCTACACCGCGATGCGAACCGACGAGTCGGCGCGGGCGGGCGACGCGGAGGCCATCGCCCTCGCCTCCGAGCGCGGTCCGATCACCGAATCGGTCAACCCCGCCGACTGGTGGCGCCAGATGAGCTCCATCATCGACGGCGAACGCACCGTCCAGCGCAATATCGGCGGCGAGATCACCTCCCGGGCAAGCGAACTGCGCCGCGACGCCGCCCTGCGCCTGTCCCTCTACGTGCTGGCCGCCCTGCTGGCCATCGCCGCCGAGGTGGCGCTGGTCGTCGCCACCGTGCGGGCGATCGTGCGGCCGCTGGCCGAGCTGGCCGAGGAGGCCGACCAGGTAGCCGGTAAACGACTGCCGCAGCTCATCGAAGCCTGGCAGACCTCCGAGGGCACGGACCCGGACCCGCCCGAACAGGTGCGCGCCGACGAGAGCGCGGGCGCCGAGATCGTATCCGTGGCACGGGCTTTGGACCGGGTGCAGACCACCGCCTACGAGCTCGCCTCCGCGCAGGCGCGGCTGCGCCGCAACAGCACCGAATCCATGGCCAACCTGGCGCGGCGCAATCAGAACCTGGTGCGCCGCCAGCTCGGGCTGATCAGCGAGTTCGAGCGGGAGGAGCTCGACCCCAGCACGCTGGCCAACCTCTTCGAACTCGACCATCTGGCCACCCGCATGCGGCGCAATGCCGAGAGCCTGCTGGTGCTGGTCGGCGAGTCCAGCCCGCGCCGCTGGTCGAAACCCATTCCGCTGACCGACGTCATCCGCGCCGGCCTGTCCGAGGTCGACGACTACCGGCGGGTGGTGCTGCGCCGGGTGGACGAGATCTCCATCGCGGGCGCGCATGTCAGCGAGGTCGCGCACATGCTGGCCGAACTCATCGAGAACGGGCTGTCCTTCTCCCCGCCCGATCTGGAGGTGGAGATCTACGGCCGCCGGCTCGGCTCGCGCTACATGCTCGCCATTGTCGACCACGGCGTCGGCATGCCGCCCGACCAGCTCGCCACCGCCAATGCCCGCCTGTGCGGCGAAGCCGACTTCCTCGTCGCACCCACCCGCTTCCTGGGCCACTACGTGGTCGGCCGGCTGGCCCGGCGCCTGGGGATCGAGGTCGAGCTCACCGTGTCCCCGACCAGTGGCGTGGTGGCCCGGCTGCTGCTGCCGGACGACCTGCTCGGCGACCCCGGGGCGGAACTTCCCGCCCCGCCCGAGGATTCGAAACACGCTGCGGGCGCGCAGCTTCCGACGGTCGCCGACACCATGCCGGACCCGAAACCGGGCCGCCACAGCTCGGGGCACACCCCCGGCTCCGGCGACACGGAACGCCCGCAGCGTGCGACACCCGTCCACGACGCCGCCGCCAATGGCGCACCCGCGAGCCCGAACTCGATCAAGCTCGTCCCGCTGCCCACCCCCACCCTGACCGTTGCGCCGCACACCCCGGCGGTGCCACCGCACGCCACCGCCGCCGAGCGTCTCTTCGGCGGGCCGACCACAGGTTCGTTCGCCATTCCGCTAGCGGCGGCGGGGCCCCCGGCGGGCCCGGTTCCAGCGAGCTCACCGGGAGCGGCGACCGAGGTTTCGGGAGCTGTCCCGGAGGTGCAACGTACGCGAAACGGTCTCGTCAAGCGGAACCGGAAGACTCGCGAGAATCCGGGCGTCACACCGGGCGGCGCCCAACCGGCGGCCGCACGGCCGGCCGCCCCGCCGGTCGCGGACCGCTCCCCCGACGAGATACGCAGCATGCTCGCCGGATTCCGGTCCGGCCATCAGCGCGGGCAGGCCGGCGAACCGCCGCGGCCCGGATCGACAGCATAGGAGGACACCGGGTGACGACCCACTACACCGACACCGATCCGCACACTTTCAACTGGCTGCTGGCCGACTTCGTGCGTACCACCGACGGGGTGCGCGACGCCGTGGCGGTGTCCTCCGACGGCCTACTCATGGCCATGTCCCAGGGCCTGGACCGGACCGCGGGCGACCGGCTCGCCGCGATCGTCTCCGGGCTCACCAGCCTGGGCCGAAGTGCCTCGCGCAGTTACGATTTCGACGGCCTGCGGCTGATCATGATCGAGATGGGGCGCGGATTCCTGCTGGTCTCGGCCATGAGCAATGGCAGCTGCATCGGCGTGATCGCCGACAACGGCGCCGATGTGGGGCTGGTCGGCTATCAGATGGCCGTGCTGGCCGACCGCGCCGGCGCGCTGCTGACCCCGGCCCTGATCACCGAATTGCGGGAGTCCTTGAGCCGATGAATGATTCGCATCGGCTGCCGGACGCGCGCATGATCGCGCCCGGCCGCCCGCGCGGCTGGTCCGGTGCCGCCGCGTCCGAAAAACCCACGCGAGATACGAGATTGGCCGACGATGAGGAACAGGTGGTGCGACCGTTCATGATGACCTCGGGGCGCACCACGCCGGTAGTCGACGGCCTGCGCATCGAAACCCTGGTGCGCGCCACCCCCGCAGCACTGTCCGCGCCGCTGCGGTTCGAGCTGGAACGGGTGGTGCGACTGTGCCAGCGCCCGCACTCCATCGCCGAAATCGGTGCGGCCCTGCGAGTTCCGATCGGGGTGGCGCGAGTGCTGGTGAGCGATCTGGTATCCGAAGGACATGTCTCGGTCGGCCGGACCGATGAACTCTCCACCGCTGCTCTGGAAAGGATCCGGGACCTTGTTCGGAACCTCTGACCCCGCCGACGTACCGCTGGCCTCCTCGGTGAAAATCGTGACCAGCGGTGGATTCGGCGTCGGCAAGACCACTTTCATCGGAGCGATCTCGGAGATCGAGCCGCTCGCCACCGAAGCCGCCATGACCGAAGTGTCGGTGGGACTGGACGATCCGGGCCTGGCCACCGGCAAGACGACCACCACCGTGGCCCTCGACTTCGGCCGCATCACCCTCGACCCCAGCCTGGTGCTCTACCTGTTCGGCACCCCCGGCCAGGAGCGGTTCGAATTCCTCTGGGACGACCTGCTCGACGGCGCGCTCGGCGGCGTCATCCTGGTCGACACCGGCCGCGTCGAGGACTGCTACCCCGTGCTGGACTTCTTCGAGCAGCGCGGCACCCCGTTCGTGGTGGCGGTCAACCGATTCGAGGCCGGACCGCGCTTCGCGCTCGACGAGGTCCGCGAGGCGCTGGACCTCTCGCCCACCATCCACCTCATGGATTGCGATGCCCGCGACCGGGAGTCGGTGAAACTCGTCCTGGTAGCCCTGCTCGAGCAGATCCTCCAGGCCCGCCGGGCTCCCGCCCTGGCCGTCTGACAAAAAATCGCCCCGGATGCGAACGCACCCGGGGCGATTGCCCGAAAACCCTTCGCTCTATTGCGAATTAACGGCCGAAGGATCCCGTCCACAGGGTGTTGAGCAGACCACCCAGGGCCGCACTACCGGTGTTCAGCACGCCGTTCAGCGCAGCGGAACCAGTCTGGATGATAACCGGGATCATGTTTCAACCTCTCTCTAGTGGACGCCGCCGCCCGGGATTTCCGTTCGGCGACCGGACCCACACTGCCGAGGGACACTGAGGCGAACCTTGCCGGTAGCTGAGAGGTCGCTGAGACGGGTTGTGCGACCCGTCACAAGGGAGAGGACCGTCCAGTTCCTACTGCGGCGGCGCCGCGCCCGCCGAATACAGGCTCACCTCGCCGTCCTCCCCCAGAAACGCGTTGACCAGCATCGTTCCGCTGGAACGCAATTCGTCGGGGTCCGGCGCCGCGGTCGTGACGGAGACCTGCGGCAGCGCGCCCCAGTTCACGACAAACCGATCGGGCGGTCCGTTGTCGCTGGACAGATGCGCGAGACGGAACACCGACACCGTCCGGCGAACAATCAGATTACGGACGACTTCGGCAATTCGCTCGGGGTCTTCCAGCGCGAACATGAAGCCGAATCGCAGTTCCGGCGACGACGCATAGGCGGGCACGAATATCGAGGCTAACGGACTACGGCGCGTCGCGCCCTCGGCACGCCGCACAGATAGCTATTCATAAGCCTTGGTAACCGACCCGCCGACGGGAAGCCTCGCCCCGGTCGAGCCCAGCCCTCGAACCTGTCTCACCCACCGCCCGCCGAGGTGTCGATCGGCCTTCAACCGCCGCGGCCATGTGACCGTCTTGTAATGCTGTATAACGATTTTCAGGCAGCTTCGCCGATCACGCGCCGGATGGTTGCGCCCCTCCAACTATCGCGCTTTCCTGAATATGTCCCGCATTATCGGACAGTCTTCTCATCGCATCGTCGCGGATTTCCCGGTTACTTCACCGTGTCGCTGGTGGTGGGCTGTTGCGTTCCGGGTGCGGGGCTGCGCCGGAGCCGAGGGGAGCCCCTCCCCGAAACCCCCTCGGCCCTGGCGCATCCACGCATGCGACGCCGAGGGTGGGAATCATGGCAATCGACTACACCGGAGCGGGTTTCGGGGCCGAGCTCCCATCGCCATCAACGCTGTTGCGCGCCTTCCGGGAACCGGTCAGCTCCGATCGTCGCGATCGCGACGTCCTCGAATCAGCCCACGAACTGGTGCGATGCCATGAGCATCGATCTCGCGCCCTGGACACGGCGCATGCCGCCGACGCCACCCCCGACGATGTCGCCGACAGCACTCACCGCGTCGACCGGATCGACGAGCGCCGGGCCGAACTGGTGGCCCGCATCGACGACTGGGTGGCGGTGAACATTCCGCACCGCGCCGGGGCCTCGCTGCACACCGAGACCCTCGGCGCGGTCATCGACCGCATGGCCGCGAAATGGGTTGCCGCACAACGGGCTCTGGGCAATACCGAGTCCGAGCCGGCACGGGCTCCGAAAGCAGGCGACGGGCGAGCGCGGCCCCACCATGGGGTGGAGAAGGAGAACCACCGCGCGGTGGCGCATCGCATCAGCGAGGACCGGCCCCGCCGCGGGGTGGATACGGAGGCCCACCTGCAGTGGTACCGGCTCGCCGAGCTCGCCGACGGCTATCGGGATCTGATCACGGAGGTCGCCCAGCATCGCCGGCGACTGCCGACCTGGTGAGGAGCCCAGCTAACGCGGGTCGATGACCTCTGCGTCGATGACGCCGGAATCGGTCACGCGCTCGCCATGGACCGGCATCGTCGCCGAATTATCCTGCGCGGGTGCGGGTTCCGGGGCTTCGTCGACCTCGTCGTCGAGGTCGTCGGTCAGGTTCGCGGCACGCTGGGCGGCCGCGTCCTGCGCGGCAGCGGCGGCGGCCTCACGCATCTCGATCGCGTCGGTGATCCAGTCACCGATCTCGCGGGTCACCTCGGCGACGGTGCCGGTGATGATCGAGGCGATATTGCCGACGTGTCGTGCTCCCGACGACGTCAATTCCTGGATCAGATCCTTGTTGCTCTCGAATTTGGAAATCATTTACACGCCCACTTCGCTCGCCTGCCCCCGGCGCATCACGATAACACCGGCCTGTGCTGAATTCTTGACCAGGAACGGCGGCAGCGCCAGCTTGAACAGCTTCAACCACACCGAACCGATCTGCCGGGAGAAGCGTCCGGTGTTGTAGGGCAGGCCGTGCTTTTCGCACAGCGCCTTCACCTCGGGGGCGATTTCCGGGTACCGGTTGGCCGGCAGATCGGGGAACAGGTGATGCTCGATCTGGTGCGACAGGTTGCCGGACATGATGTGGAAGAGCTTGCCGCCCTCGATATTGGCCGAGCCCAGCATCTGGCGCACATACCACTCGCCCTGGGTCTCCTCGGCGCACTCCTCCTGGGTGAACGTCTGTACGCCGGTCGGGAAGTGGCCGCAGAAGATGATCGAGAACGTCCACAGGTTGCGCACGATATTGGCGGTGAAGTTGGCCGCCAGCGTGGACAGGAACAGCGGTCCGGTCAGCGCCGGGAAGACCACGTAATCCTTGAGCACCTGCCGGCTGGCCTTGCGCCACTGGCCCTTGACCAGCGTCTTGACCTCCTGCCAGGACTTCTTGCCCCGGACGATGTTCTCGACCTCGAGGTCGTGGCCCATCACGCCCCACTCGAACGCGACCATTAGCGCGAAGGCGTAGAGCGGGTTGCCCAGCCGCAGCACATTCCAGCTCTGCGCCTCGTCCACGCGCAGGATGCCGTAACCGATGTCGCGGTCCATATCGAGGATGTTGGTGTAGGTGTGGTGCATGTAGTTGTGCGAGTGCCGCCACTGGTCGCCCGGGCAGACCGTATCCCATTCGAAGACACGGGAATTCAGGGTCGGCTCACGCATCCAGTCCCACTGGCCGTGCATGACGTTGTGGCCGATCTCCATATTGTCGAGAATCTTCGACACGCTCAGCGCGGCCACGCCGGCCAGCCAGAACGGCGGCAGGAAGCCCAGGTAGAGCAGGCCGCGACCGGCGATCTCCAGGCCGCGCTGGGCCTTGATCACCTGGTAGATGTACTCGCGGTCCCGGTCGCCCAGGTCCGTGGTGATGCGGGCGCGCAGCGCGTCGAGCTCGCGGCCGATCTCCTCGACCTGATCGACGCTGAGCACCAGCGGGCCCTCGGTGGTTTCGGTGAGGATCGCCATGATCCCTCCTGTTCAGATGGCAGAAATGAGTCAGAGAGCGAGGTCGACGTCCCCGACGGGGGCGTTGATGCAGATCTGGATGGGCTGATCCGGGTCGCTGTCGAGCTCCCCGGTGCGCAGGTTGCGGGTGCAGCCGCTGCGCTTGACGGCCGTGCAGGAGAAGCAGATGCCCATGCGGCAGCCGTACTCCGGGCTCAGGCCCGCAGATTCGGCCTGCTCGAGCAGGCTTTCGCCGGTGTTCTCGGCGACCACGCCGCTGCCGGAGAAGGTCACCTTCCCCTCGGCGTCGGCCGGGTCCACGACCGCGGTGGCGAGGGTGAACTCCTCGCTGTGCAGCCGATCGCCGAGCTGTTCGGCCTCGTAGACGGTGCGCACCGCGGCCATCAGGCCGGGCGGTCCGCACAGGTAGGTCTGCGCGGACGGGAACCAGGGCGCGAGGGACTCCAGCTCGTCGTAGCCGAAGCCGGCGTCGCGCTCTGCCTGATTCGCCCTACGCTTCGCTCCGGGCGGGTTCGCGGCCCCGAAGTCTCGATTCTTCCCTCCCTCCGCTCCTCCGCTTCGCTCCCCCGCTCCACTCAGTCCAGAATCGCGACGGCCGCGGACGGTCTCCGGGTAGCGGAATTCGATGCGGACATTGCCGTGCTGCATGGCGATCGCCTCGAGTTCCTGGCGATGCGGCACCCATTCCGGAGAACGGTTGTAATGCAGGAACAGGATGCGGCCACGGTAGCCCTCGTTGGCGAGGGTGCGCAGCATGGACAGCACCGGCGTGATGCCGCTGCCGCCGCTGATCAGCACGATCTGCTCGGGCCGCGGCTCGGGCAGGTGGAACGCGCCGGCGGCGGGCTCCAGGTCCACCACCATGCCGGGAATCGCGTTCTCGTGCAGGTGGTTCGAGACCAAGCCGTGCGGGTGGGCCTTGACGGTGAGTTCGATGTGCCGGTCGCGGCGTCCCTCGGCATTGACCGGTGAATAGCAGCGGGTGTGGCGGACGCCGTCGATCACGACGCCGATCTGCACGTATTGTCCCGCCACGTGCCCGGACCACTGCCGGGCGGGCTCGAGGGTGAGGGTGACCGAGCCGACCGCGCTGCGCCGCACGTGGGTGATCTCCGCGCGCATCGAGCGCCGGGTCAGGGTCGGGCGCACCAGCTCGAGGTAGCGATCCAGCGGGTGCGGGGTGGTCATTGTCTTCTGCACCAGGTCGAATAGTCCGACCATGTGAGCCTCCTGTCGCGTCGCCGGGCTGAGCGACGCCTCTTCGCAGTCGATGCGCCTCCGGCGTGACCTCGATGTCATACCGGACCCCGAAGGAATTTCGGTGCACATCTGTACACTGAGATAGTGTGCCGGGCGAAGCCACTCCAGTTCAACCGGCAGTTCGTGTGACCCACACGACATCTTGCGAATGGAACGAATGTGAACGCATGTATGGTGATCGAGATGAGCGAGCAGGCAGCTACCCGAGTCGAGCGCAAGGAACGCACCCGCGCGGCGCTACTCGACGGCACCCTCGCCCTGGCCGCGGACCGCGGCTTCGCGGCGCTGTCCCTGCGTGAGATCGCACGCTCGGCCGGCATCGTGCCCACCGCCTTCTACCGGCACTTCGCCTCGCTCGACGAACTCGGCACCACCCTGGTCGAGGAGGGCGTGCGCCAATTGCGCCTGGCGCTACGGGAAATGCGGCGCACCCCGAACGCGACGCTGGCGCAGACCGTGCGCTTCGTCTTCGATCAGGTCGACGGGAAGCGCGACCTGTGGGGCTTCCTGATTCGCGAACGCCACGGCGGCTCGGCCGCGCTGCGCGGGGCCATCGCGGTCGAAATGCAGCTCATCGAACGGGAATTGGTGGTCGACCTGTCGCGGGTGCGGGCGCTGGACGCATGGTCGCCCGACGATCTGGAGCTGGCCGCGGATCTCATCGTGTCCACGGTCGCCGACCGGATCGCCGACTACCTGATGGCCGAATCCCGGGAGAGCATACGGACCGTGGAGCGTGCGGTACTGCAGGTGCGGCTCATCGCGCTCGGCATGGGCGCGTGGCGGCCCGCCTAGGGATGGGTCGCCCCTGAAATCAGCGGCCGCGCACATCATCTCCGCGCACCGGCAGCAAGAGCATCAGGCCGACGATCAAGACGAGTAGCAGGCCAACGATTCCCGCCCGCTCGGCGTCGAACGCCCAGACGAAGAATCCGAAAAGGGTTGGGGCCAGGAAGGATACGGCGCGACCCGTGGTGGCGTAGAGCCCGAACATCTGCCCCTCGCGGCCGGGCGGGGACACCCGGGCCAGGAACGAACGTGCGGAAGCCTGTGCGGGGCCGACGAATACGGTCAGCGCCAGGCCGAAGATCCAGAACATGAGCGGACCGGACAGCACCAGCAGGAACGCTCCGCATACGATCATGCCCGCCAGCGAGGTGACGATCACCGGCTTCGGGCCGGTGCGGTCGTCGAACCGGCCGCCGACCAACGCACCCAGGGCCGCAACCACATTCGCGGCAATGCCGAACAGCAGCACATCCGAGTCCGCGATGCCGTACACCCGCACCGCCAGGATCGCGCCGAAGGTGAACACGCCGGCCAGGCCGTCCCGGAACACCGCGCTGGCCAGCAGGAACGCCACGGTGCGCCGATCGACGCGCCACAGTTCCCGGATGTCGCGGAAGAGCACCCCGTACGAGCGCAGGAACGACCGGCCCCGCACCGCCGCACCGGGGTCGGCCGTGGTGCGCGGCACCTCGGGAACGAACAGGAACAGCGGCACCGCGAATCCGGCGAACCAGACCGCCGCCAGCACGGCGACCAGTCGGATGTTCAGCCCATCCTCGATCGGCACGCCGAGCAGTCCGCGATAGTCGCCCTTGCCCGCGATGAAGCCGACATAGCTGATCAGCAGCAGGATGATCCCGCCGAAATAGCCCATGGCCCAGCCGAACCCGGACACCCGCCCGACATTGGCGGGCGTGGACACCTGCCGCAGCATGGCGAAGTACGGCACATGCGAGAGCTCGAAGGCGGCCGAGCCCACGCCCAGCAGGGCCAATCCCAGCCACAGGTAGTGGTGGTCGGCGTGCACGAAGAACATGGCCGCCATCACCAGCACCGTCAGCGAGGTCAGCAGTCCCAGCGCCAGCTTGCGTCTGGCGGTGGCGTCGAACCACTGCCCGGCCACCGGCGCGGTCACCGCCACCACCAGCCCTGCCGCTCCCAGCGCCCACCCGAGCCAGGCACTGGGCGAGATCCCGCCCGGCAGATCCTTGCCCACCTTGTCGGTCAGATACACCGAGAACACGAAGGTCAGGATCACCGCGTTGAACGCCGCGCCCGCCCAGTCCCAGAACCCCCACGCCAGCACCGTCGCCCGCCCGGTCGCCTGACCCACGGTGACGTCTCCCGAGCGCTCGCTCATGCAGCGCAGACTAGGCGACCCCACGGGCCTCCCGCGCGACATCCGCGCACCCCGCGCGTCCCGCACATGCGAGAATCGCTCACGCCCAGGCGCGGTCGTCGATCGTGAGGGTTCGGCCGTGAACTTGCTCGACGTGTTCGGACCAGGGGCGATGGCGCTCTTCGGTCGTCATGGACAGCAGGGCGTGGAGTTTGCCCCAGGCTTCGGGATCGGACGGCGTCCAGACCTGCATCCACGCGCCGGCGATCGAAGGCAGGGACATGCTGGTCATGTACATCTCGAGTTCGCCGACGGCGAGGTTGCGGATGATGCGGGTGCGGCCCAGCGGGAGGGCGACGTCGTTCCGCGCCCAGAGTTCCGCGAAATGCGGGCTCGCCGAGACCATGTCGTCGATGAACTCCACCCATTCGGGGTCGGCGAGGTTGCGGGCGTACGCGGAGCGCAGGTAGCCGACCATGCGGGCCAGGTGGTCCGGCTCCGAGTGGGGCGGGTAGGGCGTGCAGCACTCGTCGGCCAGGAAGACCTTGCGCAGCACGTTCCGGGAGCCGCTCATGAACATCGGATACATCGTCGCGTAGGCGGTATTGCGGGCCAGCACATCGTATTTGGCGCTGAACAGGGCCGCGGGCAGCGGATGCATGTGGTCGAGGATGATCTGCACCTCCTCGGGCACCAGCTCCTCGGTGATCGGCGTCGGCGCGGTGGGAACGTCGGCGAGCCGGTACAGGTGCGCGTGCTCCGCGCCGTCCAGGCACAGCGCCCGGGCGATCGCATCCAGCACCTGGACACTGCAATTGATGTCGCGCCCCTGCTCGAGCCAGGTGTACCAGGTGATTCCCACCCCGGCCAGCTGCGCCACCTCCTCACGCCGCAGCCCCGGGGTGCGCCGGCGCGCGCCCACGGGCAGGCCGACATCCTCCGGGCGGATGCGCGCCCGCCGCGACTTCAGGAAGGTCGACATCTCCTCGCGCCGGGCCTTGCGCACCGACCGCGAATTGCCGTTGCGCACGGCCGCTTCCGTAACCGTCTCGACGCCGCTGAAACCCGAGGCTGACACCATGACTCCATGGTGACGGTATTCGCTAGGGGTATCCAGGTGGTGCCAGTACCCGTATAAACAGACTCCTGTCCGCCGCTTCGGCCGCCGCGCACGCTGATTCCCATGACACAGAGCCTGACCCAGTCTCCCCCCGCGGCGGCTCCCGCCCCGGTAGCCGTCCGTCGACCCCTCGCAGTCCTGACCGTCATCCTGCTCGGCCAGTTCATGGCGGTACTCGACGCCTCCATCGTGAACGTCGCCATCCCCTCCATCCGAACCTCCCTGCACGCCACCGGTTCCGGGCTGCAGCTCATCGTCTCCGGGTACGTGATCGCGTACGCGGTGCTGCTGGTGACCGGCGCGCGGCTGGGTGACCGGTTCGGGCAGCGCACCCTGTTCGTCACCGGGCTGGCGCTGTTCACCCTCGCCTCGCTGGCGTGCGGGCTGGCCTGGAACTCCGGGGCGCTCATCGTCTTCCGGTTCCTGCAGGGCGTCGGATCGGCGGCCATGGTGCCGCAGGTGATGACCATCCTGCAGCGCTCCTTCACCGGACCCGCCCGGGCGCGGGCGCTGTCGGCCTACGCGACCGTCATCTCCGGCGGCATGGTCGTCGGCCAGATCCTCGGCGGCCTCATCGTGAGCAGCGATATCGCCGGAACCGGCTGGCGCGGTGTGTTTCTGGTGAATGTGCCGATCGGCCTGGCCCTGCTCGCCGCCGCCCCGCGCATCCTGCCGGCCGTCACCACCGGCGTGGACCGCAAACTCGACCTGGCCGGTCTGGCCGTTCTGACCGCCTCGGTACTGGCGCTGGTCGTGCCGCTGGTGCTCGGGCACGAACAGGATTGGCCGCTGTGGACCCGAATCGCCCTGGGCGCGTCCGCTTTCGGCTTCGCAGCCTTCGCCCTGGTCGAGCGCTGGGTGCACCGCCGCGGCGGGGAACCGCTCTTCGCCGACCGCGTGCTACGGGCCCCCGGCCTGGTGCTCACCGCGGCCACCCTGTTCCTGGTCATGTGCACCTTCGGCGGCTGGGTCTTCGTCCTCACCATCCATCTCCAGTCCACCCTCGGCTACAGCGCTCTGCACGCCGGACTCCTGTTCCTCCCCAATGGCGTGACTTTCGGCCTGGTGAGCCTGAATTGGACCCGCATCCCCGCCCGCTTCCACCGCGCGATGATCCCCACCGGCCTGCTGATCGCCGCGCTGACCACCATCGTCATGGGCCTGCAGATGCGCGGCGGCCGCGACATCGGCCCGCTCGAACTGACCGTCTTCGGCGTGATGGGCATCGGCTACGGCCTCGCCTTCAGCCCCCTCATGGCCCGCGCTACCAGCAGGATCCCCCTCGCCCTGGCCGCCGACGCCAGCGGCATACTCGTCACCTGCGTCCAATTGGGCGTCGTGATCGGCGTGGCTGCCTTCGGCACCGCATTCCTCACCCTCGCCGGTTCCACCGCCCTCTCCGCTGCCTACGCCGTCGGCGCCACCGCCACGGCCGAGGGCATCACCGTCCTGGTCGCCGCGGCCCTCGCGGTCAGGGCCGCCCGCTGACGGCTCGGGATTCGAATCAGCGCTCGACGAAGCCGGATTCGTAGGCCAGGATCACCGCCTGGGTGCGGTCCCGGGCGTCGAGTTTGGTGAGGATCCCACTGACGTGGGTCTTGACGGTCTCGGCTCCGATGTGGAGTTGGTCGGCGATTTCCCGGTTCGACAGTCCGCGGGTCATCAGCAGGAGGACGGTTTCCTCACGGTCGGTGAGACCGGCGCGATCGAGTTGCTCACGGGCGCGGGGATTCCCGCGCCCGTGAGCGAGCGCGCGGACGGCGGCGGGGTACAACAGCGAATCCCCGGTTGCGACAGTCCGTACCGCGTTGGCGATTTCGGCCGGGCGGGCACGTTTGAGAAGGAACCCGTCGGCGCCGGCGCGCAGGGCGGCGTAGACATAATCGTCGTTCTCGTACGTGGTGATCACCAGGATCTTCGGTGGCCGCGCCGTGGAACGCAGGATCGCGCGGGTGGTCTCGATGCCGTCCAGCAACGGCATTCGCACATCCATGGCGATCACATCGGGGTTCAGCTGTCTGCACAGCGAAACGACGGTCACGCCGTCGGCGGCCTCGCCGATCACCTCGATGTCGGGCTGAGCGTCGAGGATCGCGCGCAGGCCCGCGCGAGCGAGTGGTTCATCGTCGACGAGCAGAACTGTCACCGGCATTCGATCACCCTCGAGCCTGGACCGGTAGCTCGACCCGTACCCGCCACCTGCCGCCCTCGGCGCCGAGCCGCACCGATCCGCCCAGCAGTTCGGCACGCTCGCGAATGCCGCGGAGCCCGGTTCCGGCGCCGGCGGATATCGGGCCGATCAGCTCGTTGGCGATATCGAGGTCGAGCCGATCCGGCCCGGACAGCACCCGAACCTCGATCGGCACCCGTCCGGCGTGGCGCATGGCATTGGTGATGGCCTCCTGCAGGATTCGGTAGCCCTCCCGCGAGACCGGACCCGGAATCCGATGCAGCGGACCGATTACCGCGGCGTCGACCGTCGCACCTGCGGACCGGGCTGCTTCGAACAGCCGCTCGGCGTCCGCGAGGGTCGGTCTCTCATGGATCGGACGGTGGGGCTCGCGCAGCACGAGCAGGACCCGATCCAGATCCTCCAGTGCGGCGCGCCCGGTGTCCTCGATGGCGGTCAGAGCGCGTTCGGTGAACTCGGGGTCACCGGCCGCTCGCGCGGCGCCGGCCTGCAGGACCGCAGCGGTCAGGGCATGGCCGATCGAATCGTGCAGTTCGCGCGCGATCCGATTGTGTTCCAGCAGTCGCTCGGTGCTCTCCTCCAGGGCTCGCAGCCGCTGCGCGGCGGACGGCGCCAGCAGCGTGCGCGCCGCGACGGTGACCAGGTCGCCCAGGCCGATGACGACGATGCCGAGCAGGGCGATGGTCACCGGTATCAGCAGCCCGAACCACCAGTGCGGGTGCGTGATTCGCACGATGGCGTCGTGGGCGGGCTGGCTCCCGGTCGCCGCGCGCACCAGGTCCCGGGTGAGCAGCACGACCGGCACACACGTTGCCAGCAGGATCACACTCAGCCCCAGCCGGACTTCCAGCCACAACACGGTCCGCCATCGATCCGACCGGTCCACCGAACGGGCGGCCGTGATCGAACGCTGGGGCGCACCGTGTTCGCGGTTTATCAGGAACAGCTGTGCCTGCAGACCCTCCGCCAAGCGTGTCGCAGGGATCAGCCCGACCGGCACGGCGAGCGCCGCAGGCAGGTACCAGTGGGTGCGGTCGATGTACAGCCACAGTGCCACGATGGCGAGCGGCAGCGCCAGATGCAGCCCGCGCGAGTACGTCACCGGATCGGAAAACCGTGACACGACCGAACTGATCATGGCTTCATCGTGCCAGCCGCCTCCCGAGCCTCGGCTCCCCCGAATTGGGGAGACGGTTCACCCGGCAGCGGGAGGACACGATCCCCATACGAAACCAGGCTGAGGTCCATGACCACCATCGACCTTCACGAGCTCACCAAGGACTACGGCCCGAAGCGGGCGCTGGACCGGGTCACCTGCTCGGTGCGGCCGGGCCGGGTCACCGGTTTCCTCGGTCCCAATGGCGCAGGCAAGTCCACCACGATGCGGCTCGTGCTCGGCCTGGATCGGCCGACCTCGGGCCGTGCGACAGTGGCCGGTCACCCATTCACCGCCGCGCGCCGGCCACAGCGTCTGATCGGCGCACTCCTCGACCCCTTCGCGATGCATTCGAGCCGGACCGCGTTCGCACACCTGTCGGCACTCGCCGCCGCGGAAAGGATTCCCCGGCGGCGCGTGGACGACGTGCTGGGAGCCGTCGGTCTCGAGACGGTGGCCGGCAAACGGATCAAGACATTCTCGCTGGGTATGCGTCAGCGGCTCGGGATCGCCGCCGCCCTGCTGGGCGATCCGCCGGTGCTGATGCTCGACGAGCCGTCCAACGGGCTCGACCCGGAGGGCATCATCTGGCTGCGCAGTACGCTGCGCAGCTTTGCCGACGAGGGCCGGACAGTGTTCGTCTCCAGCCATCTGATGAACGAAACCGCTTCCTTCGCAGACCATCTCGTGGTGCTGGGTCGGGGCAGGGTCCTCGCCGACACCGGCCTCGACAACTTCATCGATCGCCATGCCCGGCCGCGGGTCCGGATTCGTACCGACTCCCCCGAAATGTTGCGCACCGTGTTGACCGATGCGGGCTTCGATTCGGTCGCGGGCGATTCGGGGCGCTGGTATGTCGAGGGGACCCGGGTCGGCACCGTCGGCCCACTGCTCGTCCGAGCCGGCGTTCCGGTCCTCGAACTTGCCGACGAGTCGGGAACTTTGGAGCAGGCATACCTCGCTCTGACCACGGACGCCGCCGAGTTCGCGTCCGCCACTTCGACCCCGACGACACCGGAAAAGGTGATGTGACAATGTCTTTCACAGCAATCCTGCGCTCCGAATGGATCAAGGCCCGATCGCTGCCGGTGCTGAGTGGCCTGGTCGCACTGATGTTCGCGGCCACCGTGGGATTTTCACTGACCGGGACCGTCAGCCTCGGCAGGCACGATGCGGGCAAACCGGGTTTCGATGCGCTGCTGATCTCGTTCTACGGAATCAATTTCGGTCAGCTCGCCGCTATCTGTGTCGGAGCCGTCTGTGCGGCAGCACAGTTCAGGAGCAACGGAGCGCGCATCTGGTTCGCGGCGGTACCGCGCCGGGGCCTGGTGTATTCGGCGAACCTCCTGGTGATCGGCGCCGGCACGCTACTGGCCGGTCTGCCGACCGCGGCGCTGTGTTTCTTCGTCGGGCAACCACTGCTGGGGGAGCAGCGGGTGCGGGCCGAGGATCCGGCGGCGTGGCGCGCGATCATCGGCTGCGCACTCTATCTCGCACTGATCGCCCTGTTCGCCGCCGGCCTGGCGACCGTATTCCGAAACGCCATGGCAGCCATGGGAATTCTCGTACCCGTGGTCCTGCTGCTGTCGTTCACTCTCGGCGACGTCACCCACGACGGCGGCCTCATCCAGTTTCTCCCCGACCGGGCGGGCAGACAGGCACTCGTCCACAACCCGTCGGGAACCCTCGGCCCCTGGACCGGCCTCGCCGTCACCGCCATCTGGGCGGCCGCTGCGATGTGGGCCGGATGGGAAAGCCTGCGCCGCAGAGATTTCTGACTTCGCCAAGTCTCCGGAAGTGCGCGAGCAACAACGCAACGCCTCCGAAAAGCACGAAACCCGCGCCGGTCGGCGCGGGTTAGGTGTTGTGTCGGCTCCTAGATGGCGCGGACGTTCTGCGCCTGCGGACCCTTCTGGCCCTGGCCGATCTCGAACTCGACTCGCTGGCCCTCGTCGAGGGACTTGAAACCGGAGCCGGCAATCTCGGAGTAGTGGACGAAAACGTCGGGACCGCCGCCGTCCTGCGCAATGAACCCGAAGCCCTTTTCGCCGTTAAACCACTTCACACTGCCTTGCGACATTCTTTTTAAATCTCCCTGTTGCGAGCCGAGCGATCACATCAACAACCCGTGCTCGCTACCAGCATGTCACACTCCCGCAAGCTGGTCAGCAACGCCCCGATCAGCTGCGTCCCGCGTGCCGACGGCGACGGCCTCCGCACCCGGCACGGGAAGCAACATGACAGTGCACTCGACCTGCGGTCCGCTCCGAATTGACATCCCGACATATATGAAATGCCATAGTTTCAAAGTGATCGACGGAACCATGACCACCGGAATTGGCCGTCGCCACACCGACACCGGTCCAAGAGTGCGAGCCCTATGACGGCCGACACAGCGCTTCGATGTCACGGTCGAGACTCGGGTGGTGTCTCCGGGCATGTCCGATCGATGCGGGTAGCGAAGGAGCGTTGTGATGAAGGTCCTGATCGTGTGTGTTTCGGTGTTACATGGCAATACGCGGCGGGTGGCGGAGGCCATGGGCGAGGTGCTGGAGGCCACGGTCCTGGAGCCCGAGCAGGTCGAGGTGAGCTCGCTCGGGGAGTACGACCTGGTGGGGTTCGGATCGGGGATCTTCAACCAGATGTTCCACCCCCGGCTGCGCGGGTTCGTGCGGTCGCTGCCGAAAGCGGAGCGCGGCAGGGCCTTCGTGTTCGCCACCAGTGGGTTTCCGCCGCAACTGTGGCCGATGGCACGGCTGGTCCGGCGCGCGGGGTTCGAGGTGGTCGATACCTTCTCGGTTCGCGCGTTCGACACCTGGGCGCCGCTGCGAGTGGTGGGCGGCGTCAACAAGGGGCGGCCGGATGCCGGTGATCTCGAGGCGGCGCGGGTCTTCGCCGCCGGGCTGTGAGCACGACAACGCTGAACACGCGCGCCCGAGTGGCTGCCGGATCTGGAGAGACCGGGCGCGCAGGAGTTTTCAGCTGACCGTGAAGGAGTAGGTGGGGGCAGTGCTCGCACCCTTGGTCGCGTCGTAGCTGACGACGTAGGAGCCGGTGGCCGGCGCGGGAACCACGAACACGACGACATTGTCCGCCTTGTCGATGGTTTGGTCGCGGTTGAGCAATTCGTCGATGGGGCCGCGGATATCGGCCACCACGTTCTGGCCGTCCGGCGTCTTGATGCTGAAGTACTCGTAGAAGACGTTCAGTCCGCCCGCGGCGATGCCGGAGCCGCCGACCAGCCTGATGTGCAGGGCGAGATCCATCTTGTTGCGCTCACCCTTGGTGTAGCTGGGTGTCAGTGTGCCGCCGGTGATTTCGACGGTGGTCTGGTCCTGCACCAGCTTGCCCGAGACGTTCAGCGTCCCGGGAGCGACGCTGTCGGCCTTCGCGTCGGTCTTCAGTGGGATCAGGGTCTGATTGTCCGCGGAGGTGCCGTAGACGATGGTGATGGTGTCGAGCAGGTGCTCGGCATTGTCCAGCTTCTTCACCGAGGTGGTGACATCGCCTGCGGCCGAGCCCTTTCCGGGCACATCCGGATTGTCGAATCCGGCCCCGGCATCGAGTGCGCCGTCGATCTGCACGCCGGGAACGGTGCTGAGCGTCTGGTCCTTCGTGGTGGTGTTCTTGTAGGTGATGTCCACCCGCACCTTCGCGCCGCCGAATTCGTCCGGCGTGACGGTGGCCTTGTCGACGGTGATCTCGAAGCCCTCGTACCAACCGGTCTTGCCGATAGTGCGCACGGTCGCCTGGGAGTTCGTGCCGCCGGGCCCGAGGGTGCCACCCGGAGCGGCAGTGTCATTCGGCTGCCCGGCGCCCTGTGCCGCGGCGCTCACCGAAGTCGGCGTGGCCCCGGTGGTGTCCTTGTCATTGCAGGCCGTCATCAGCACCGCGGATGTCGCGATGAGCACCGCGGCCCCCACCGTCGTGAATGCCGAACGCATGTTTCCTCCCCTGAGTCCACCCCCGCCCAGCACCCCGGGCGGGTGATTTGCTCTGAAATCCGGTTCGCTACCGGCCGCGTTAACCGACACACCGGCGAATCCGCACCACGCCGACACCTTATGCACTGAATTGCATAGTACGTCTCGTCTCAGTTACCCTGGCGGCATGGCCCTCGAACACGCGCTGCTGGTATCGCTGACCGAACGCGCCAGCTCGGGATACGACCTGGCGCGCCGTTTCGACAAATCCATCGGATTCTTCTGGAACGCTACCCACCAGCAGATCTATCGCGTGCTCAAGCGCATGGACGAGCAGGGCTGGGTCATCGCGGAGACCGTGCCCCAGGAGGGCCGCCCGGACAAGAAGGTCTACACCGTCTCCGACGCCGGCCGGGCCGAACTGATCCGCTGGATCGCCGAACCCGCCGATCTGGAACCCATGCGCAACGAACTCGGCGTGAAGCTGCGAGCCGCCTCCCTCGGCGATGTCGGCGCGCTCACCGCCGAGGTGCAGCGCCACCGCGACCAGCACGCGCACCGGCTCGACCTGTACCGCACCTTCGAGAAGAAGGACTACCCGGCGCCGGATCAGCTCACCGGCCCCAAGCTGCACCAGTACCTCGTCCTGCGCGGCGGCATCCGCGTCGAGGAGGGAATCGTCGACTGGTGCGAGGAAGTACTCGACGCCCTCGAGCGCGACTCAGCCCGGTCGCAGGCGTCCGAACCGAAAGGCACTCAGCGATGAGCGCGTACCCGCACCTGTTCGAACCCCTGGACCTGGGATTCACCACGCTGCGCAATCGCGTGGTCATGGGTTCCATGCACACCGGCCTCGAGGATCGGGCCTGGCACACCAACCGGCTGGCCGCCTACTTCGCCGAGCGGGCCAAAGGCGGTGTCGGGCTGATCATCACGGGCGGTTACGCCCCCAACCGCACCGGCTGGCTACTGCCCTTCGGCGCCAAGCTGACCAACAAGACCGAGGCCTACCGGCACCGTGCCATCACCAGGGCGGTGCACGCCGAGGGCGGCAAGATCGCGCTGCAGATCCTGCACGCGGGCCGCTACTCCTACATGCCGACCAGCGTGTCCGCCTCCGCCATCAAGGCCCCCATCAACCCGTTCAAGCCCCGCGCGCTCTCGTCCAAGGGCGTCGAGGACACCATCGACGACTACGCGCGCTGCGCCTACCTGGCCAAGTTCGCCGGGTACGACGGCGTCGAAATCATGGGTGGTGAAGGCTATTTCATCAACCAGTTCCTGGCCGAGCGCACCAACAAGCGCAAGGACAAGTGGGGCGGTTCGCCGGAGAACCGCCGCCGCATCGCGGGCGAGATCGTGCGCCGGGTGCGCAAGGCGGTCGGGCCGGACTTCATCATCGTCTTCCGACTGTCCATGGCCGACTTCGTGGAGAAGGGCCAGACCTGGGACGAAATCGCCGCCGTCGCACGGGATGTGGAAGCCGCCGGCGCCACCATCATCAATACCGACATCGGCTGGCACGAGGCCCGGGTGCCCACCATCGTCACCTCGGTGCCGCGTGCGGCGTTCGTGGAGTGGACCGCGAAGGTCAAGGACCTGGTGAGCATTCCGGTGTGCGCGTCCAACCGCATCAATATGCCGGAGACCGCCGAGGAGATCCTCATCCGCGGCGACTCCGACCTGGTGTCGCTGGCCCGCCCGCTGCTCGCCGACCCGGACTGGGCGCGCAAGGCCCAGGACGCGCGGGGGGACGAGATCAATACCTGCATCGCCTGCAACCAGGCCTGCCTGGACCACGCCTTCCAGGCCAAAACCGTGTCCTGCCTGCTGAATCCGCGCGCCGGCCACGAGACCGAGCTGAAGCTGCTGCCCACCCGCCGGACCCGGAAGTTCGCCGTGGTGGGCGCGGGACCGGCCGGGCTCTCGGCCGCGGTCAGCCTGGCCCAGCGCGGGCATCACGTGGACCTGTTCGAGTCCGACGACAAGATCGGCGGGCAGTTCGACATCGCCCGCCGGATCCCGGGCAAGGAAGAGTTCAACGAGACCCTGCGCTACTACACCCGGCAGCTCGAAATCACCGGTGTGCGTGTGCATCTCGAGACCCGGGCCACCGCCGAGCAGCTCATCGCGGGCGGTTACGCCGAGGTCATCCTGGCCACCGGCGTGAAGCCGCGCATCCCCGATATCCCCGGCATCGACCACCCGAAGGTGCTCACCTACGCCGAGCTGGTGCGCGACGGCAAGCCGGTGGGCAAGAAGGTGGCCGTCATCGGCGCCGGCGGCATCGGCTTCGACGTGAGCGAATTCCTCACCGTCGAAGGACATCCCAGCCTCAAGCTCGACGAGTGGAAGGAAGAGTGGGGCGTCTCCGACGATCCCACCGTCCCCGGCTTCGTCACCACCCCCAGGCCCTCCCCCGCCGCCCGGGAAGTCGTACTGCTGCAGCGCAAGTCGTCCTCCTTCGGCAAGGGACTGGGCAAGACCACCGGCTGGGTGCACCGGGCCGCGGTCAAGGCCAAGGGCGTCGAGCAGATCGGCGGCGTCAACTACGAGCGCATCGACGACCGGGGCCTGCACATCAGCTTCGGCGAGAAGCGCCAGCGCCCGCAGATCATCGAATGCGACAACGTGATCCTGTGCGCGGGCCAGGAATCCGTGCGCGACCTGCACGAGCCGCTGCAGAACGCGGGCGTGAAGGTGCACCTCATCGGCGGCGCCGACCTGGCCGCCGAACTCGACGCCAAGCGTGCCATCAACCAGGGCACCCGGCTGGCGGCGGCCCTGTAATGCCGAACCTCACCCGCCTGGGACTGCCCGGAGACGAGCAGTCCTGGGCGGCACTGGGTTTCACCGTCAGCGGCGGCCGAGTGCAGATCGGCCGCGTCGCCTGCACCCTGGGCGAGCCCGCCTGGGGCTTCGACGAAACCCATGCCGCCCCCGAATCACTCGGCATCCCGTACCTGGAATCGACGAGGCCCGAAGCTGATTCCATGCCGATGCATCCGAACGGCGTGATCACCGTCGATCACGTCGTCTACTGGGTGCCCGATCTGGACGACGCCGTCGCCGATCTGACCGCCGTCCTCGGCGTCCCGCCGCGCCGGCGCTTCTTCCCGCGCGGCCCGGAGGGACCTGAAATGGCCTTCTACCGGGTCGGCGAACCGTTCATCGAGGCCGTGTCCTCCGGCCGCGCGCCCGCCCTGACCGGCGTCGCCTTCCTGTCCCCCGACCTGGACGCCACCGTCGCCGCCGTCCGCGCCGCGGGCGGCCCGATCGGCGACCCCAAACCCGCCGTCCAGGGCGGCCGCATAGCCAGCGTCTGGCACGGCCACCTGAACTGGGGCATCGCCTTCATGGAGCCCAAGCCCGGCAATTGACCGGTCCCGACATTTCCGGCCGGAATCCGAAATGACCGATACACCAACCGATTCAGATGGTCGGGAATGTCGTACCACCCTGCCATGATCGCGGAGCACTTGCTTCAACGATCCTGGGGGAGAAATTCTCTATGCATCTGTCTCGTAAGGCCGCCGCCGGTGCGGCGGCCTCCGCCGCCGCCGCGCTGATGAGCACCGGCATGGGAACGGCGCACGCCGACTACGACTACTACGGCTCCTTCGCTGTCGCCGACCGGGGCGACCAGTGGTCCATCGGCTACGCCTACAACGCGCCCGACCAGGGCCGCGCCGACGCCGACGCCATGGACCAGTGCGGCTACTCCAACTGTGTGGTGGAGCTGCGCTGGAACAACGGCTGCGCCGCCCTCGTGGACCGCGACGGCCGCCTGTACACCGGCCTGGGCAACAACCTGGCCGCCGCCGAGCGCAATGCTCTCGCGGCCAGCGGCCCGGACCCGAACCCCCTGATGGTGAGCCTGGGCAGCGCGGATCCCTCCCAGGCCAGCGTCCTCATCTCGAAGTGCACCGCCTGATCTCGACGTGCACCGCCTGATCCGGGCAGGCACTTCCTGATCCGCCCGCCGGACACGCGCTGAACGGCGCGAACGCGGGCGTGCGGGTGGGGTGGTTTCCCTTTCGTGTACCCCACCCGCACGCCGAGCGCACCATCCGCGCGAACATCGGTAGGCTCGGGTCCCGTGAGCCTGCCTGTACCCACCGCCGACAATCGTGCCGTCGTCACCGGAGCCTCCTCCGGGATCGGCACCGCCCTCGCCGAAGAGCTTGCCTCGCGGGGCTACTCGCTGATCCTCGTCGCCCGCCGCGGCGACCTGCTGGCCGAGCTGGCACAGCGGCTGACCAAGCGGTACGGCATCACCGCCGAGGTGCGCGCGGTGGACCTGTCCGACCGCGATCAGCGCGCGCCGCTGGCCAAGGAGCTGGCCGCGCGGGACATCGCCATCCTCTGCAACAACGCCGGTGTCTCCACCTTCGGCCCGCTGGCCAAGCTGGACCTGGACTACGAGCGCGACATCATGGAACTGAATGCCGTTGCCGTGCATGATCTCACGCTGGCCGTGCTGCCGGGCATGCTGGAGCGCCGGGCGGGCGGCATCCTCGTCACCGGCTCGGCGGCGGGCAATATGCCGATTCCGAACAACACCACCTACTCCGCGAGCAAGGCGTTCGTGAACACCTTCTCCGAGTCGCTACGCGGTGAGCTCAAGGGCACCGGCATCAATGTCACCCTGCTGGCTCCCGGCCCGGTCCGTACCGACAACCCGGACCAGGAGGAGATGGGCAACAAGATCCCGGAGTTCATCTGGGTCACCGCCGCCCACACCGCCAAGATCACCATCGACGCGCTCGCCCGCAACAAGATGCGCGTGGTCCCGGGCCTGATCAGCAAGGGTATGAGCCTGGCCGGGCAGTTCGGCCCGCGCTCGATCACCTCGGTGGTGGCCGGCGCCGCCTACAAGAAGCTCGGCAGCTGATCAGCAAACCGTCAAGATCGGCGGGACGCTCGTAAAGGGGACGTTGCCGGACATTCCGGACCACGGAATCCGGCGTAGTCCTGGTGTCGGCCCCGCATGAGAGAAAGCGGGGAGCTCTCACCAGGAGACGTCTTGACGCTGCTCGAGATCTTCCCGTCGCTGCGTGACGGGGGCATGGTTCCCCGGCTCGATCCGGCGGTCTGGCCACGCGAAACCCACTACGACGCCGACGGGCGCATCACCGTCGGCGGCGTGGCGCTGGCCGACATCGCCGATCAATACGGCACGCCGACGTATGTGCTCGACGAGGGCGAGGTGCGCACCCGCTGTCAGGCCTACCGCACCCGGTTCCCCGACGCCGAGATCATCTATGCGGGCAAGGCACTGCTCACCCGCGCGGTGGCCGAATGGATCACCGACGAGGGACTGTCGCTGGACGTGTGCTCGGCCGGGGAACTGGCGGTGGCACTGTCCAGCTGGGCCGATCCGGAGCGGATCGTGCTGCACGGCAACGGGAAACCCTTCGCCGAACTGGAGACGGCGGTGAACTGCCGGGTCGGGCGCATCGTGATCGACTCGCTCACCGAGATCACGCTGCTCTCGGCGCTGGCCGAGCGGCCGCAGCGGGTGCTGCTGCGCGTCACCCCCGATATCGACATCGACGGACATCCGGCGGTCCGCACCGGCGTCACCGATCAGAAGTTCGGTTTCCCGATCGGCGGGCGGGCGGTGCTGGAAGCGGTGGATCGCATTGTGCGGCAACCGAATCTGACCCTGGCCGGGCTGCACTGCCATATCGGGTCGCAGATCTACAACACCTTCCCCTACGGCGAGGCGGTGCGGCGCATGATCGCCGAGATGGCCCGCATCCGCGACGAATTCGGCGTCACCCTGACCGACCTGGACCTCGGCGGCGGGCACGCGGTCGCCTACCGCAGCGGCGACGCCGAGATGAACCTGGCCGAACTGGCCGACATCATCGAGGATTCGCTGGACGCCGCCTGCGCCCGGCACGGCTTCCCGCGCCCCCGCATCGCCCTCGAACCCGGCCGCGCCATCGTGGCACGGGCGGGCGTCACGCTGTACCGCGTGCTGTCGGTCAAACACGTCGAGCACGGCCACACCTACGTGACCGTGGACGGCGGTATGAGCGACAACCCGCGGGTCGCCCTCTACGGCGCGCGCTACGACGCCGTGGTCGCCAACCGGCATCCCACCGGCCCGCACATGAGCGCCACCATCGCCGGACGCTACTGCGAGGCGGGCGACATCCTGGCCCGCGACGTCCGGCTGCCGGCCGACCTGCGGCCCGGCGAGGTGCTGGCCATGCCCTGCACCGGGGCGTACCACCACAGCCTGGCCTCGTCCTACAACGGCGTCGGCCGCCCGCCGATCGTCGCGGTCCGCGACGGCCGGTGCCGGGAGCTGGTCCGGCGCGAAACCATCGACGATCTGCTCAGCCGCGATATCGGGCGCTGAGCCGAGCTACCGCTTCCGGGTGCCGAAGATGCTGCGGCTGATCTCGCGCCCGGCGACGGTGGCCGCCGATCGCAGGAAGTTCTTGAAGGCGGGATTCTTGACGATCTTCTCGGCCATCGAATCCTCCTGCGGGGCGGGCCTGGCCGCGCGCGAGCCCTTGGCCGCCGCCTCGTCGGCCTGCCGCTGCGCGGTCGCCTGAATCTTCGCGGTCAGGATCTCATAGGCCGATTCCGCGTCGATGGTGGTCCCGTACTTGCCGTACAGCGCGGACTGCTGTGCGCGGGAACGGATTCCGTCGTCCCCGATGGTGTCCATGAGCGAGCGCGGCGGCTGCATGCGCGCCCAGGCGACCGGGGTGGGCGCGCCTTTCTCCGACAACACCGTCACCACGGCCTCACCGATACCCAGCGAGGTGAGCGCCTTTTCGAGATCATAGGTGGCGGTCTTGGGATAGGTGCGCACCGTCTTCGACAGTGCCGCTTGATCTTCCGGCGTGAATGCGCGCAGCGCGTGCTGGATGCGCGCACCCAGCTGGGAGAGCACCGGATTCGGGATGTCGGTGGGCAGCTGGGTGCAGAAGAAGACGCCGACGCCCTTGGAGCGGATCAGCTTGACCGTCTGCTCGACCTGGTTCAGGAACGCCTTGGAGGCGTCGTTGAACAGCAGGTGCGCCTCGTCGAAGATGAACACCAGCTTGGGCTTGTCCATATCGCCGACCTCGGGCAGGGTCTGGAACAGGTTGGCCAGCACCCACATCAGGAAGGTCGAGAACATCTGCGGCCGCGCGGCCTGCGCGCCCAGCTCGAACAGGGTGATGACGCCCTGCCCGCCCGCGGTGCGCATGAGATCGGCGGGCTCGAGCTCGGGCTCGCCGAAGAAGGTGTCACCGCCGTCGGCCTCCAGATTCACCAGTGCGCGCAGGATCACACCCGCGGTCTGCGCGGAGACCCCGCCGATGCCCTTGAGATCTTCCTTACCCTCCGGGCTGGTGAGGTATTGGATGACCGCGCGCAGATCCTTCAGATCCAGCAGCGCCAAGCCGTTCTGGTCGGCCCAGTGGAAGATCAGGCCGAGGGTGGATTCCTGGGTTTCGTTGAGCCCCAGCGCCTTACTGAGCAGGATCGGGCCGAACGAGGTGATGGTGGCGCGGATCGGCACGCCGATCCCCCCGGTGCCGAGGGAGACGAACTCACACGGGAAGCCCTGCGGCCTCCAGTCCGGATCGCCGGTCTCCCGGGCGCGGGCCAGCAGCTTGTCGTTCGCCTGCCCCGGCTGCGCCAGACCCGACAGGTCGCCCTTGATATCGGCCAGCACCACCGGCACGCCCGCCGCCGAGAGCTGCTCGGCGATGCCCTGCACGGTCTTGGTCTTACCGGTACCGGTGGCGCCCGCGACCAGGCCGTGGCGGTTCATGGTCTTCATCGGAATCCGCACCCGCGCATCGGGATGCACGCTGTCGCCGACGACCACGGTGCCCAGCTCCAGCGCCAGGCCCTCCATGGCGTATCCCGCCGCGATCTCCCGTGCGGCGGCCTCGTCCTCGGCGGCCTGATCAGATTCCGCGGCAGCGGTTTTCGTCATGCCGTTGCCCCCAGGAGCCGTCTCAGCGGCCTTGGCCGCCGCCTCCTGATCGGCGGCTTCCTTTTCCGCGGCCTCGGCGGCGGCCGCCGCCTCCGCCGCGATCCGCGCCGCCTCCTCCGCCGCCTTCCGTGCCGCCGCTGCCTTCTCCTGCGGGGTGGTCATCGCGCATCCTCCGTCTGCTCTGCCAACTGCGACTGCCCTGTGAACTACTGCCCTGGGAACTGCCCAACCAACATGCCGACCGCTCGTTATGCGGGACTGATGTGAACGATACTGCCCGGTCGGGCGGCCGAGCGGGCTCGACGCGGCCGGGCCTCCGGGTCGCGGAACGCCGAAGCGTTAGTGTTTGGCGGGTGGACAAGTACGTGGTGTGGATGGACTGCGAGATGACCGGCCTACAGCTCGACAGCGACAAGCTGATCGAGGTGGCCGCACTCGTGACCGACAGTGACCTCAATATCCTCGGCGAGGGCGTGGACATCGTGATCCACGCCGACGACGACGCGCTGGCCGCCATGCCGCCGGTGGTGGCCGAGATGCACGCCCGCTCCGGGCTCACCGAGGAGGTCCGCCGCTCCACCGTCTCCGTCGCCGAGGCCGAGCAGCAGATCCTCGACTACATCAAGCAGTACGTCCCCACCGCGCGCACGGTCCCGCTGGCCGGCAACTCCATCGCCACCGACCGCGGCTTCATCGCCCGCGACATGCCGGCCCTCGACGCCCACCTGCACTACCGCATGATCGACGTCAGCTCCATCAAGGAACTGACCCGCCGCTGGTACCCGCGCATCTACTTCGGCCAGCCCGAGAAGGGCCTCGCCCACCGCGCCCTCGCCGACATCAAGGAATCCATCCGCGAGCTCGAGTACTACCGCCGCACCGCCTTCGTCCCCGCCCCCGGCCCCTCCACCGCCGAGATCGCCGCCGTCGCCGCCGAACTCTCCACCCCCGCCGAACCCCCCGCAAACCCATCCTGAACAGCCGATTAGGTACTCACCGCGCGGACCGGTTAAGCTCTACCGCGCCGGAAGTTACCGGCAATGGTGGCTGTAGTTCAGCTGGTAGAGCACCAGGTTGTGATCCTGGGTGTCGCGGGTTCGAGTCCCGTCAGCCACCCTCATCGGCCCAGGTCAGAGAATTCTTTCTGACCTGGGCCGAACTCTTTACTCGAGTATTTCCCAACTTCTCACCAGGCTCCGGACGCAGTTCTGTCAACGTCGCTCCAACGGGCGGCCGGTCGAAGTCGTTCGGGCGCTTCGCATTCCAGCTCGCAAAGATCGAGCCGATGCGTCCATGGGTAGTCGAAACCATCCACCCGGACCAAGCAACTCCTTTCGAATTATTCGAAAGATCGGCATAATGGAGGCCGACCGCAGGAGGCCGACAGGATGACCGAGACACTGAACGAGCGCACGCTGCTGCCGGAGCATCCGGATCAGATCGCGGAGCTGCGCAGATTCCTGGACACGGCTCCCTCGGTCGAGGCGGCGATCCTACGCTCCTCGGAAGGCGCGGTCGTGGCCCTACCGAGAGAGGTATTCGAGGCATTGCGCCTGGTAGCCCACGCGCTGTCCGAGGGCAAGGCCGTGACCGTCGCACCGCTGCACACCACGCTGACCACACAGGAGGCGGCCGAATTGCTGGGCATGAGCAGGCCGACGTTCGTGAAGCTGCTGGACTCCGGTGCGATTCCGTTCACCCGGCCGGGTCGGCATCGCAGAGTACGTCTCACCGATGTCCTGGCGTTCCGCGAATACAGACGTGCCGAGCGCGCGGCGGGACTGTCCGAGATCACCAGGATCTCCGAGGATCTAGGACTGTACGACGAGACTCCCCCGGAGCCACTGAAACGGCACTGAGCCATGCAGCGAGTCTTCCTCGACACCTGTGTCCTGTATCCGGCGCATCTGCGCGACACGGTACTGCGCCTAGCCGAAGCAGATCTCATACAACCGCTGTGGTCAGCCGAGGTCCTGGCCGAGTTGCAACGCAATCTCGCAGCCGCGCATGGCGATGACGCCCGCCGGACCGCACAAGTAGACCGCTTGATCGACACATTGCGGACGTTCTTCCCCGACGCCATGGTCGAGGGTTATGAAGAGCTGACCGAACGAATGGAGAACCACCCCAAGGACAGACACGTCCTTGCGGCCGCGCTACAGGGAAATGCCGACGCGCTGCTGACCTTCAATATCAAAGACTTCAAGGTCAGACCCATCGGCGACGGATTCCCCGAACTGATGCATCCGGACGACTTCCTACTGGACATGCTGGATCTAGCCCCCGGGCAGGTAGTCCGATTGCTCCAAACGCAAGTCGCCCAACACAAGCGACCCCCGAAACACCTCCAGGGTCTGCTCGATGTCCTCGACCGATCCGGGGTATCGGGCTTCGCCGCCGAAGTACGCCGGCACCTGGACTGAATCCAAGGATTCAGCGAATACCTCCGGAGCAACATGGGATTGCGGATGCACTGACGGGATCGATCCACACCATCGGGCTCGAGGTCGGCCGAGCGCCCGTGGTCACTCGCTCCCGCCCCAACTTGCCCCCACGTTCACAGAATCTGCTCTGCAGCTGGGGATTTCACGTTCAATAGCGCCGCTGGAGAACGCGCTGGGGATTCGGTTCTGTCTCACATGAATCGGATGGTCGACAGGGTGCCCGCGATGATGCAGTAGGCCGCGAACGGGAGGAGGGTGCGGGTGCGGAAGTAGCGCTCGAGGTAGCGCACCGCCAACCATGAGCAGGTTCCGGAGACGAAGGCGCCGAGGAGTACCGGGCCGCGGATGGCGGCGATCCTCGGTTCGGCGAGCTCCGGCAACTCGACCAGGCCGGCGCCCAGAATCGTCGGAGTGGCGAGCAGGAAGGCGAATTTGGCGGCGTGCTCATTTTCCAGACCGCGCCACAGGCCACCGACCATGGTGAGTCCCGCGCGGCTGAAGCCGGTCAGCAGTGCGCCGGCTTGGGCGAAGCCGACACCGATGGCGTCCAGGGGGCTCAGGGCAGCCAGCGGGCGGTCGGTCTGACGGGGGCGCTTCGGTCCGGCGGGGTGAACGGACCGGTGGGCCTCACGGCGGCCGAACCGGCGACCGTATTCCGCCAATGTCGGTTCGTTGCGCCTGCGCAATCCCTCGCCGATGACGAGCACGACACCGTTCAAGGTCAGGAAGACACTGGTGTCGACGGGCGTGGTGAACAGCGCGTGCAGCGGGCGATCCAGGAAAGGGCCCAGGACCGCGACGGGAAGAGTGGCGAGAACGATCAGCCAGGCGAGTCGCTGCGGAACGGTTTCCGCGCGCCGGGTTCGCAACGTGGCCAGGAAACCGGCGATGATGGCCCGCCAGTCACGCCAGTAGTAGCCGAGCAACGCGATCGCCGTGGCCACGTGCAATGCCACCACGAAGGCCAGATAGGTCGCACCCCGGCCGGATCTTCCCACTGTCACCTGCTTCCAGCTACCACCGACCCAATCCGCGACCAGGACCGAGTGCCCCAGGCTCGAGATCGGGAACAGTTCGGTGACACCCTGTACGGCGCCGATGACAGCGGCTTGCAAGTAGGTGATCATCGGCTCGAGTTTCGCACGGGTGTTTCGCCGCAACCCTGAGACCCCAATCGATGGGCAGTTTGTCCGAATCCACCACTCCGCCAATCACTTACGGGAACTGAGCACCGGACGCCGCACGCATCATTCGGCCTGTTCGAATGGCCGCCACGAGGCGAAAAACAGTATGAGGACACCAGATTCGCTGCCCGAAACCCGAATCAGGCGTCGACTGAGTGAATTTCGGGTCACCCCACCCCGTGAGCCGGAGCACCCCCCGGCGAGTCCGACAGTCCACCAGCCGCTTGCTTGCCGAGAAAGTGAAAAGGAGATACTTTGCTTTATCTGTCAGACGCTGTGACCTGCGTCATGGTCGACACCCTATGCGGGCTGGCCGTGGCCCGATGAGGATTTGCATTGACCAGTTCCTGGACTACAGGCCGGGCCGTGCTCCGGCTCCGGCTGGGCGCCGCCGTCGGCGTGCTCGCCGCGGCCGTGTCGGTGAGCACGGCCGACGCCGAACCCGCACCGGCACCGGGCCGCGCGCTCGTCGTGCTCGGTGACTCGTACACCGCGAACCCACCGTGCGATGCGGTGCTGGTGAAGTGCGCGGACGAGAACAGCACCGGTCTGCAGGCCTGTTTACACGGCCCCACCTCGTGGCCCGTTCAACTGAGTGGGCTGATGGGCATCGCCGCCGAGGACGTCGAGAACAACTCGTGCTCCAGCGCGACCATCGATACCGGTCCGGTGACATCGACCGGGGAGAAGGTTCCCGGCCGGGACGGGTACACCCTGACGCAGGAGGTGCTCGAAGCCGCTCGGGACGGGTCGTTCGGGCCGCGGACCCAGGTGGTGGCGATCCAGCTGGGCTTCAACGACGCGTGGCCGAAGGATGACGCGATCACCGCCGACGCGACCAGGGTGTTCACCTGCGTGTTCAACCTGGTCGAGGGCTGCGACGAGAACGCGGTGGCCGAGGGCCGGTGGCCGGTGCTCGATGCGATCACCGGAGCGGCCTACGCCGACCGCATCCGCAAAGTCGTCGACTACGTGAAGTACTACGCGCCGAACGCGAGGATCGAACTGGTCGGCTATCCCGAGGTAGCGCCGGAGGGCGCCTCGGAGTGGTGCTTCGACTTCCTCGGCCTCGTCCGCTGGGTGCAGCCGCGGGCTCGCGCCATGGTCGAGTTCTGGAACCGGCTCCAGGATGCGCAACGCGACGCGGCCGGGATGCTCCAGATCGACTTCGTCGACGTGAAGCAGGCGACCGCGGGCCACGGATTGTGTTCTGCCGATCCGTGGTTCAACGGCTTCCTCGATCCGCAGATCAACCTGGCCGGCTTGCCCTTCCATCCCTCACCCCGCGGGGACGCCGTCGTGGCCGCCACCGTCTACAGCCACGTCGCGCACTGACACGGCCTCACCCTGCCAGCCGGACGAGTACCGCCGTGGCGCATCCATCGGAGAAGCAATGACGCTCACGTACACCCCAGAATCCGAATCGACCTCGGCACCACCCGAATTCGCGTGGCGCGGCGTCCTGCTGGTCTCGGGGTTGATCACGCTCGTCTGGTCCATCTCCGCGGCCCGGTTCCAGCTCGCCGGTGACGAGCTGTACTACCTCGCGTGTGGCCGGCGCCTGGCGGTCGATTACGTCGACAACGGACCGGTGATACCGCTGATCGCGCGGGCAGCCGACGTGATCGCCCCCGGATCGGTTCTCGCGCTGCGGATCCCGGGGTTGCTGCTGCTGATCGCGGTGTCCGTCCTCGCGGCGGCGGTGGCCCGCGAATGCGGTGCGCGGCCGCGCTACCAGATGCTCGCCGCGGCGGGGTACGCCGTCTCACCGTTCGTCGTCGCCTACACCGTGCTGGACAGCGTCGCATTCGACGTGGCGTTCCAGGCGCTGATCATCTGGCTGCTGGTTCGCTGGGTGCGCACCCGCCGGGACCGCTTGCTCATCGCCGCGGGTGTGGCGGCGGCGATCGACGTGCAGGACAAATGGCTGGTGCTGATGCTGGGGGCCTGTGTCGCCCTCGGCATTCTCGCCGTCGGACCCCGCGAGGTCTTGCGCCGCCCCGCACTGTGGGCAGGGCTGTCGATCTTCGCGGCCGCCATGACGCCCGCCCTGCTGTGGCAGGCCTCCCACCATTGGCCACAGCTGGCGACCAACAGCGCCATCGCCCAGGAAACGGCGGGGAGCGACGGCGGACAGCTGGGGACGGTCGTGGCGATCATGGTGGTCACCGGATTCCTCGGCGGCGGGCTGGGCGTGCTGGGCCTGTACGGCCTGGCTCGGGAGCCGAAGCTGCGGCCGTATCGGTTCGTGCTGATCGCCGCCTTGCTGATGGTGGTTCTGGTCGTCGTCGGACACGGCCGGTCCTATTACGTCGCCGGGATCGTTCCCGCGATCTTCGGCGCGGGCGCGTCGATCCTGTCCGGCTTCCTGGACGTCGCGGGTACCCGCGCCCTGCTGCTGCGGCGGTTGTTCACCGGCCTCACCGTCCTCTCGGCGGTGCTGACCGCCTGCTTGGCGCTGCTCCCCTACCCCAAGAGCTGGATCGACGTGCCGGACACCGGCTACTGGGGCTTTCTGCAGCACTACGGCAACGACAACTGGGAGGACCTGGCCGACGCGGTGCACAAGGTGGCGATCGGCCTGCCGGCCGAGGAACAGGCCGGCGCCGTCGTCGTCACCGAGGCCTATAACGAGGCCGGGGCGCTCGACCATTACGGCCGGTCCCAATGGATTCCGCCGGTCTACAGTCCCAATCGTGGCTTCGCCGAATGGGGTCCGCCGCCGGACTCGACCACGACCGTCATGTATGTCGGCTACAACGACGGACCGGAGCTGCGGGCCTTCCTGGCGAATTTCGCCCACACCACACCGGCTTTGCAGATGGACAACCCGCTCGGCATCCCCGGACAGAATCACCACGTGACCGTGTGGATCTGCCGCGAGCCCCTGGTTCCCATGTCCGTCGCCTGGCCGAAGTTGACCTATATGGTTGTCCCACCGGCCTCTTGAGCGAGAGTGCCGACGTCATCGAGGATTTGCATTGATCAGTTTCAGGACCAGCGGCGGGGCCGTGCTTCCACTCAGGCTGGCCGCCGCCGTCGCCGTTCTCGCCGCGGCCGGCTCGATAGGCACCGCCGCCGCCGACGAACCCGCTCCCGTCGAGGGCAAAACGCTTGTGGTCATGGGTGATTCGTTCGCCGCGAACCCGCCGTGCGATGGGGTCCTGGTGAAATGCGACGGCAACAACGACGTCGCGGCGCACGAATGCCTGCACCGCGACACGTCCTGGCCCGTCCAGCTGAGCGCGCTCATGGGCGTCGCCGGAACCTCGGACTTCGAGAACGCCACCTGCACCAATGCGTCGATCGACAGCGGCCCCGTGACCTCGAGCGGGCAGCAGGTTCCGGGCCGCGACGGCTACACCCTGGCGCAGCTGGCGATCAAGGCCGCCAAGAACGGGGCGTTCGGGCCACGCACCCAGGTGGTGGCGATCCAGCTGGGAGCCAACGACGAGTGGCCGCATGATTCGGCGACCACCGCCGATGCCCCCGCCCAATTGACCTGCGCGTTCAACATCTCTCAGGGTTGCGACGCCGACGCGGCGTCCCAGGGCCGATGGCCCGACCTCGACACGGTCAACGGACCGGCCTACGCCGACCGCATCCGCAAAGTCGTCGACTATGTGAAGTACTACGCCCCCAACGCCAAGATCGAACTGGTCGGCTATCCCGAACTGGCCCCGGCGAACTCGACCGCCTGGTGTCTCGACGTCCTTGGCGTCGTCCGCTACGTCCAGCCCCGAGCCACCGCTATCAACGAATTCTGGAACCGCCTGGACGACGCCGAACGCGATGCCGCCCAAGCCCTTTCCATCGACTTCGTCGACGCCCGGACCCCCACCGCCGGCCACGGCCTCTGCTCCCCCGACCCCTGGCTCCTCTCCGTCCTGGACCCCAAGGTGAACCTCGTCGGCCTCCCCTTCCACCCCACTCCCCGCGGCGACTCCGCGGTAGCCGCCGAGGTCCACAGCCGCATCACGCAGACCCGTTGATCCGAAGTCACGGCTATCCCGCGTAGGCGGTCTTGCCGCCGTCGATCACCATCTGGGCGGCGGTCATGTACGGGAAGTCGTCGGAGGCCAGGGCCAGGGCGAAGGCGGCTATCTCGTCGGGGGTGGCCATGCGGCGCAGGCCGGGGACGTGCTGTTTGCCGTAGACCTCGGTCATGGTCTTCCATACCTCGTCGGGGAGGTTCATCGCGCCTGCCGCGCGCCGGACCAGTTCGGTGTCGGTGGTGCCGGGGATGAGGGTGTTGATGCGAATGTTCTTGTCCGCGTAGTCGTAGGCGGCCGCTTGGACCATGCCGACCAGCCCGCGTTTGGCGGCGGTGTAGGCGGCCCGGCCCTCGGTGGTGGCGATGGCGTTGGACGAGGAGGTGACGACCACGACCCCGCCGCCGCGGGCGATCAGGTGCGGGATCTCGTATTTCAAGGCCAGGAAGTTGCCGCGCAGGTCGGTGTCGACGACGTCGTCCCATTCGGCGGAGCTGTACTCGTGCAAGGCTTTCTGCAGCGTGATGCCCGCATTGTTGAAGCAGACGTCGAGCCCGCCGTACTTGTCGGCGACCGCGTCCACGAACTGGCGCACATCGGATTCCACCCGGACATCGGCCCGGATGTAGGTGGCTTCCCCGCCCGCCGCCCGAATCTGCTGTTCGACCTGGCGGCCGAGTTGTTCTCTGCGGCCGCAGAATCCGACGTGCCCGCCCTCGGCGGCGAACATCAGGGCGGCCGAGCGGCCGATGCCGGAGGTGGCGCCGGTGATCAGCACTACCTTCCGGTCGAAACGCCGTGCGCCGGAAGGCTTTACCACGGGGGTCGGCGCCCCGCCCTGGACGAGGGCGATGCCGCCGGCCGCGCCCGCCGCCGCGGTGAGGGTCGCGGCGACTCCGGTGGTGGTGAGGAGCCGTCGCCTGCTGACCCCCGAGGCGGGGCCGGGTTCAGCGGCGGATTCGGGCTCAGTGCTGGCATCCATAATGGATAGCGTAACTATCGGATAGTTCTACTGTCTACTCTTCGGATGGGATTGCCGCGCAGCCGGAACCGACCTCGAACATGGCCACACCGTGCGCCGGAATATCGGCGGCGCTCAGCGCACCGGTGGTCGTGGTGTCGGTGTGCGTCCACAAATTGCGCACCGAGTAACACTCCGCCCGCCGCAATCCGGTTGCGGCCAGCCCGGTTTCGATGGTCGCCGCCCGATCGCCGGGATTGAACACGGCCACCGCCACCGCGCCGCCGGCGAGCGGCTTGACCAGAATCCGCCCGTCCCCCGGCAGCGGCGTCGCCTGCGCCACCCGCGAATCCTGGTCCACGGCAATGACATCGGCATTGGTCAGCAGGGCGCGGATCTGCTCGGACATCGCGCGCACATCGTTGCCGGCGATCAGCGGCGCCGCGAGCATGGCCCACAGCGAGAAGTGCGCGCGCTGCTCCTCGGGATCGAGGCTGAACTGCGGATCGCGCAGGCGGCCGACCACCTCGGGCGACAGATCGAACGACGTCTCGAGTTCCAGAATCTGGCGGGTCGTCAACGGCCCGGCCAGGACATCGGCGGGATAGCCCGCCAGATGCGCGCTGATGAACTCGGTCAGCGGCAGCCCGACCACCATCATGTCGGGATCGTTCCAGTAGCCGGGGCGGGCGCGGGTGGCCAGCGGTTCGGCGGCCCCCAGCTCGTCGGTAACACCGATCAGGCCGCGGCCGGATCTGGTGGCCAGGCGCTGATCCGGCGACCCGTTGTGCCACAGCGGAATCAGATCCGCGGTATTGCGGGTCATATCCGAGATGGTCGACCAGTCGTAGTCCCCGCCCGCGTGGAGGTTGCCCGAACTGTTCGGGTTGATGCTGTAGACGATCCGCCGCCCGCTGGCGCGCAGGGCATCCCGCATGGCGGTGAAGGCGGGCACCTGCTCGGCGAGGTCGGTGTCGGCCCGGCACCAGTCGTATTTGAGGAAGTCGACGCCCCAGCCCGCGAAGGTCCGCGCATCCGCGGTCTCGTGCCCGCGACCGGCATTGTCGGGCGTCTGCCCGCAGGTCTCGTTGTAGGGGCTCGAGTACAGGCCCAGATACATGCCGCGCGCGTGCGCGTAGTCGGCGAGCGCGGCCATGCCGTGCGGGAACCGCCGCGGATCGGCCCGCAGGTTCCCGGTGACGTCGCGTTTCGGGGCAGCCCATCCGGCATCCAGATTCACGTAGCGGTATCCGGCGTCGCGCATGCCGGATCCGACCATGGTGTCGATGACCTCGTGGATGTTCTGCTCGGTCAGCGGAATTCCGGAATTCCACGAATTCCAGCCCATGGGCGGGGTGAGCCGGCCGCCGACCGCCGCGATCGGGGCGGGACGCGGCGGCGCGGCCGCGGTGTCGGCGGTCAGCAGAGCGGTGGCGACGACCAGCGCGAAGGACAGGATTCCAACTCGCACGCGGGACGTCTCCTCGGGTGACGGACGGTTCAATTGTGCGGCGGGAGCTGGCCGTCGGCCTTCACAGTAGTGCCGGTGAGAGTAAAGGTGACCACGCTGGGTCCGCCCTGGGGACAGCACATGGGGTCGTTGCCGTTGAGCCAGTGGTAGGTGAGCGACAGCGAGGTGCGGGTCTTGCCGGTCACCATCGTGTACATGTACGGGTTGGGGGTGGCCGTCCCCAGATACGTGCCGTTGGTGAAGAACAGAACGTGGGTGTACGGGTGGTTGGTGTCGGAATTGACCGTCATCCAGGACAGCACCCCGGCACAACCCGCGGAGATCTGATCATCGGCGGCCTGACCTGTCTTCCACCCGCCGACCGGCGGCGGCGACAGCCGCGCGATGGCCTCCCGGGCCAGGTCGGAATTGATGTCGAGGCAGAGCCCGTGGCCGCTGCCCGCCGGGGCGTCGGACTGCTGGGCGGCGGCGGGAGCCGAAGTGGGGGCCGTGGAACTGGGGCCGGTCGAGGTGGTGGTGGTCCCGCAGCCGGTGGCCACCGCCGCGAGGGCAGCGCCCATCGCGAGAATCGCCACTGACCTGGCCTTGATGGCATCCCGCCGCGCACGTGTCACCTCTAGATCATCGGGGTGCCGGGAACTCGCGTTAGCGGCAGGGTCCCGATACGGGGGTCGCCGGCATGCCGTCGGCGGGTGCCGCGTTCTGCCACAGGCGATTCGCCGAACTGCCCCAGCCCCTACCTCCGATACGCCGCCACGAACGGCGTGTCGACGCCCGCCTTGCCGAATCGGAAGGCCCCGCCGGGCGCTCCGAGCGCCTCGGTGCGGCCCGGCAGCGGCTCGTCGAAGAACCGCCGATTCTCGGCGATGAACCCCTCCTGCCCATCCGGCATATCGTCCTCGTAGTAGATGGCCTCGACCGGGCAGACCGGTTCGCAGGCGCCGCAGTCGGTGCATTCGTCGGGGTTGATGTAGGCCATGCGGTCGCCGATGTAGACCGATCCGATCCGACGCAGCGGCGGCTGCCGGCCGAGCCGGGGCGCGGTGCGATCTAGGTGGGGCGGGGTGGCGGGGCGGTTGAGGATCGGGTCTCGAGGTGGACCGGGACGACGATGTTGGGCTGGTCGATCGGGCGGGAGTGGAGGGCGTCGATCAGGAGGGTGGCGGCGCGGCAGCCGATGGCGTGGCGGTCCACGGCGAGGGTGGTCAGGGCCGGGGACAGGGAGGGGGAGGTGGGGAGGTCGTCGTGGCCGATGACCGAAACGTCCTCGGGTACACGGAGTCCGCAGTCGGCGGCGGACAGGTAGACGGTGTGGGCGATGTAGTCGCTGTTGGTGATGAACGCGGTGGGCCGCTCGTCCGGGTGCACCCGCAGGGCCGCGGTGACGGCGGGGCGGGCCGCGTCGGCGGAGAGTTCGGTGGTCACGGGCAGGGCGGTGAAGCCGAGTTCGCCGCCGAGCCGCCGGAAGCGTTCCAGCCGTTCGGGATCCGGGGACTTCTCCGGTGGCGCCACCACCATGGCCAGCCGCCGGTGTCCCAGTCCGAGCAGATGCCGCACCGCGAGATCGACCGAGGTCTCCTGGTCCGAGCGCACGCTCATGGTGAGCCCGGGATGCTCGCGGTCGGCGGTGTCGAGCAGCACCACGGGCCGCCGGGTGACCGAATGCCATTCCCGCGCATGCGGACTCGTGCCGATGGGCGCGATGGCCAGCCCGTCCACGGCCCGATGCTGGAAAGCGTCGAGCAGCTGCCGCTCCCGGCCGGCGTCGTAGCGCGAGGAGCCGACCATGACGTCGTAGCCCGCGGCGGAACAAGTTTCGTCGAAGCCGTCGATCACATCCAGGAAGTGCGGGTTGCGCAGGTTGCGGATGAGCAGTCCCAGTACCCGGGTGCGCCGGGTGCGCAGGGCGACCGCGGAGGCATTGGGCCGGTAGCCGAGTTCGGCGGCGCGTTGGAGAATGCGCTCTCGCAGCTGGTCGCTGACGCCGGGCCGCCCGGCGAGTGCCAGGCTGACCGCCGAAATGGAGACTCCGAGCGATATCGCCACATCGCGCTGCGTGATCGGTTCGCTCCCGGCTACCACGGAGAGAAACACTAGCGAACGGAGGCTGAACTCGGATGACCGCGCTCTGAACTCTCGACAACGTCCGGGGCGAGCGCTCGCTTCGACGCCTCTACCTTTGCTAAAACGATTGAGCAATTCGATCTCCCAGGAAGGACCATCGTGTCCAGCGATGCCTTTTCAGTCCTCGACTCCACCGAGCTGACCGCCTTCCACCGCAAGGTGACCGTGCTCTCGGCCGCCGGCATGTTCCTCGACGGCTTCGACATCACGGTGATCGCGGTCGCGCTGCCGACCGTCACCAGGCAGTGGCACCTGTCCACCTTCATGGCCGGTGCGCTCTCCGCGGCCGCGGTGGTCGGAATGTTCTTGGGCGCGTTGGTCTTCGGCCGCCTCACCGACCGGCTGGGCCGCAAGAAGATGTACCTGGTGAACCTCATCGGGTTCGTCTTCTTCGCCCTGGTCGCCGCGCTGGCCCAGGACGTCTGGCAGCTGCTGGTCTGCCGCTTTCTGCTGGGCCTGGCCCTGGGCGCGGACTACACCATCTCCACCTCACTGCTCGCGGAATACGCGCCCGCCCAACGCCGCGGCAGCCTCATGTGCCGCCTCGGCGCCACCTGGTTCGTCGGCGCGGCGACCACATACGCCTTCGCGCTGGCCCTGCTCCCGCTCGGCGACGCCAGGTGGCGCGTGATGCTGGTCCTGGGTGCGATATTCGCGCTGATCGTGCTGTGGATGCGGCGCAGCATCCCGGAATCCCCGCGCTGGCTGGCCGCCCAGGGCCGTGGCGAGGAGGCGAACGCGGTGCTCACCGGACTCGGCGACGCCACCGCACCGCTGTCCGGACCCGCTGCGCCGCAGCATGATTCGTCGTGGCGCACGCTGCTGACCATGCCGCTGCTGCGCTACACGTTCTTCTGCTGCGGGTTCTGGTTCATGTACACGCTGTCTTACTACGGCATCACGCTGTATACGCCGACCATCCTCGAGCAGGTCACCACCAGTACGACCGGCACCTACACGGGTTCGCTGATCATCGCCCTGGTCGGCGTCGCGGGCGCTTTCACAGGTGTCGCCCTGGTGGATCGGGTGGGCCGCCGCCCGCTGCTGATCGTCGGCTTCATCGGCATGTTCCTCGCCCTGACGGTGCTGGCGCTGTGGCAGAACCCGGGACTGACCGGCCTGGTGGTGCTACTCGGCGCGGCGGTGCTGTTCGCCAATTCCGGGCCGGGCATCGTGAACCTGGTCTATCCGAGCGAGGTCTTCCCGACTGCCGTGCGCGCCACCGCCAATGGCCTGGGCACCGCGGTGTCGCGGATCGGCGCGATCATCGGCACCCTGTGGCTGCCCACGCTGATCAAGTCGTGGGGCCTGCACCACGTGCTGTGGCTGTTCGTGGGCGCGAGTGTCATCGGCCTGGCCATCGCGGCCACGCTGGCCCCGGAGACCAAGGGCCGCACGCTGGAAGAGCTCTCGGCGGAGATCTCCGGCCGGGCGCAATCCGATTCGGCCGCACCGGAATCCGTGGGCTGAACCGGTGACCTTTCCCGATCACACGATCCGGCCGGGCGCGGCACTCGACGCGGACGGCCGGTATCGGGGCCTGGAACGCGGTCCGGCCGAACCGCGGTCGGTCCGCACCGAACTCGCCCCCGGCGCCACCCTCGACCCGGGCGCGACCGTGGCGCGATTCGTCCAGCTGACCGACTTCCAGATCGCCGATCCCGTCTCCCCAGGCCGCCTCACCTTTCTGCACGGATTGGCGGGCCGGCCCGGGTGGGAGTTCATGTTCCCGGCCTACCGCCCGCAGGAACCGGTGGCGTTGCATGCCTTCGAGGCCACCATTCGCACACTGCGCGAACTCGGCACGGGCACCATCGATTTCGTCGTCACCACCGGCGACAATATCGACAGCGCGCAGTCCAACGAGCTGTCGGCCCTGCTCGCCCTGCTGGACGGCGACACCGTACTCGACCCGAACTTCGGTGCGGCCGAGACGAGAACGCTGCCCGCGTACGCCGTCTCGGCCGAGTTCTACAACCCGGAACCGGAATCCCGCGACGTCTACAAGCGCGAGCACGGATTCCCCGACGTCCGGGGCCTGCTGGCGGCCGCCGCCCGCCCCTTCCGCACCCGCGGCCTGGGCGTGCCCTGGCTGGCCTGCTTCGGCAACCACGACTGCCTGGTCCAGGGCCGCGCGCCCGTCACAGCGGAGTATCAGGCGCTGGTCACCGGCGACAGCGCACCGACTGCGCTGGGCATCGACCCGCCCGCCGATCCGATGCGGCGGTACCTGCCCGATCCGACCGTGCTCTCGCAGGGTCCGGCCGTACCCATCGCCGCCCGGGCCGACCGCCGGGTCATCAGCCCGGCCGAATACGTGCGCGCCCATCTGGACAGCCCCACCGAGCCGCGCGGCCACGGCTTCACCGAGCAGAACCTGATCGAGGGCACCACCTACTACAGCTACGACGCGGTCCCCGGCGTGCGGATGATCGTGCTGGACTCCACCCACCCCGCCGGGCACGTCACCGGCAGTATCGGTGCACGCCAATGGGATTGGCTGGTCGATCAGCTGATCGCGGCGCACTCGTCGTATCGCGGCGAGGACGGCGCGATCGTCCGGACCGGGAACCGGGACCGCGTCGTGATCATCGCCTCCCACCACGGTCTGGGCATGCTGACCAACACGACGCCCGACCCGCACGGCGAAACCCGCTATCTCGCCGCCGATCTGGAGGCGCTGCTGCACCGCTTCGGCAATGTGGCGCTGTGGATCGCCGGGCACGAGCATCGCAACGAGGTGACCCCGCGCCACCGTCCCGATCCGCAGGAGGACCCCGCGGGCGGATTCTGGCACGTACTCACCTCCGGCCTGTGCGAATGGCCCTGCCAGACCCGCCTACTGGAACTGGCCCTCCCCCAGCAGGATTCGAATCACCTGATCATCCGTTCCACCATGATCGATCACTCGGCCCCCGAACGCCCCGGCCCGGCCCTGGAACTGCTCGACCTCGCGTCCCTGCATCGCGAGCTGTCGTTCAACGAGCCCACCCGGGTCGGCGGACCGCACTCCGCGGGCACCCCGGCCGATCGCACCGTGGACCTGATCGTCCCCGTATCCCCCGCACTGCTCACCTCCCTGCGCGGTGCAATCGCGAGTAGCGAAAGACCCTCGACGGGCGATCACGACGGGAATGCCGTGGTCCTGGACCTGAGCTGAGCCACGACCGGCGGGCCGGAGCGACTTTTCCGGCCCACCGGCCCCGGCCTGCCGCTGTGCGACAATGCGGCATGAGCATCAAGATCGACGGTCTCGATTCCGCGCTGCTCGCGGAGTTGGCGGCCGATCCGCGGGTGCCGATTCTGGAGTTGGCGCAGCGGCTGGGGATCGCGCGCAACACCGTGCAGGCGCGGATGAAGCGGCTCGAGGCGTCCGGCGCGGTGCGCGGGTATCCGCCGGACGTGGATCTGCAGGCCATCGGGTTCGCGGTGCACGCGTTCCTGGGCATCGAGCTGAACCAGAACAAGATGAACGACATCGTCGAGGCGTTGCGGGAGTTCCCGAACGTGCTCGAGGTGCACGCGACGACCGGGCGCGGAGATCTGCTGGTGCGGATCGCGGCCCGGTCCCAGCCGGATCTGCTGTCCATCATCCAGCGCGTGCACGCGATTCCCGGCGTGAAGCACACCGAAACCATGCTGGCCCTCGCGACTCCGGTCGAGTACCGGTCGCTGCCGCTCGTCGAGCATCTGACGAGCCGGCCCGCCGAATGACGAGCCGGCCCCGGCGCATCAGGATGGGCCGGAGCCGGGGACACTCGAGCGGACTTCCGCGCGGACGCTCGAGCAAAATGCTACGTACGTCACAGTGTTCCAGATCACTTTTGAGCAGTCTGATCAACTTTTCGCGCATCTGTTGACACGGATCACACACCACGGCAGATTTCGCTGCACCGATCGCTTTGGTCCCTTGGTTTGCAGCTCACGATCTGGGCTGTGGAGAGTGTGGTGACTGTTCATGACCGACGTTGCCTGCGCGCCTGCCCGACAGGCCGAACCGGCTACGCCCTACGACCTCGCCGACCGCTACCGGTCCGGCGCAGGCCCGGTCCTTCTCACCGGTGTGCAGGCCATCGCCCGCCTGCTGGTGGAACAGCATGTCCGCGATATGCGCGCCGGCCACCGGGTCGCGACCTTCGTGTCCGGGTATCAGGGCAGCCCCCTGGGCGGGGTCGACAAGATGCTGCTGGGCATGCCGAATGTGCTGTCCGAACACGACATCGCCTTCGTGCCGGGCTTCAACGAGGAGCTCGCCGCCACCTCGGTGTGGGGTAGCCAGGCGGATCTGCCTGCCGGGACGGCGACGCACGACGGCGTCGTCGGTGTGTGGTACGGCAAGGGGCCCGGCGTCGACCGGGCCACCGACGCCATCCGGCACGCCAATATGTACGGGGTGAATCCGCGTGGCGGCGTGCTGCTGCTGGTGGGCGACGATCCGGCCTCGAAGTCCTCGACCGTGCCCGCGGTGAGCGAGCGGTCGCTGGCGGCCATGGGGGTGCCGGTGTTGTTCCCGCGCAATGCCCGCGAGATCATCACCATGGGCATGCAGGGGGTGGCGCTGTCGCGGGCCTCGGGCTGCATCGTGGCCCTGAAGATCGTGGCGGATGTCGCCGACGGCGCGTGGACGGTGGATTCCTCGGTCGCCGAGCTCCCCATCTCGGTACCCGAAGTGCAGTGGGAGGGAAAGACTTTCGCCTACCGGCAGCGGCCGATGGCGGCGCCCGCGGACAGTGTGCTGGCCGAGGCCGACCTGTACGGGCCGCGCTGGGCCACCGTGCGCGCCTTCGGGACGGCCAATGATCTCGACGTCATCGAGGTGGATCCGGCGCACGCGCGGATCGGTATCGCGGCCACCGGCACCACCTTCGACGCGGTGCGTCAGGCGCTGGTCGATCTGGGTGTGGACGAGGCGGCCATGCACCGCGCGGGCATTCGCCTGCTGCGCATCGGCATGCCGTATCCGGTTGGGGCACAGCGGGTCACCGAGTTCGCCCGGGGGCTGGAGCAGGTGATCGTGGTCGAGGACAAGACCGCGTTCATCGAGACCCAGATCCGCGAAATCCTGTACGGCACCGCCGATGCCCCGCGGATCCTCGGCAAGCTGGACGGAAACGGCCTGCCGCTCATGCCGTTCGACGGCGAGCTCACCGCGGGCCGGCTGCTGGCCCCGCTGCGGCGGGTGCTGCGCGAGCGGGTCGAGCTGAAGAAGGCTCCGCCGCCGGCGCTTTCGCTGGAGGTGCTGTCCGCCAAGCGCACCCCGTACTTCTGCAGCGGCTGCCCGCACAACCGCTCCACCGCCCTGCCCGAGGGCTCGATCGGCGGTGGCGGCATCGGCTGCCACACCCTGGTCACCCTGTCCGGGCGCAGCGACAGCGCGGTCACCGGCCTGACCCAGATGGGTGGTGAGGGCAGCCAGTGGATCGGGCAGGCGCCGTTCACCGATGTGCCGCACCTGTTCCAGAACATCGGCGACGGGACGTTCTTCCACTCCGGGCAGCTGGCCATCCAGGCGTGCGTCGCGGCGGGGGTGAACATCACCTACAAGCTGCTCTACAACGAGGTCGTCGCCATGACCGGCGCGCAGGATGTGGAGGGCGGGCTGACGGTCGCGAAGCTGACCCACAAGCTGACCGTCGAGGGTGTGAAGCAGATCGTCATCTGCGCCGACGATCCCAAGCGGCACAACAGGAAGGCGCTGGCCAAGGGCACGCTGCTGTGGCATCGCGACCGGCTCGACGAGGCGCAGAAGATGCTGCGCGAGATCGAGGGCGTCACCGTCCTGATCTACGACCAGCACTGCGCCGCCGACGCCCGCCGCCAGCGCAAGCGCGGCACGCTGCCGGTGCGCAATACCCGCGTCGTGATCAACGAGGCGGTGTGCGAGGGCTGCGGCGACTGCGGCACCAAGTCGAACTGCCTGTCGGTGCAGCCGGTGGAGACGGAGTTCGGGCGCAAGACGCGCATCGACCAGACCTCCTGCAATACCGACTACAGCTGCCTGGACGGCGACTGCCCGTCGTTCGTGACGGTGGAGTTGAACCCGGATGCCAAGGGACGCAAGGGTTCCAAGTCGACCGCTCCGAAGCGCCGGAAGGCGGCCGAGCCGCCCATGGTGGCCGATCCGGGGCTCGGCGCTCCAGTGGGTACACAGAACGTGCTGATCGCGGGCATCGGCGGCACCGGCATCGTGACGGTGAACCAGGTGCTGGCTACCGCCGCGCTGCGGGCCGGGTACGCGGTCGAGAGCCTGGACCAGATCGGGCTCAGCCAGAAGGCCGGGCCGGTGCTGTCCCACCTGCGGTTCTCCACAACGGAATTGGAGCCGTCCAACCGGCTCACCCCGGGCAGCGCGGACTGTATCATGGCCATCGATCTGCTGACCGCCGCCGATCCCAAGAACCTGCAGTACGGCAATCCGGCTGCGACGGTCGTGGTCGCCTCGACCAGCCAGACCCCGACCGGTGACATGGTCTACGACAAGTCGGTCACCTACCCGGAGACCAGGCCGCTGCTGGATCGGCTTGCGGCGGTGTCGGATTCGCAGTTCGGCTTCGATGCCCTGGCGGCCGCGCAGCAGCTGTTCGGGAACACCGCCGCCGCCAACTTCCTGATGGTCGGGGCGGCCTTCCAGACCGGCGGCCTGCGGCTACCCGCCGCGGCGATCGAAGAGGCGATCACCATCAACGGGGTCGCGGTGTCGGCCAATATCGCGGCATTCCGCTGGGGTCGCGTGGCCATCGCGGATCCGGCCGCCTTCGCGGCTGCCACCGATACTGCTGCGGCACAGCGCACTCCGCGCATCGCCCCCGCCGAGCTACTGGCCGGCACCAGCTTCGAGGGCGAGGTCCGGCGACTGGTGGAACTGCGGGCCGCCGAGCTGATCGGTTACCAGAACGCCACGGTCGCCCGCCGCTACATCGACACCGTCCAGGCCGCCTGGAGCGCCGAGCGTGCGGTCACCGGGCGCACCGAGTTCAGCGAGGCCGTGGCGCGCGGGCTGTACAAGTTCACCGCCTACAAGGACGAGTACGAGGTGGCCCGCCTGCTGGTCGACCCGGCCTTCCTCGACGAGGTGCGGGCCCAGGTCCCGGGCGGCGAGAACCTCACCTACAAGCTGCATCCCCCGGTGCTCCGCGCCCTCGGCCGAAAGAAGAAGATCGGCCTCACCCCCAAATCCCATGTGGCCCTGAAGCTGCTCGCCAAGGGCAAGTCCCTGCGCGGCACCAAGCTCGACCCCTTCGGCTACGCCCATGTCCGCAAGGTGGAGCGGGAGTTGCTGTCCCACTACACCGATATGGTCCGCCGCCTCGCGGCCGATCTCACCACCGACGGCTACGCCACCGCCACCGAGGCGGCGGCCCTGCCCGACCTGGTCCGCGGCTACGAGGACGTGAAGCTCGGCAATGTCGAGCTCTACCGCGCCCGCCTCCGCGAGCTCGGCCTCGACGGCTGACCCGGGCCGCTCACCCTTCCAACTCCACACCCGACGCAGTACGGCGGCATCGTTCCCGCCGCCGTACCGCGGTGACCTGTGCCCGGAATCCGGGCACGACACCCGGCCGCCCACCACGCGGCCACCACCCAGCCGCCACAAGCGGCGTCCACGAAAGGAATCGATTGTGACCGCAATGCACACCGACGCAGGGGTTTTCGGCCGCTCGCACGAGTTGAGCGCCCGGCGCCACGAGCAGGTGGTGTTCTGCGAGGACGACAAGAGCGGACTCAAGGCGATCATCGCGATTCACTCGACCACGCTGGGTCCGGCGCTCGGCGGCACCCGGATGTACCCCTACGCCTCGGAGGCCGCGGCGCTGGACGATGTGCTGCGACTGTCGTGGGGCATGACCTACAAGGCGGCCGCCGCCGGTCTGAACCTGGGCGGCGGCAAGGCCGTCATCATCGGCGATCCGGCCCTCGACAAGAGCGAGGAGCTGTTCGCGGCGTACGCGCGGTTCGTCGAATCCCTCGGCGGGCGCTACATCACCGCGGGCGATGTGGGCACCAATACCGATGATCTGGACGCCATCGGCCGCTACACCAGCCATGTCACCGGCCGCAGCACCGCGGCGGGCGGTTCCGGCGACAGCGCCCGGCTCACCGCGCTGGGCGTGTTCAACGCCATGCGCGCCGGCGCCGAATCCGTGTGGGGCGCACCCACACTGGCGGGTCGCACGGTCGGCGTCGAGGGTGTCGGCAAGGTCGGCCGCGAACTCATCCAGCTGCTGCTCGCCGACGGCGCGGAGGTCTGCGCGACCGACGTGAACGAGGCGGCGCTGGAACGCATTTCGAAGGACAATCCGTCGGTTCGACTGTTGAGCAACGTATCCACCGCTCCGGTCGACGTCTACGCCCCCTGCGCCCTCGGCGGCACGCTCACCGCGTCCAGCGCCGAGGCCATCGAGGCGAAACTCGTCTGCGGCGCCGCCAACAACCAGTTGGCGACGCCCGCAGTGGAATACGCCCTGAACGAGCGAGGCATCACCTGGGTCCCGGATTTCGTGGCCAATGGCGGTGGGCTCGTTCAGGTGGCCGGTGAACTGCGTCAGGCAGCACCGGCCGAGGTCGAAGATGCGGTGAGGGGCATCTTCGACCGCTGCCGCGACATCATCGCGGAATCCAAGGCCGAGGGAATCGGCACCGGAGCGGCGGCCAACAGGTTCGCGGAGCGGCGTCTCGACGCCATTCCGCGGGCACTCTGATCGCCGCACCGTAGTTTCAGAGAGGAGACGACAAGTGGCGTTCGCGAGCGGAGTGTTCCGCACCAAATCGGTCGAGCAGTCGATCCGGGATACCGATGAGCCGGATTCCAAGCTACGCAAGGATCTGACGGCGAGGGATCTCACCATCTTCGGTGTCGCGGTGGTCATCGGGGCGGGCATTTTCACGCTCACCGCCCGGACCGCGGGCACGGTCGCGGGACCCTCGGTCTCGCTGGCCTTCGTGTTCGCGGCCATCGCCTGCGGGCTGACGGCGTTGTGCTACGCCGAATTCGCCTCGACCGTGCCGGTGGCGGGCAGTGCGTACACGTTCGCGTACGCCACTTTCGGCGAGATCATCGCCTGGATCATCGGGTGGGACCTCATTCTCGAGTTCGCCCTTGCCGTTTCGGTGGTCGCCAAGGGGTGGTCGCAGTATCTCGGCGAGGTGCTCGGCAGCCTGGTGAATCCGGTCGCGCACGTCGGATCCATCTCGTTCGACTGGGGCGCGGTGGTCATCATCGCCATCGTCGGCGTGCTGCTGGCCACCGGCACCAAACTGTCCTCGCGGGTCTCGGCCGTGGCGGTGGCCATCAAGCTGGCCGTGATCGCGCTCGTGCTGGTGGTCGGCGCCACCTACTTCAAGGCGTCCAACCTCAGCCCCTACATCCCGCCGTCGCAGCCCTCCGCGCAGGCAGGTGGCGTGCACCAGTCGCTGTTCTCCTTCCTGACCGGTTCCGGCGGAACGAGTTTCGGCTGGTACGGCCTGCTGGCCGCGGCCTCGCTGGTGTTCTTCGCCTTCGTCGGCTTCGACGTGGTCGCCACCACCGCCGAGGAGACCCGCAACCCGCAGCGTGATGTCCCGCGCGGCATCTTCGGCTCGCTGGCCATCGTGACGGTGCTCTACGTCGCCGTCTCGCTGATCCTCACCGGCATGGTCCCCTACACCGAGCTCGCGAGCGGAAACGCCACCCTGGCAACCGCTTTCGCCCTGCACGGTGCGACCTGGGTGAAGAACATCATCTCCATCGGCGCGCTCGCGGGCCTCTCCACGGTCGTCATGGTCATGTTCCTCGGCCAGACCCGCGTCCTGTTCGCCATGGCCCGCGACGGCCTGCTCCCCCGCAGCCTCGCCCACACCGGCAAGCACGGCACCCCCGTCCGCCTGACCGTCATCGTCGGCGTCGTCTGCGCCCTCCTGGCCGGTTTCGTCGACTTCGGCACCCTCGAGGAAATGGTCAATATCGGCACCCTCGTGGCCTTCGTCCTCGTCTCCCTCGGCGTGCCCATCCTCCGCCGCACCCGCCCCGACCTGAAGCGCGGCTTCCGAGTCCCGCTCGTCCCCGTCATCCCCATCCTCGCCGCGCTGGCCTGCCTCTGGCTGATGCTGAACCTTTCCATCGAAACCTGGCTCCGCTTCGTCATCTGGATGGTCCTCGGCGTCGTCATCTACTTCACCTACAGCCGCCGCCACTCCATCCTCGGCAAGCGGCAGGCCCCCGCAGCCGAATCCATCCCTGCCGCCGAATCGATCCCCGCCGCCGAACCCGACCCCGTCCCCTAACCTGGCCCGAACAAGATCAGGGAGCTGTCACCGTGGGAATTCGCCCGAATTCCCACCCCGACAGCTCCCTGATCTTGTTCCCCGGCCGCGTGACGAGGGACGATAGCCCGATGGAACTGACAGCGGTGCCCATCGAGAATCCCGATGAGCTCAATGTCATCATCGGGCAATCCCACTTCATCAAGACCGTCGAGGACATGCACGAAGCCCTCGTCGGCACCGGCCCGCAACTCCGCTTCGGGCTGGCCTTCTGCGAAGCCTCCGGCCCCCGCCTGATCCGCTGGTCCGGAAACGACGACGACCTCGTCGACCTCGCCACCAAGAACGCAACAGCCCTAGCCGCCGGCCACTCCTTCATCGTCTTCCTCCGCGACGGCTACCCCGTGAACGTCCTCAACGCGATCCGCCACATCCCCGAGCTCTGCACCATCTTCTGCGCCACCGCCAACCCCGTCGAAGTCCTCATAGCCGAAACCTCCCTCGGCCGCGGCATCATCGGCGTCGTCGACGGTGCACCGCCCCTCGGGATCGAAACCGAAACCGACCGCACCGATCGCCACCACCTCCTCCGCGCCATCGGCTACAAACTCTGACCCGGATTCGGATCCCCACCCGGTTGCGCTGTATCCGAACGATATTCACGGGTTCCTTCTCTCCGGGTACCGTCCAGCGATATGAGCGTGCTGGTCGTTGTTCGCGGCAACTCGGCCTCGGGGAAGTCGACCGCTGCCCTCGCGGTTCAGCAGCGGTTCACACGGGGCGCATGCCTCGTCGTGCCCCAGGACGTGGTGCGCCGGCAGATGCTGCGGGAACCGGACGCGGCCGGGGCGGCCAATATCGAACTGCTGGAACACATCGCGACATTCGGTCTGGCTCGAGGACTGGTGGTGATCGTGGAGGGAATCCTGAACGCCGGGCGGTACGGCTCGATGCTCGAGCGCCTCACCGCCGCAGCGGACCACGCTCTGCACTACTGCTTCGACCTCACTTTGGAGGAGACCGTCGCCCGGCACCTCGGCAGCTACCGGGCGGCGGACTTCTCGCCGGAACAGATGGCCGAGTGGTACCACGGCTGGCAGCCCCTGCCCTTCGCCGATGAGACCCGCATCGACGCGAGCTGGAGTCCCGCGGCGATCGTCGACCGGATTCATCGCGACATCCTGGCCCTGCGGTGAGGACCCTGAATCGGTGGCCGAATCGGGTGTTTGTCGTACAGCGTCTAGTGGGTTGGACGTGGGCTGATACGTTGGCTGGGTGACGCAGATGCATGACGTGACAGTGGTGGAGCGGGCGGAGTTGGAGGAGGCGGGGACCAAGGCCTATTACGTCGCGCAGGGGGTGGGGGATGAGGGGTTCGAGCGGTTTGGGGCTACTGGGTCGACGGTGAGTGTGTGGGCGGCTTCCATGCAGCATGGGGCGCCGCCTTCGGCGTTGCTGGCTCGGGCGGTGGAACGGTGTGCGCCTCGGGAGGGGGCGCGGGTTGCCCGGTTGACGATGGAGATTTTGGGGCCGGTGCCGGTGGGGGAGGTCGAGGTGCGGGCGTGGGTGGAGCGGCCGGGGCGGCGGGTCGAGTTGGTGGGGGCGGAGTTGGTGGCGACGCAGGCGGATGGGAGCCGGCGGGCGGTGGCCAAGGCTTCGGCGTGGCGGATTGCCACGTCGGACAGTTCGTCGGTGGTGCATACGGCCGACGCGCCGCTGCCGGCGGTGCCGGAGGCGTCCGAGATCGGGTGGGGCGTGCCGGACGGGTGGGATGTCGGGTATGTGAAGTCGGTGGACATCCGGGCGGTGGAGAGTGACGACGTCACCCGGCGGGTGTGGGTGCGGCCCCTGGTCGAGGTGGTCGAGGGGGAGGAGATCTCACCGCTGGTGCGGGTGTTCTCGGTGGCGGATGTGGCCAATGGGATTGGGGCGCAGCTGGATCCGTATCAGTGGACGTTCCTGAACACCGACCTGACGATCGACCTGTTCCGGCTACCGGAGGGCGAGTGGATCGGGCTCGCGGTGCAGACGTCGATCGGGCCGGACGGGGTCGGGATGTGCTCGACCGTGCTGCACGACGAGCGCGGGCCGATCGGGCGGTGCCTGCAGATTCTCGAGGTGCGCGCCCGGGCCTGACCCGGCGATAAGGAAACCGATATCGTCGGTCGGGTGGATCCGCTGCGTCAGTTGCGCTACTTCATCGCCGTGGCCGAGGAGTTGCACTTCGGCCGGGCGGCCGAGCGGCTGCGGATCGCCCAGCCGGCGCTGAGCCAGCGAATCCGCAAGCTGGAGACCGATATCGGGGCCCGGCTGCTGGAACGCGACAGCCGGCGGGTGGAGCTCACCGAGGCGGGACAGATCCTGCTGGTGGAGGCGCGGGACCTGATCGCACGCTGGGAGCGGGCGAAATCGCTGGTCGGCAAGGCGCATCGGGGTGAGATCGACGCACTGCGGGTGGGCGTGCCGCCCGAACTGGCGGGCCGCGTGCTGGCCGCCATCCTCACCGCGTTCGAGAGCCGCCAGGTGCGGGTCGACCTCCAGGAACTGACCACCGCCGAACAGGTGCGGCTGCTGGCCGATCGGCAACTGGACGCGGGGCTGCTGCAATACCCGGTGGATGTGGTCGGCCTGGAATCGGGTCCGGCGGTGGAGACCCCGCTGGGCGTGGTGCTGCCGCGCGATTCCCCGCTGGCCGCGCGGGCCGCCCTCACCCTGGCCGATCTGGCCGGGCACGGACTGGTGATCTTCCCGCGCGCCGCCGCGCCCGGCCTCTACGACGCCACCCTGCGCACCTGCTGGGAGCACGGTTTCCGCCCCACCTCGGTGCAGCACGCCCGCAATCCCGAATTCGTGCTCGGCATGGTGCTTTCCGGCCGCGGCGTCGCCTTCGACCAGGGCCTGGTGGCGCAGAAGGAGCCGCGCGTGGTGTGGCGGCCACTGCCCGAGGGCACGCTGACCTGGCGGCTCGCCCTGACCTGGCCCGCCGCCGCCCCGCACCCGCTGGTCCGGGAACTCGCCGACCTCATCGTCGCGGTCGTGCAGGGTGACGGCGCGTCCCGACCGGCCCCGATTCAAGACAGGACGCAACGCCGGCCGTGGGATGTGGTCGCGGGCCGGCCGTGATCGATGCGCTCGACGGCCAGCCGCGCCGCCGCGCCGATCGCCCGATCGACCGCGGGCTGCCGCCCCGCCAGGCTGTGCGACACGGTGAATACCGCGACCGCGTACCGGCTGCCATCCGGATACCCGACCACCCCGATCTCATTGCGGATCCCGGGCAGCGTCCCGGTCTTGGACCAGATGTCGGTGCCCGGCGGAAACGCCGACGGCAGCCGATGCCCGTACACCTGCTGCCGCATCAGATCCCGCACGAACCGGCACGCCTCGGGCGAACCCGCGCGATCCTCGCCGATGAGCCACAGCAGCCGGGTCATATCCCGCGCGGTCCCGGCCGTGGTGCGCAACGGATCCACCGCGCGCGAGCCGAACACCTCCGCTGCGCTGGATTCCGGGTAGCGCCGGGCGAATTCGTGCAGGTCACGCGCACCGATGTCCTCGGCCATGCTGTAGAGGATGTCGCGCAGCGAGCCCATGATCCGAGTGCCGATGAGCCCGAGCTCGCGCGCCAGCGACCGCACATTCTCCACGCCGACCCGATCGAACAGCAGGTCGGCGGCGGTATTGTCGCTCACGGTGAGCGCGAAGTAGGCGGCGTCGCGCAGGCTGAATTCGACATCGTCGTGGCAGCCCGCGGTGCCGACCCCGCCCAGCCGGTCCGCCGCCGTGGCCCGCACCCGATCGGCCGGATCGAGCTGCCCCGCCGCCACCTGCCGCGCGAACTCCAGCACCAGCGGCACTTTCACCACCGAGGACAACACCACCGGTTCGTCGGCGCCCCAGCCGAATTCGCCGTCACAGTCGAAACAACGGGCATGCACCCGGCCCTCGACACCCGCCGTCCGGAAGATCTCGTCCACTCCCCCAGCATTCCCGGTGCCCCGATCGGCCCGTCAACCGCCCGTGACGCCGCCGCTCGACACCCCGCACGCTGCGACGATATCGATTGCTATATCGGTTCTCATCCGTGTTGGTCTTGGACAGCCACCGGTGATCCATGTTGGGGTGGCTGTCATGGCAGAGTTCAGCAGGAAGGCCCTCACCGGTGTCTGCGCCGCGGCCATGCTGGTCACGGCGACGGCATGCTCCGGATCGGATGCCACGTCCGGACTGTCCAAGACGGTCGACGGCTTCGCGGACGCTCTGAACCGCGACGACGTACCGGCGGCCGCCAACGCCACCAGTGACCCGGCCAAGGCCTCCGCCGCGCTCGGCCCGCTCTACGACAGCCTGGGCAAGCAGGTGCATTTCGCGGCGAGCAAGGTCGAGAAGACCGACGACGGCGGCACCTTCACGCTGGCCGCCACTTGGAAGCTGGGCAAGGACGGCACGAACGAGTGGACGTACACCAGCTCGGGCCGGGCCACGCAGTCCAGCGGCGACTGGAAGATCCGGTGGGATCCCGCGACCGTCGCGCCCGGCCTCGATGTCGGCCCGCTGTCCTACAGCCTCGTCTACCCCGACCCCGCCAAGGTCCTCGACAGCGCCGGCGGCGATCTGCTCACCCAGCAGGTGGTGACGCTGGTCAACGTCGCGCCCGGAGCCGATCCGGCGGCCGTCGCGGCAGCCCTGCAACCGGTCGCACCGGATGTCACGGCCGCGAGCCTGCAATCGGATCTGGCCGCGGCCCAGGGCAAACCGATCACGGCGGTCACCCTGCGCGAATCCGATTACGCCACCGTCCAAGCCGCCCTCACGAACCTCGCGAATGTGACCACCGCCCAGCAGACCCGGCTGCTGGCCGTCGACAAGGCCCTGTCCTCCCCGACCTTCTCGGGTCTCTCCGACCTGTGGCAGCAGCGGGCCGACGCCGCCGCCGGCTGGGCCGTGCGCGCCCAGGGCAGCGACGGCACGCAGCGGGTGGGCGGCCCGGATCCCAAGCCGGTCACCGATATTCACACCACCCTCGATATCGGTTTGCAGCGGGCCGCCGAGGCCGCGCTGGCTCCGATCACCACTCCGGCGGCCATTGTCGCGGTGCAACCGTCGACCGGAAACGTGCTGGCCATGGCGCAGAACGCGGCCGGTGACGCGCAGGGACCGATCGGGCTGACCGGGCTGTACCCGCCGGGCTCGACCTTCAAGACGGTCACCGTCTCGGCCGCGCTGCAGGCCGGCCAGGTCACTCCCGACTCCATGGTCGCCTGCCCCGGCAAGGAGAACATCGAGGGCCGGGAGATCCCCAATGACAACAACTTCGACCTCGGCCAGGTGCCGCTGCACACCGCCTTCGCCAAGTCCTGCAACACCACCATGGGCCGGCTGGCGGTCCAGCTCGCACCGGACGGGCTGACCAATGCCGCCGCCCAGCTCGGGCTCGGCATCGACTATGTGACGCCCGGACTGACCACCGTCACCGGCAAGGTGCCCACCGCCGACACGCCCGCACTGCGGGTGGAGGAGGGCATCGGGCAGGGCAAGGTGACCGCCTCGCCGTTCGGCATGGCGCTGCTGGCCGGCGCGCTGGCGCAGGGCACGGTCCAACCGCCGACGGTAGTCCAGGGCCAGCCCGGCAAGCCCGACAGGCAGCCGCCCGCGCTGCCGCCGGGGATTGCCGATCAGGTGAAATCCATGATGCGGGAAACGATTACGGGCGGCACCGCCACGGAACTGCGTGATATTCCCGGTCTGCTCGGCAAGACCGGCACCGCCGAGTACATCGACGACAAGCACGCGCACGGCTGGTTCGTCGGCATCGACGGGGATCTCGCGTTCGCCGTCTTCATCAGTGACGCGGGCAGCTCCGAGCCCGCCGTGCAGGCCGCCGGCCGCATGCTGCGCGCCCCGCACTGACTCCCCCGACACCGATTCCGTTTCCCCACGACACCAATTCCGTACGGCGCGAGCCGAATACACCTTCAGCACTCGAAACAGATTGAGAGGCTTGTTTTGTCGACCCTGAAATACCATGCGCTGATTTCGCTCCTCTTGCTGGCGCCGCTCGCCGCCGGCTGCACGTCGGCGACGAAAAGCGGATCCGCCCCGAGCAATTCCACCTCGATCACCAGCACCGACACGGCGATCGAGACGCTCGAGCGCGACCACGGCGCCCGCGCGGGTGTATTCGTCACCGACACCGGCACCGGGAAATCCTTCGGCCATCGCCAGGACGAGCGCTTCGGCTTCGACTCGACGTTCAAGGGTCTGGCCTGCGGCGCGCTCTTGCACGCGCACCCACTCGCCAGCGGATTCCTGGACCAGGTCATCCATTTCACCGCCGACGACGTGATCGGCGGCAGCGCCATCAGCAAGACCCGGGTCGACTCCGGCATGACGGTGCGCGAGCTCTGCCACGCGGCCATCACGATCAGCGACAATACGGCGGGCAACCAGGTGCTGAAGCTGATCGGCGGCCCGGAGGGTCTCAATACCTTCCTGCGGTCGATCGGCGATCAGGTCACCCACATGGATCGGTGGGAACCGGACCTGAACTCCAATATCCCAGGCGACCAACGCGATACCAGCACCCCTGCCGCCCTGGCCGCCGACTATCGCGCCCTGGTGCTGGGTGACGCGCTCGCGGCACCCGAGCGTGCCCAGCTCACCGACTGGCTGCTGGCCACCACCACCGGCAAGGAACGCATCCGGGCCGGAGTCCCCGCCGACTGGAAGACCGCCGACAAGACCGGCACCAGCGACGGCTACGGAGCAGCCAACGACGTCGCCGTCACCTGGCCCGCAGGCAGTTCCGCACCGCTGGTCATCGCCGTCCTGACCGACAAACCGGAGCAGACCGCCACTCCGGACAGTTCGCTGGTCGCAGCCGTCACCAAGGCGGCCGTCGGGGCCGTCCGCTAGCCCCGCGGGCCCGGCAGCCGCCGCGGGTCAGGGCTGCCGGGTCGAGCTGCCGCTGGCGAGGAAGGACGAATCGCCGTGCGGGTCGGTGCTGTTCATGATGGAGATCAGGTGTGTGCCATCGCTGGCCATCGACCAGAACGACATGGTGACGGTGCCGCCGGGGGTTCGGCAGGTCTGGCCGGCGGGTGCGAGTTCGGCGGTGTTGCCGTGGGCGTCCAGGGTCCACGAGCAGCCGTCGCCGGTGTGGGCGGTCAGCGGTCCGGCACTCGAATCGATCTGCACCACACCTGTTTTCGGCTGATATCCCGGGGAGGTGAGGTTGTTCAGGTAGGCGAGATTCACGGGGTCGTACGCCCAGGAGCCGGTGAACAACCGTGCCGCGTCTCCCGGATCGGCGGCGTCGGCTCTGGTCCGCCTGCCGTTGGCGAGTTCGAAATCGAAAGTGCCGTACGGGAGATAGCTGTTGGCGCGGATCACCTCCTGCTCACGCCCGTCGCGCACGGTGACGTGCCAGTAGTAGATGTTGTAGCCCGAGCCGATCACCGAGTTGAAGCAGTACTGGTCGGTGCTGGTCAGATCCAGGGCGTCGCCGTTCACCCGGAAGTGCCATGTGCAGCCCTGATCGGTGTGGCCGGTGATGTCCCCATCCGCACTCCTCGCGAACTCCACCGTCCCGACCTGCGGAAATGTCAGCAGCTCGAGGCCGAACTGCCCGACCGAGGCGATATCGGTGGCATCCGCGCGGTTGGGCTGGACGTAGTTCCAGACGCCGAGGTACCGGTCCGCATCGGCCGCCCGATCGGCGTGCGCGGCCGGCGCGCTCCAGGTCAGCATCATCCCGAACAGCGCCGCTACCGCGAGTTTTTCGTGTCGTGCACGAAACCTGTTGTGAGTCATGAATTCAAGACGGGACGCCCGCCCGGAAAGTTACCTCACACATCCACCGTCGCCTCGATGCTCACGATCCGATCGCCCGCAATCGTCAGCACGAGCACGCCGAACAGCTCCCGGTCCCGATAGGCCAGCAGGGCGGGCCGCCCGAACGCCGAATGCGTGACCAGCGTGACCCCGGGCCCCCAGAACGCGATCATATTGGCGGCCACCGTCTCCGGCCCGCGGCTCGGCCGCGCCACGATCGGCGAGTCCGGCCGGAACGACGCGATGCCCCAGACCTCCGGATCCAGTACCGCCAGCAATTCGTCCAGATCCCCACCGGCACAGGCGGCGATGAACCGCTCGGTCACCGCGCGGTGCTCGGCCGGGGCCACCGGGCCGTCGGGCCGCCGCGCCTCCGACATCTTGATCCGTGCCCGGCGCGCGAGCTGCCGGCAGGTGCCGACGGGACGCCCGACGGTGTCGGCGACCAGCTCGAACGGCACCGCGAACACATCGTGCAGGATCAACACCACCCGCTCGGCGGGTGCGAGGCGTTGCAGCATGCGGTACAGCGCCAGCTGCACCTCCTCGTCGAGGGTGATGCGGTCGACCGGGTCGAGAGGCACAGCATGTGCGACCGGTGTCTCGGCCTCCAGCTGCCCCGGATCCCCGGCCTGCTCGCGACGCGCTCGCGCACTGCGCAATTCGTCGAGACACAGGCGGCTGGTGACGACGGTCAGCCAGGCGCGCTCGTCGCTCACCTCACCGGGTCGCATGCGGGCCAGCCGGGTGAACGCCTCCTGCGCGGCGTCCTCGGCCGCGCCGATATCGCCCAGTAGCCGGAAGGCCAGATCCACCACGTACGCGCGATGCCGCCGCCAGGCTCCGATGAACGCGTCGTCCGGCCGGTCTTCGGTGCTCATACCCATATGACGGGACATGCCCGCCGAAAGTTACCGGCCCCCGGAAACATTGAGCGGCGATGGCGCGGGCCAGTTCCGGTGCGGAGGCATCGTTCAGCCGCCCGCCGGCCCAGGAGAACAGGGCGCTGAAGGTGAGCCCGCCGGCGGCGAGCGCACCGCCGATGGTGGCGATGGACGGACCGCGCAGTACCGGCTGGATCAGCCCGGCGGCAATGGCCAGCGCGGCGGACAACACCAGTAGCAACGGGCCGACATCGATGAGCCCGGCATGCGCGGTGGTGTAGGCCTGTCCGGGCTGCTGGTTCGCCTGGCCGCCGACCATGGACTGGCCCCGGGCGTGCATCCGGGCTACCAGACGGAGTGACGCCCGCGTGCCGTGGGATCGCTCAGATGCGGTGCGGCACAGCGGTTGTCACGGAGTCAGCGCGTCGATGGCGGCGATCCGGCCCGCCATGACCTCGCGCAGCAGGTGCCGGAAGGTCGGGCATTCCGCGTGACTCGGGGCCGGGCAGGCGGCGGCGTGCCGCAGGCCGTCGCGCACGGCGGTCAATTGCGTGATGGTGCGGTCCAATTCGTCCGCCTTGCCGAGGAGCACGGCACGGTCCACGCGCAGGTCGCCCTGGGGACCGAAGGCGACGACAATGTCGTCGAGGGAGAAACCGGCGGTGCGGCCCAGCGCGATCAGGGCCAGCTGTTCCAGCACGGATTCGTCGAACTGACGGCGGAGCCCACGCCGGCCGCTCGAGGCGATCAGGCCCCGCTCTTCGTAGTAGCGCAGTGTCGAGGCCGGGACGCCCGATCGGCGAACGACCTCGGCGATATCCAGACTGCTCACGGGATCACCTCGGAGCTTGACCTCCAGCCGACTTGAATTGGGACAGTGTAGCTCTCCGGCCCGTCCACCGACGAAGGACAGCGACCATGACGACACCGCTCGACAATGACCAATCCGCACGCTGGAACGGCGCTTCCGGCAATGCCTGGGTCGACGCCCAGGACCTCATCGCCCAGGTGATGCAACCGCTCCAGGACATCCTGGTGACACTGGCGCGCGACACCGGAGCCCGGGACGTCCTCGACGTCGGCTGCGGCACCGGCGGCACCACCCTCGCCCTCGCGCGGGAAACCGGCGCGCACTGCACCGGCGTCGACATCGCCGAACCGATGATCGCAGCCGCCCGCGCCAACGCCGAGCGAGCAGGCCTGCCCGTCGACTTCATTCGCGCCGACGCCCAGACCCAGCCCTTCGAGGCCGCCGCCTACGACCTCATCACCTCCCGGTTCGGGGTGATGTTCTTCGCCGACCCGGTCGCCGCCTTCACCAACCTGCGCCGAGCCACCCGGCCCGGCGGCCGGCTCGGGTGCATCGTCTGGCGCGATCCGGAGGCGAATCCGTTCTTCACCGCGGCCGAACGCGCCGCGGCGCCGCTGCTGTCGAATCTCGAACCCCGAATCCCCGGTTCACCAGGCCAATTCGCCCTCGCCGACCACGATCACGTGGCCGGGATGCTGGCGGCGAGCGGCTGGGCCGATATCGACATCCGCCCGCTCGATGTCGACTGTGTCATGCCCGAACCTGCGCTCGTCGGTTACCTCTCGCGGCTGGGACCGGTCGGCCTGGCGCTGCTCGAGGTGGACGAAGCCACCCGGCAGCGGGTCATCGAGACCGTGCGGGCGGCCTTCGAACCCTTCGTGCACGGCGACGAGGCCCGCTTCACCGCCGCCTGCTGGCTGCTCGACGCCCGGGCTCGCTGACCGGCCGCGACAGCTCCCTGACGCGGCCGGACCTCCGGAAACTGCCGGATCTCATCGCACTTCGCTGAGCAGCCACTGGTCGCGGGGCGTGCGGCGGCGCTCGCGGCGGCTGCCGACCCGGGGCCGCTTGGTGTACTGCGCGGGCTTGCTCTCCGCGGTCAGCTGGTGCCAGCCACTGCCGCCATTGATGTCGAACACACCGATGTATCCGCCGGGCAGCAGCTGGAACGGCGCGGTGATGTGGTTGCCGTAGTCGAACCGGGTGCTGCCCGCCTTGCGGAAGTTCTCGAACCAGGCGGGAAACACGAAGTCCGACACCTGGATTCCATTGATCGCGTACCCGTACTGGTCCGCCTCACAGGCGTCGGCGACCTCGTAGGCGTAGATGCGTCCGGCAGTGGCGCTGGAGAACGCGTAGGCGGCCAGGTTGATATCGGGGTCACCGAGCATCTCCAGCAGCTCGTGGCTGGCCGTGACCGTCCACTGCAGGCCGGCATCGATGTCGCTGCGCGCGAACACCTTTCCCATCGGCAGACCCTCATTGGTGAGGTCGTGATAGCCGAGCGCCCCGGCCTGATCGGAGTCGTCGGAGACCACCAGCCACCAGGCGCCGGCCGGAGGCTGCGCGCCGGTCGCCACGAAACTCAGGTCGGCGTCACTCCCCCACGCCGGGGCCCAATCCCGGTGCACCTGCGTCTGCAATGCCGGGACCACGGCAGAAACCTGCGCGTCGGTCAGTACGGTACTGCGGTTCAACACGGCAATATGTATGGCAGACATAGCGATTCTCGAATTCCTCATCGGCGACTGTATTCGATCTTGCTGACTGTCATCATCGCGTGAAATCCACAGGGAGGCAGGCGGAAAGTGCGCATCATCGATCTTTCGGTACCGATTCGGTCCGGTATGCAGGTGTATCCCGGCGATCCGGAGGTCACCATCCGGCCCGCGCTCACCGTGACCGCCGACGGGGTGAACGTGCTGCACCTGGATCTCGGATCGCAGACGGGCACGCATGTGGACGCGCCGCGACATATCGACGACTCGCTGCCGACGCTGGACGAGCTGCCGCTGGACCGGTTCACCGGTCCGGGCCTGGTCATCGACGCGCGGGCGGCCGGGGCGGGCGGGGCGATCGGGCGCGAGTACTTCGTGGACCGGGTGGCGGCGGGGCAGATCGTGCTGATCGCCACCGGCTGGTCGCGACACTGGGGCACCCACGCGTATGTGAACCATCCGCATCTGACCGTAGCGGCGGCCGAGTATCTGATCGCGGCGGGCGTGCGGACGGTCGGGATCGACGCGCTCAGTGTCGACCCGACGCCCACCGAGGAGATCCCGGTGCACCGGATTCTGTGTGGGGCGAACGCGGTCATCGCCGAGAATCTGACCGGATTGAGCGAGGTGCTCGCGGCGCAGCAGTCCGGGCAGCGGGTCGAGGTGTCGATGTTCCCGCTCAATCTGCCCGGTGCGGACGGCGCTCCGGTGCGGGCTGTGGCGCTTCTGGGCGACTGACCCAGCGCGTCTCGGAGTGTGACAGAAACACCAGTGTGTCGCACTTTGCGGCGCGGGTCACGCGATCTCCGTACACTGCTCTGGACACCGGGGAGTCGAGGCCCCGATCCATGCTCGATCCGAAGGACTTCGCACGTGAACCGCTATGCCGTAACCACTCTGCTAGCCGTTGCGGCCATTCTGCCCGCCGCGCCCGCCGCGTCCGCGGAGATCGTTCTCACCGACGCCTCGCAGACCACGACCACGCCCGGCACCACGACGACCACCCCGGGCACCACCACGCCGGGCACCACCACCACTCCGGGCACGACGACCGACCCGACCGCGGACAGCAACCCGATGGAGTCGGATGTCAATTTCGGGTCCTCCGCCATCAAGCTCGGCGGTGCGAGCGGTTCGGCGACCACGGGTTCGTCGAAGAACGGCTGTACCGTCGCCGGCAGCGCCGCGGCGCTCGCGGGCTACGCGGGACTGGGCTGCGGCAACCTCAATGGTGGCGGCGGCATCGGGCCGGGGACCATCGGCTGACCCGCCACCCCCGAGATCGAGCGCGTCCGAAGGGGCATCGGCGAACACGCTGATGCCCCTTCGCCGTGTCCGGGATCAGCGGCGGGCGTCGGGGATCAGCGGTTGTCGTCGGCGTTGCCGGCCTTCCACTGCTCCCACGGAATGTTCCAATCACCCAACCCGTCGAGACCCGACAGCGTGCCGCCGACGGTGTTCTTGACGATGGTGATGTCGCCGCGCTTGACGTTGTCGTACACCCACTTGGCGTCGGCCGGGCTCAGATTCAGGCAGCCGTGGCTGGTGTTGACCGAGCCCTGTGCGCCCACCGACCACGGGGCCGAGTGGAAGAAGATGCCGGAGTAGGAGATCCGCGTCGCCCAGTCGATCGGGGTGCGATAGCCGGCCGGCGAGTTCACCGGGACGCCGTAGGTGGAGGAATCCATGATGATCTTGTCGAACTTGTCGCCGACGATGTAGACGCCGTTGTCGGTGGGTGTGGAGTTCTTGCCCATCGAGGTCGGCATGGTCTTGATCACCTCGCCGTTGCGCTCGACGGTCACCATCTTGGTGTCGTCGTCGGCGGTGAAGACGGTGGCGTCGCCGACGGTGAAGCTGGAATGGATGTCACTGTCGCCGACCAGGCCGTTGCCGAGCTCCCGGCCGTAGGCGTTCACCGCGATGTCGACCTTGGTGCCCGGGGCCCAGAAGTTCTGCGGCCGCCAGCGCACCTCGCGATTGTTGACCCAGTAGAAAGCGCCCTCCACCGCGGGCGTGGTAGTGATCTTGATCGCCGCCTGGGCGGCCCGGCGATCCGGAATGTTCTCGTCGAACTGCACGGCCACCGGCTGGCCGATACCGACCACGTCGTTCTCCGCCGGCAACAGGTACGGGTGGGTGCGGTTATTGGGCGAGATAGTGGTGAAACTCATCGTCGAATTGGTCGCGCCGCCAAGGCCGATCGCATCGACGCTCAACCTGTAGGTGCGCCCGAACCCCAACTGCTCGGTCAGCCGCCACGAACGGCCGTCCGCCGCCAGCTCACCCGGGACCGGCCGGCCGTCCGGATTGGTCAGCGCCACGGTCGTGAGCCGGCCATCCTCCACCTGCAACGTCAGCTCCCCGGGCGACACCCCTTTGTCGCCGTCCTTCACCGGTGAGATCAGCTTCGGCTTCATGAGCTCGCCGATGGGATTGGAATCGATTGCCACCGTCGAGGATTGACCCTTACCCCCCGACGAGCACCCGACCAGCGCCAACGCCAGCACGGACACCATCACCCCGGCACCCAGCAGCCGACGCCGCCCCCGACCTTCACTCATCGCAACCCCGCTTCACATCTCGGTGCACAACCGGCCACCGCACAACTCCCGGCCCCGACCACGCCTGTTCGATCACCACCCCTATCCGACCGAGACCCCCGCCCTGGCAGTCACAACCACCCCGGCTTCCAACCAAGCGTCCGGCCCACAGGGGCTTCGTCCGAAACATCCGTGATCACCCCCGCCGCGTTAACAACTCCCCAACCCTCCACAAACCCGCAGCTCAGACACCCGATTTCACTTTCCGCACTCCACCCTGTTAATGTTCTTCTCGCACCGCAGAGCGGCCCAAGCGAAAGCCCAAGCCCCCTGGGAGTAACACGCGCCATTAGCTCAATTGGCAGAGCAGCTGACTCTTAATCAGCGGGTTCGGGGTTCGAGTCCCTGATGGCGCACCACGAAAGGCCCCTTCCAACAGCGAAACCGCTGAACGGGAGGGGCCTTTCTCATTGACGCTACACACCAACCGCTCCGATCAGACGCTGTTGCGTCGAGAGCCGTTCGGGCCCCGGGAAGTTCGGTATGGCCAGGGCCGGACAGCTGGGGAACAACAGAGGCCGACCGGTCAGTCGAGGTAGTCCTGCAGGGCCTGTGAGCGTGACGGATGGCGCAGCTTCGACATGGTCTTCGATTCGATCTGGCGGATTCGTTCACGCGTGACGCCGTAGACCTTCCCGATGTCGTCGAGGGTCCGGGGCTGCCCATCATTCAGGCCGTAGCGCAGGCGCATCACGCCTGCTTCTCGCGGGTGGAGCGTGTCGAGCACCGACTGCAATTGGCGCTGCAGCAGGGTGAACGACACGGCGTCGATCGCGACGACCGCATCGGTGTCCTGGATGAAGTCGCCGAGCTGGCTGTCACCCTCGTCGCCGATCGTCTGATCCAGTGAGATCGGTTCACGCGCGTACTGCCGGATCTCCAGGACCTTCTGGGGTGTGATGTCCAGTTCCTCCGCGAGCTCTTCGGGCGTGGCCTCGCGGCCCAATTGCTGCAGCAGCTCACGCTGGACGCGTCCGAGCTTGTTGATGATCTCCACAATGTGCACCGGGACGCGAATGGTGCGAGACTGGTCGGCCATGGCGCGACTGATCGCCTGACGAATCCACCACGTGGCATAGGTCGAGAATTTGAATCCCTTGCGGTAATCGAACTTTTCGACCGCACGAACGAGGCCCAGATTGCCTTCCTGGATCAGGTCGAGAAAGGCCATACCGCGCCCGGTGTACCTCTTGGCGATCGATACCACCAGCCGCAGATTCGCCTCGAGCAAGTGGTTCCTGGCCTTGACGCCGTCCTGCACGACCCAGGTCAGGTCGCGGCGACGCGCGGCGGTGATACCGGACCCCGATTCGAGCTCCTCGTGCAGCTTCTCCGCCGCATACAGTCCAACCTCGATCCGGATCGCCAGATCCACCTCTTCTTCCGCAGACAGCAGGGGAACACGGCCGATCTGCTTCAGGTACGCGCGCGTCGAATCCCCACCGGCCATGAGCGCGGCTTCCTTGCGCGCCCGTCGCAGTGCCGGGGACTCGCCGTCATCCCATTCAGAATCATCCCCGGCGCCACCTCGCACCACTGGGTCGACTTCGACCTCGAAGGTTGAATCCTCTTGCGGCGCATCGGTTTCGATGTTTACCGGAGTCGTATCGACATCCGATGAAGGTTGGTCGGTCGTTTCGTCGGCGGAGGTTGCCACATTCACCCTTTCGCGGGATCAGGGCGGCACCGCGATATGAGATCCGCAGAAGCCTTGGACGCCCTCGGCAATCACCGAAGCCACTGGCCAGTGTACCGGCCACCGGCCGGTACAGCGTGGCTGCAGCGTAGCTCGGGCAGGCAGTCGCCGGCCCTGATGCCGGTGCCGAGCGGCTGCATGCCGATGGATTTCCGCCGCGTCGGTGAGGGCCTTTGTATTCCGCCGTGTCCAGGCAATTCGGAAACAAGTCGGCCGGTAGGCTCGAGCTCTCCACTCGACTGACATGAAAGGGACTTGCGCTCATGGCAACAGGCACAGTGAAGTGGTTCAACGCCGACAAGGGATTCGGGTTCATCAACCAGGATGACGGCGGACCGGACGTCTTCGTGCACTTCAGCGCAATCCAGTCCAGCGGTTACAAGTCGCTCGAGGAGAACAACCGAGTCGAGTACAACGTTGTCCAGGGGCCGAAGGGGCCGCAGGCAGAGAACGTCATCGTCATCGAGCGATAGGTTTTCCCAGCGCACAATCCTCATGATCCCTGACCACCTGCTCGCGGCGGTCGTCGACGTCATCGCCGAGGTCGCCGCCATACGCGGGGCTTCATGAAGGGAGTTCCCTCGGTACCTGAGCTGCGCACATGACGGATACGCACGCCAACCACATCAAAATGGCGGGGCACCCAATAGCGGAGCGCCGCGGTCACCCGAACTCTCGATCCGCCGTTTCCCGTCGCGTCTGCGCAACCATCACCGAACTCATCGATGAATCCCGGGCCGAGAACCGGGTCGCCGTGCTGAGCATCCTCACGACGCCGTACCTCACGAGCCGGCCACCACGGCCGGGCCCCGCTGATCAAACCCAGCGACGACGACAGCTGCCGCCGAGCGGGCTGGTTGCGTGCGTTGGATCGGCATGCGCAGCCACGGCTGCCCCGACGATCCCCGCAGTGTTCTGCAACGCGGCGGCCACCACCGGCGTGCGGTTCTTCAGCAACGGAATCCATTTGTCGCCCTTGCGGCTGACCCCGCCACCAGCGATGAACAGGTCGGGCGCGATCGCGTTTTCGATGGCGACCAGCACCTTCGTCACCTCTGAGGCCCACCGCTTGTAGCTCCAGGCGTGTCTTTCCTTGACCGACGTGGCGCCCCGATGCTCGGCCTCCATTCCGCCGACCTCGATGTGACCGAATTCAGTGTTGGGCAACAACACCCCGTCATGGATCACCGCCGAACCGATGCCGGTGCCGAATGTCAGCAGCACGATGACGCCGTCATTGTCCTTGGCGGCGCCGAACTGGACTTCGGCCAATCCCGCCGCGTCGGCGTCATTGAGCAAGGTCACCGGCTGTCCGCCGAGTTCGGCGCTGATCACCTCTTGGGCGTTCATTCCGATCCAAGACTTGTCGAGGTGCGCGGCGGTACGGGCTACTCCGCCACTGACCACACCCGGATAGGTGACACCAAGCGGCGCGTCCCACTGGAAGTGCTTCACCACCTCGCGGATCGTATCGGCGAGAGCCTCCGGAGTAGCCGGCCGCGGGGTCGGGAGTTTGAAGCGGTCGCCGATCAGCCGCCCGGTGCCGAGATCGACGACGCCGCCCTTCACGCCGCTACCGCCCACGTCGATGCCGAAGCCCCAGCGATGTGGCCCAGCCCGGCTCGGCGTTTCGGTGACCGAAGCAGTGGTATCGGTCGTGGACACTCCGGTACGTGGCGGCGGCCCGGGGTCGGCTCGCCCCACAGATTCCGGGCTGGTCGTTACCGTGGGTTTCATCGAGTCCCCTGGTCACGAATCGGATATCGAGGCAGCGATATCAGGAGGCTGCCCGTATTTCCAACAAAAGGGCGCAAAGAGTTCATTCACAACGGCACTGCCCGCTTCGGGCACCCCGCTGAACGGACACGGCGTATGTCAGGGACATACCCCCAATATTGATGGTGCACATAACATCGAGCTTCTATTCTCTCCCTCGGACCGATATTCCTGCTACCTGCAAAAGCGGCCGGTCCCATTGCAGTCCGGCAGCGTATGTCAACAGCTTCGCCGGAGGTCCCCTGCGCTACCCGTCCGGCCGCGGCCGGTCTCCGTTGGTCGGAACCCGCGCTGCCAGTCCGCGAGGCGGAGGTGGCGGCGGTCGCGGCGGAGGGTCCAGGTGCCGCCCGGGTAGGTGAGGGTGTTGGTGCCCTCGGGGTCTACGAAGTAGCTGGTGCAACCGCCGGTGGACCAGATTCGGGTGCCGAGGAGAGTGCGGGCTCGCGATACCCAGGCGCGTTCGGCGGATGGCGCAGGGGTGTAGCGGGGGACGGCGTGGGTGTGCATGTGGGCGATGGTGCGCGCTATGAGGCGGGCGGTGGGTTCGATGGCCAGGAATTGGGAGGTGTGGGGCAGGGCGGTGTTGGGGCCGGTGACGGCGAAGAGGTTGGGGAGGCCCGCGAAGGCTATGCCGCGATAGGCCGTGAAGCCGTCCTCGGCGAATTTCTTTCGAGTGGACGTGGTTTCGGTGCGGAAGTCGGGGAAGCGGGCGATGGAGTCCTGGACGTGGAAGCCGGTGGCCCACACGATGGCGTCGACGTCGTGGTGGGCGCCGTCGGCGGTGCGCAGGCCGGTGGGGGTGATCTCGATGATCTTTTCGGTGACGAGGTCGACGGTGGGCCGGGCGAAGGCGGCGTAGTACTCGTCGGACACCATCGGGCGCTTGCAGCCGAAGCGGTAGTCGGGGACCAGCTTTCGGCGAACTTCGGGATCGGGCACCTGATGCCGCAAGGCGGCCAGGCAGATTCGCTCGTAGAGTCGCACCAGGCGGGGGTGGAACTCGGCGAAGTGCAGCGCCTCCAGAACGGCGAAGACGAAGCCGCGGGCGGCGAGTCGCAGCGGTGGGATGTGGCGGAACAGGGTGCGGACCGCCGGCGGGATGGGGCGATCGCCGCGGGGCAGCACCCAGGCGGCGGTGCGCTGGAACGACACCACCCCTCCGGCCGTGCGCGCCAGGGCGGGCACGATCTGCACGGCGCTCGCGCCCGCACCGACCACGGCGATACGCTTGCCGGCCGGCTCGAAGTCCCGATCCCAGGCGCTCGAATGCATTTGCGGGCCGGTGAATTCGGTGCGGCCCGGGATGTCGGGAATGGCGGCGGTGTGCAGTGAGAAGTACCCCATGACGACAGCACGCGCCCGCACCGTCCGGCCGTCGCTCAGCCGGATCACCCATTCCGCGGCGGCTTCGTCGAAATCCGCATCGGCCACTTCGCTGTTCAGCTGCACGTGCCGTCGCAGGTCGAAGCGATCCACCACCGACTCGGTGTATGCGCGCAGCTCGGGCTGGGGCGCGTAGAGGCGCGTCCACTCCGTATTCGGTGCGAACGAATACGAATACAGCACCGAGGGCACATCGACCGCGCATCCGGGATAGACATTGTCCCGCCAGGCGCCGCCGATGGCATCGGCCCGCTCGAGCATGACGAAGTCGTCCATGCCGAGGCGGCGGAGATTGATCGCCACAGCCAGACCGCTGAATCCGGTGCCGATGATGGCAACGTCGTAACGGTCGGGGCCGGAGGAGGACTCGGACATGCGGGCACCTCGGTTCGTGAATGAAAAGTAGTGATGGGCGGCGAATCGTCAGGCGGAGACGGTCGCGACTTCGGCGGGCGCGGCGCCGCTCTCACGGAGTCCGAATCGGGTGTGCAAGCGGCGCAGTGGTCGCGGAGCCCACCAGGTCCAGCGTCCGCCCAGGCGCAGCGTCGCGGGGAGCAGGAATCCGCGCACCACGGTGGCGTCGGCCAGCACCGCCAGCGGCAGCCCGATGCCGAATGCCTTCATGAAGGTGATGTCGGAGGCGAGGAAGCCCAGGAACACGATGGAGATGAGGACCGCGGCCGCGGTGACGATGCGGCCGATCCGCTCCAGCCCGATCGCGACCGAAGCCGTTGCATCCCCGGTGTTCTCGTACTCCTCACGGATGCGGGCCAGCAGGAAGACCTGATAGTCCATGGCCAGCCCGAAGGCGACGGCGAACAGCATGACCGGCACCACCGCCGACAGGTCGCCCGTGGGGGTGAACCCGAGCAGCCCGGACAGCCTGCCCTCTTGGAAGATCCACACCAGTGCGCCGAAGGTGGCGGTCAGGCTCAGCACGCTCAGGATCAGGGCCAGCACCGGCACCAGCACGCTGCCCGTCAGCAGGAACAGCAGCAGCGCCATGGCGATGACCACAAAGCCGAGCGCGAAGGGCGCTCGCGCGGTCAGGGCGTGGATGGCGTCCATATTGGCCGCGTCCACCCCGCCGACCAGCGCCCGCGACGGTGCGGGGGTGGCGCGGACGGCGCGGATGACGGCGTCCACCGTCCGCGGGTCCGTGGTGGTGGGCACCACGGAAAGGTAAGCGGCATCTTCGGTTTCGAACCGGTGATGGGCGGTGGTGGCGGGTATCGCGAGCGCGCCCCTGACGTAGCTGCCCGTCGCGGTATCCACGTGTGCGACATCGTCGAGCGACGACAGCGCCACGGCGTACTCGGCGACCCCGGTCTTGCTGTCCGGCAGCACCACGAGCAGTCCGCTGAGTTCGGCCGCATCGAACTCGCGCTGTACCGTCTCGGCCACCTGCCGCGCGAACGACCCCGCCGGCATGGACCGATAGTCGGGAAAACCGGGGTGGAAGCGCAGGAACGGCAGCCCCAGGGCGAGCAGCAACGCCACCGTGACGGTGGCCACCGGAATCGGCCGCCGCATGACCATGGTCGCGAGCCGATGCCAGAAGCCCTGGTCCAGCGCGCGGGAGTCACTGCCGGACCTCCGTTTCCGGCCGATCCGGAACCTGTCGATGCGGTCGCCCGCCACCAGCAGAATCGCCGGCAAGACCGTCAGCGAGACCACGGCGGCGGTGAGCGCCACGGCGATCCCGGCATACCCGATCGACCGCACCGCCAGCAGCGGGAAGATCAGCATGGACGACAGCGCGACGGCCACGGTCAGCGCGGAGAAGGCCACGGTCCGCCCCGCGGACCCCATGGTCGCGACCAGCGCCGCGCGCGGATCGGCGGCCGTGGCGAGCTCCTCGCGATACCGGTTGACGATCAGCAGGCTGTAGTCGATCGCCAGGCCCAGCCCGAGCAGTGAGGCCACATTGGTTGCGGTGGAGGACAATTCGGTGAACTCGGCCAGCAGCCAGAGCACACCCATGGTGAGCATGGTGGTGACGGTTCCGGTGATCAGCGGTAGCGCCGCGCCCACCACGGTCCCGAAGACCACGAGCAGCGCGATCAGAGTCAGCGGAAACGCCACGGCCTCACCGGCGGCCACGTCCTTCTGCCCCTGCTGCACGGTTTCGTGCATCATCATGGCGTACCCGCCGACCCGGACCTCGATCCCGTCGTGCGTACCGCCGAATTCCGGTGCCAGATCGGCGATCCGGTGGTCGATCCGCATCTCATCGCCCATGATCGTCGCGACGACGAGGCCCTGACGGCCGGTCTTGTCGCGCAGCGCGGGCAGGTGCCCCGAGGTCCAGTACGACATCACCCCGGAGACATCGGACTCGGCCTGCAGATGCCGCACAAGCTCCGTTGCGGCACGCGTGGATTCGGCATCATCGATGGTCCGGCCGGCGTCCACGAGCAACACCAGGTTCGGCGCGCCCTGCCCGAAGCGGTCCCGCAGCGCATCGGCGGCCCTGCTGGATTCCGCACTCGGGTCGAAGTAACCGCCACCCTGCAGCTTGCCGAACAGCGTGGTGCTCGCCAGCCCGGCGAGCACCGCCAGCACCCCGGCGACGACCAGCACCGCACGATGCCTGCGCACTACGAATCGCACCACGGTCAGCGCGCCTCCGCCCGCATGAGCAGCTTCTCCGGATGCACCAGCGCGCCGATCACGGTCTCCCGCACCGGAATACCCGGCACCGGCCGCAGCCGCCAGCGGGCGCAGATGGTCGCGACCTGCAGGGCGATCTCGGTGAGCGCGAACACGTTTCCGGGGCACTGCCGAGCGCCCATGCCGAATGGGATGTGCGCGCCCTTGGACATGCCCGCCATCCGCTCGGGCAGCCACCGGTCCGGATCGAAACGCTGCGGATCAGGATGCACGACGGGATCTCGGTGCACTGCCACCGGACAGACGAAAAGCATACTGCCACCCGGGATTTCGATATCTCCGAGGGTGTACGGGGTGGGCACGTGCCGGACCGTCAGCCACGGCGAATACTTGCGCAGCGTCTCGAGCACAATGCGCTTGGTGATCTCGAGCTCGGCCAGGTCGCCGAACTCCGCGGCCCGCGGGTCCCCCTGCCTGCCCAATACGGCGTCCACCTCGGCGTGCAGCGCGGCCTCCACCTCGGGATTCTGCCCGAGCTCGTGGAACACCCAGGCCAGCGTCGCCCCGATGGCCTCGGTGCCGCCGACCAGGAAGTTGATCAGCTCGTCGTGCACCTGGGAGTCGGTGAGCGCACCCCCGGATTCGTCGCGGGCCTTGAGCAGCGTGTCGAGCAGATCACCGTGATCGAGGTCCGGATCCGCGGCGAGTTCGGCGCGGTACGCGGCGATGATGGTGCCGGTAGCGGCCTTCATCTCCACCACCAGGCGGTCGAACCGGCGATTGCCGGGCAGCGGCAGCCGGTCGATCCAGGCGGGCCGGGTGACGCGCCGGGAGAGCAGGGTCATGACCGGCGGCAGCAGGCGGTGGATGTGTTCGGCTGTCTCGGAACCGAGTTCGCCGGTGAACAGCGATCCGGCCACGGTGCGCAGCGCCAGGTCGTGCATCTGCTCGTTGACCGCGAGGAAATCACCGTTGCGCCAGGACGCGGCGCGCTCCGCCCCGAGCCGGGTCATGACCGCCGCGTAGCGCGCGATCCGGGACTTCGCGAAGGCGGGTGCGATCATGCGCCGTTCGCGCCGATGCCGCTGGCCCTGGAGCACGGTCACGCCCTCACCGAGCAGCGCCTCGGCGCGTTCGATCATCAGACCCTGGTCCGACAGCGCCACGAACGCCTCGCGGACCAGCTCGGGATCGGTGACGACGTAGGTGTCGTAGCCGGGAATCCGCACGCGCACAACCGGTCCCACCGACGAGAGCGTGGACAGGAATCGGTAGGGCCGGCGGCCGAACCGCGGCCAGTGGCCGAGCAGCGGGATCGCGCCGGGCGCGATGGGCGCCGCGCGATGCGCGATCGGCGTAACGGTGGCGGTGGATGTCATCGCGAAGGTGCTCCAAATCTGGCGGGCCGGATCGCGCGACGACGCGCGGACTCTTGGTAATTGCGGGCGATGGCCCGACTGTCGATTGCCGGAAGGGTGCCGGTCTCGGCCAGCGTAACCAGGAATTCCATGCCGTCGCAACCGGACCTTCGTCTTTGTCTCCGGAGCCAAAATCCATTGTCGCTATTGGTTTTCCGGGAGCAGTCGCATTCGATATGACAACGCCTCCGGGTGATGTCTGTCGCTCTCGGGACCGAGTTTCCTTGACACCGTATGGCGCCCGTCTCTAGCGTCCGTGGAATCCGAACCGAGCCACTGTTCGCCTCGTTCGATTCACATGGACGGCCCACTCGCCGGTTCCATCCATCCCATTACGATCGGGAGTCACGATTGTGAGTGCCGCGCGCCTCGGTGCGCTGGGAGCCGCTCTCCCCCAGCGCGAATACACCACCGACGAAGTACTGGCCCGAATGTCGAGCGGCGGGCAATTCGAAGTCGAGCGGATCACCGGAATCCGCACCCGGCGCATGGTCGACCGGTCCGCGGACGAGGACAGCCTCTCGCTCGGCGCACGCGCCGCGCAGGACTGCCTGGCGCGCTCGCGGTACGAGGCCACCGACCTCGATGTGATCATCAGCGCCGGCACCACGGTGCACGACGGGTTCCACATGGTGTTCGAGCCCGCCGCCGCCCACGAGATCGCCCGCCGGATCGGCGCGGACCATGCCATGGGCTACGACGTCGTCAATGCCTGCGGTGGCACGATGACCGCGATCTTCCTGCTGGAGAACATGATTCGCGCCGGTCTGGTGCGCACCGGCATGGTGGTGACGGCGGAGATCATCTCCCCGGTCACCGAGGGCGCACTCGCCGAGGCGAAGGACGCGCGCGATCTGCAGTTCCCGGCGCTCACCCTGGCCGACGCCGCCGTCGCGGTGATCGTGGACCGTGCCGAGGACGAACACGACCGCATCCACTACGTGGACATGATCACCTGCGCCGAGTTCTCGCCGCTGTGTATCGCCAAGCCCAGCGACGCCTCCGAGAACATGATCATGCTGACCGACAATATGACCATGCAGGCGGCCCCCCGCCGGGAAACCTGGGCGAAACTGCATCGCGATCGGCTCGTCAAACGCGGCACCACCTTCGCCGACGAGAAGTTCGATTTCATCGTCTTCCATCAACTCGGGGTGGCCTTCACCGAGAAGCTGGCCGAATCCGGCGCCAAGATCCACGAGGCGGAAATGCCCCAGCGGCTGGCGACGGTGCACAAATACGCGAATACCGGTGCCAGCACGCATTTCCTCGCGATATACGACTACATATCGCGGGGCGAAATACCGAAGGGTTCCAAGATCTGCGTGGTGCCGACCGCCTCCGGAATGATCTTCGGCGTCATGTCGGCCACTCTCGATTCTCTGGTGGGATGAGCATGTCTGTTGTCATCGAACAATCCGCGATCAGCGCCGCCCCGGCCACCGCGGGATCCATCGACCATGCCGTGGCCGCGGGCCGGGAATGCCTGGAGCGGGCCGGAATCGAGCCCGGCGATATCGACGTGCTGGTCAATGTCGGCGTCTATCGGGACGGCAATGTGGTCGAGCCCGCGAACTCCGCGCTCATCCAGCTCGGGCTGCGCATGCACCTGGACTACGAGGCGGGATCGGGCCGCTCCACCTTCTCGTTCGACCTGCGCAATGGCGCATGCGGGGTGCTGAACGCCGTACACGCCGCGACCGCGCTGCTGGCCAATGGCACCGCGCAACGGGTGCTAGTCGTCGGCAGTGATGCGCATCCGGGCGGAATCGCCCACCGGCCGAACGACTTCCGGTACGCGACCGTCGGCTCGGCCTGGCTGCTGAGCAAGGGGGTGGATCGGGAGACGGGTTTCGGCCCGCTACGTATTTCCCCGGTAAGCGGCCGGGCGGCGGGCTCGAATCCGGGCGTCGCCGGGTATCTGGACCTGAAGGCCATGGGAAGCGCTGGGCAGCAGACGATTACGGTTGAGATCGCGCCGGACTACGACACGGTGATCACCGCGACGGCGGCCGACACGCTGCGCGGCTACCTGGCCGATCAGCCCGAAATCGACACGGGCAATAGCATTCTGGTCACCAATAACCCGGTGCCCGGACTCGCGAGCGGCCTCGCGGAGGAATTCGGATTCGCCCGCGGCTACCAGGCGATGACCGGCGACCGCGACGCCGGCAGCTCGGGCCTGGCCATTGCCTACCATCAACTTCGGGAGCAGGGCGCGCTGACGCCGGGCGCCGAACTGGTATTCCTGGCGGCGGGTTCGGGTCCGATGGCCGGGTGCGTGAGCTACCGAGTGGAAGGGGCCGCGTGAATCCGGTACTCGACGATCCGGATCTGCTGCTGGCGCGCCAGATCGAGAAGTACGCCGGATTGCCCGCCGTCAGCTATCGGACCCGGCCGCTGGGCGGCGCGGGCGGCGTCGGCGTCAGCGCCGCCTTCGACGCGCTGACCTTCGCCGACCTCGGCGAGCGGATCGACGCCTACGCGCGGGCCTTCACCGAGATCGGAATCACCAAGGGCGTCAAGACGATTGTGATGGTCCGGCCGGACCCGGATCTGTTCGCGGTGATCTTCGCGCTGTTCCGGGTGGGCGCGGTACCGGTGGTCGTGGACCCGGGCATGGGCGTGAATCGCATGCTGCACTGCTTCCGCAGTGTCGGCGCACAGGCGTTCATCGGCATTCCGGAGGCCCACCTGATCCGCATCGCCGCGCGTCGCACCTTCCGCTCGGTGCGGGTGCACGTCACGGCGGGCGCTCGCTCCTATTGGGGCGGTTACACACTGGCGCAGCTGGCCGAGCGCGGCCGCGCGGGCGACCCGGTCGCGGTCGCCCACGCGCCCGGGGATCTGCTGATGATCGCGTTCACCACCGGCAGCACGGGCCCTGCCAAGGGGGTGGAGTTCACCCGCGCGGGCTTCGCCGCCTCGCTGCGGGTGGTCACCGATCTGCACGATCGCGCGGACGGTTTCGTCTCACTGGCGACAGTGCCGCTGTTCGGGCTGTTCGATCTGATGCAGGGCGCGCACGTGGTGCTCGGGCCGGTGGATCCGGTGAAGGTGTCCCAGGCCGATCCCGCGCTGCTGGTCGAGGTGGCCCGCGCCTTCCGGATCACCGATCTGACCGCCTCGCCCGCCCTGCTGGGCCCCCTCGGCGCCTATCTGGACCGAACCGGAATAGAGCTGCCCAGCCTCACCACGGTCATTTCGATGGGTGCGCCCGCGAACCTGGAGGCGCTGGTCGCGGTACGCAACGCGCTCGGACCGCGGGCCCGGGTCTTCACCACCTACGGTGCGACCGAGGCGCTTCCGCTGACCACCCTGGAGTGGTCGGAACTCGAAACGCTGCGGGAGCGGACCCGGGACGGGGCCGGAACCTGCGTGGGACGGGCACTGCCGGAGTCCGACAGTGATACCCGAGTGCGGATCATTCGCATCACCGATGACGAAATACCGTTCTGGACAGACGATTTGGAGGTCGCGCCGGGCGAGATCGGTGAGATCGCCGCCGCCGGACCCCAGGTCAGCCAGCGCTACCACGACAACCCGGCCGCCGATGCGCGCGCCAAGATCGACGAACGGCTACCCGACGGCACGCTGCGCCGCTGGCACCGCATCGGCGACCTCGCCTGGCGGGACACCGACGACCGACTGTGGTTCTGCGGCCGCATCTCCCAGCGGGTACGCACCAGCGCCGGGGACCTGTTCACCGTGCAGTGCGAACAGATCTTCAATACCCACCCGGATGTCCACCGCACTGCGCTGGTCGGCGTCGGCCGGGCCGGTGCGCAGGTGCCGGTGCTCTGCTACGAGCCGCGCGTGGGCGTCGATCGTGGCGCGGGCCCCCGCATCGAGCGGGAATTGCGGCGACTGGCCGAGTCCCACGAGATCACCACGCCGATCCGCACCTTCCTGCGGCACGACGGCTTCCCGGTCGACATCCGGCACAACGCCAAGATCGGCCGCGAGGTGCTGTCGGAGTGGGCCGGCGCCCGCCTCGGCTACGACAGTGAAGGAGAACAGCGATGAAAGTCCTCGTCACCGGCGGCACCGGATTCCTCGGCAGCCACATCGTCGACCAGGCCCTGGCCGCGGGCGACCAGGTGCGCGTACTCGCCCGCCCCACCGCCGATCTCGGCTATCTGCGCTCGCTGCCCGAGGTCGAGATCGTGCACGGCGACCTCGGCGACCCGGAGTCGCTCACCGCGGCCTGCAAGGGCGTGGAGGTGGTGCACCACAGCGCCGGCCGGGTGGCCGAGACCGGCCACCGCCACCAGTTCTGGGAGGCCAATGTCGAGGGCACCCGGCGGCTCATGGATGCCGCGCGGCGCGCCGGCTCGGGCCGTTTCGTCTTCGTCAGCAGCCCGAGTGTGGCCACCGAATACGATCGCGAGCGGTTCGGCATCGACGAGTCCGAACCCTATGTGCGCAACCCGAAGAGCTACTACGTCGAGACCAAGGCGATCGCCGAGCGTGAGGTGCTGGCGGCGAACGGGCCCGACTTCACCACCTGCGCGCTGCGTCCCCGGATGATCTGGGGGCCGCGCTCCGGCGGCTGGATGACGCTGCTGTTGAACAAGATTCGCTCCGGCCGCCTACCCGATCTGTCGGGCGGCAAGCCGGTGCTGGTGTCGATCACCTACTGCGAGCATGCCGCTCGCGCGTGCGTGCAGGCGTCGCGGTCCGACGCGGTGGCCGGGAAGCCCTATTTCCTGGCCGACGCCGAGGACGTCGACCTGTGGGACTTCGCCCGCGATCTGGCGAGGGCCTTCGACCTGACACCGCCGACCCGGACCATTCCGAAACCGGTGCTGGACGGCATCATCGCGGTCTTCGACACCGTCTGGAGGATCCCCGGGCTGCAGTCGCGCGTCGCGCCCCCGCTGTCCAGCTGGACGGTCGCGGCGCTCACGGTGTCGAGCACCTACGACACCGGCGCGGCCCGGCGCGATTTCGGCTATGCCCCCATGATTTCCCTGCGCGACGGGCTGGATCGCTATGTGGCGTGGGCGGAATCGATCGGCGGACTGTCCGCACTGCCGTCCTGATTTCCCCTGCTGTCCTGGTCTGCTCACACCAGGACAGCGCAACGCTCCCGGTCCGGAATGGACCGGGAGCGTCGTCGTTTCGTCTCACCCCGCAGACGGCAGGGCGCGTTCCTCCGCGGGCAGCAGCAGCGCTGCCAGCTCGTCGAGAGCGGCGTCCAAACCGTCGGTGAGGTACTCCATCGCCGGCAGCTTGTCGGCCGCCCCCAGCACACCGAAGTGCAGCGCGTCGAGGTAGCCCACACAGGTGACATTGAACGGGTTGCCGTGCATGAGCAGCGAGATCGGGTACAGCGACTCCAGCCGGGCGCCGTTCCAGTACAACGGATTTCGGGGTCCGGGAACATTGGAGATGCCCATCGGATGCGACGCCGGAGTGTTGGTGCGACCCCAGGTCAGTCCCATGATCCACGGCAGGGTGACGGCCAGGCCGTAGCCGATGACCGTATTGGCCGGGAGGCCCGCCATCTCCTGCTTCGCGGCGCGGATGGCCGCGCGGACCGCGGCCAGGCGCTCGGCAGGGTCGGCGATATCGGTACCCAGCGCGGTGAACATCATGCCCGCGCGGGTACCCACCCGGTCGTCGTCGCCTTCCCGCAGGTCCACGGGGACTCCGGCGGTGAGCGGGCGTGCGGGGAGCTCCGCATGGTCGGTCAGGTAGTCGCGCAGGGCCGTGCCGACCAGATACAGCACGATGTCGTTGATCGTGCAGTCGGCGGCCTTGGCCAGCCGCTTGAACCGGCCCAGGTCATAGCGGCGCAGGGACAGGTCCCGGCGGCCGGTGATCGGCCCGTCGAAGATGGACACCGGCTGTTGGTAGGCCCGCTGCGCCGGGGTCCGGCCGCGGGCGCGGCGCAGGGCGTCACGGCCCGCCGCGCCGATGCCGCGCACCAGTTCGAGCACGCCCCGCAGCGTCACCAGCAGGGTCCGCAACCGACTCCCCGACGGAACCCGCTGTGGCGCATCCGGATTCACGCGGCCGACGGTGAACAGGTTCGGCGTGTCCCGGTCGGCCGGATCCGTCGAGAAGGTGTCGGTGAACAGCCGCATCAGCGACGCGCCGTCGAACAGGCTGTGATGCACCTTGAGAATGAGGGCGAAGCGGTCCGGCGCCAGGCCCTCGACCAGGTGCATCTCCCACTGCGGCCGGGTCGCATCGAGTTGTTCGCGGTGGATGCGGGCGGCCAGCTCGACGAGCTCGCGGCGGTCACCGGGCCGGTTCAGTTGCCAGGTCCGGATGTGGTCGGCCGGATCGACCTCGGCGGCCTCGCGCATGAGGGCCACCAGACGGGTCAGCGGGCCACTGACCGGCACCAGATTCCACGGCTGCGGCACCGCGATCGGCGCGACGACCTGTGCGCGCCAGCGCCGGACGAAGCGGGCCGCATCCCCGTCCGGGACGGTGAACTCCAGCAGGAATGCGACATGCATGGGCATATCGGGTGATTCGAGGGACAGCCAGACGCCGTCGGTGGCCGACAGCCGCTTGATCGCCATGCGCGATCCTTTCGTGCTCGGGACTCAGTGGGCCGGCCGGGGTGTGATATCCAGCCGCATTCCGGTCGGGATGACGGCGAAATGGAAACGGTCCCTCGGTGGTTCGCTGTTCACCGGCAGCGCGATGTCGAAGTTGCGGCACACCATGCCGGTGACGCTCTTGACCTCCAGCATGGCCAGGCCACGGCCCGGGCAGAAACGGGGGCCGGAGCCGAACGGGGTGGAGGCGTCGGGCCGGTGATTGCCGGGGCCCTCGTTCAGCCAGCGATCGGGATCGAAAACGTGTGGCTCGCTGAAGTTCTCCGCCTGCAGGCCGGCGTGCTGGACATTGACGACGACCCAGGTTCCAGCCGGGATGTGCACCCCGGCGATGGTCCGGTCGACGATCGCTTCCATGCCGATGAGGGGCGTGGTGGGCTGCAGCCGCATGGATTCGGCCGCGACCGCCTCCAGGTAGGGCTGCCGGTCCAGTACCGACGGGATCTCGGCGATCTCCTCCCGAATCCGCTGCTGCACTTCGGGTTTCCCGGCCAGGTGGTAGAGCAGCCAGGCCATGGCGTTGCTGGTGGTGTCCTGGCCCGCGATGAGGATCGTCAGCGCTTCCGCGAACAGCTCGTCATCGGTGAACGAGCCGCGGCCGTCCTGCGCCAGCAGCAACGCCTCGATGAAATTCGTGGGCCGCTCGGGGAGATTCGCGCGGGCGCGGGCGATGACGGCGGTGAGATCCTGCCGCAGGGCCGCCAATGCGCGCTCGAGGGCCCGATCGTCGGGCAGCTTCACATAGCGCCAGTAGGGGAACGGCGTGGCGAGCCGGCGATTCAGAATGGGGAAGATCAGCTCCAAATGGCGCTGAATGACGTCGCCGGATTCTTCGATGGTGTTGATGTCGTAGTCGAAGGTCAGTTTGGCGGTGACATCGACCGTGTAGCGGGTCAATTCGGCGCGCACATCCTCCGGGGACCGGTGTTCCCAGCGCCGGCGCAGGCGTTCGGTAATGGTCTCCAGGGTGGGTTGGAAGCCACGCAGGTGAGTCGCGTTGAAGGCGGGCATGGCGAGCTTGCGCCGCCGCCGCCAGGCCTCGCCCTCCAGGGAGAACAGGCCGTTGGAGCCCATCTCGTCCATGACCGACTCGATGGCGGACTGCCGCCGGAAGCCGCCGGGGCGGTCCCGCAGGATCTCCCGATTGAGTTCGGGATCGCTCACCACCACGATCCGCCGACCGGGCATGCCGACCCGGTACACCGCCCCGTATTCGTCACTCCAGGAGTCGAATTGGCGATGCAGCAGGGAGGGTGTCAATTGCGGGAGATTGCCGACCAGTGGCCATCCTCTGGGCCCCGGTAGATCGTCCACTGACACCATTCGAGAAGTCGAGAGGGACACTACAGGAGCTTAACCGCGAATTGGCTCGATTGCGAAAGATGAAGAACCGCTTTGCATTCGGAGACAAGAAATACGGTGCAATTTGGTTTCGCGAAACCAATCGACCTGAAATCGAGCGAAAGTGACTGCACACCTTGCCAAGCAACCGTTTGGTGTCATGGCGACCAGGGATGATGCTGTGCCGATTGGTATTTCGCACACACTCCTTGGTGCTCGAGTCTGTTCTTGGTGACAATCGGCTGATGCTCGCCCTCGTTCCCCCACTGGGTGATGACTCGCCCGTCCTGGCCCGCCTGCTTCCGCGGCTCCCGGAGATTGCCGCCGGTATCTTCGAAGCCGCACTGGGCGCGGTGCCCGGCCTCGAGAATCTGCCCGAGGACCACTTCGCCGATGTCATGCCCAGCTTGCTGGCCGGGACGGTGGCGTTCATCCGGGCCATCGAGGAGCGGCGCGTGATCACCGCCGAAGAGGTCGCGGAGTACGTCGTCCCGGTGGTGGAGCGGCACGCCGAGGACCGAATCCCCGTGCGCCAGCTCATGACCGGACTTTTCGGCGGCGCCCGCTATCTCTGGGACGAGGTCGCCGCGACCGCGGAGCCGCACGAGTTGCCCGATATCGTGGCGATCGGCCAGCGGGTGCTCGAGGCGCTCATGCACATCACCATCACCATCTCCGAGGTGCACTCCGACGTCGAGCAGTCCATCTACACGGTCGAACGCGAGGCGCGCCGCGCCCTGTGCTCGGCCCTGCTGCGTGGCGCGCCGGTCGAGGAACTGGCGGCCCGCGCCGACATGGCGCTGGCGGACCGCTACGACGTCCTCACCTTCCACCTGCGCCCCGACCCGCTGGTCCTGGTGGCCGACACCATGGTCACCCGCCGCCGGATCCGGCAGTTCCAGCAGGCACTCGACGCACTGCTCGGGACGACGGTCCTCAATACCTTCGACGGATCGAACGGAATCGCCCTGCTGCCCAGCAGATCTCGTCCGGTCCCCGAGATCGGCACGGGTCCCTTCGAACGCCTGGCGGCGAGCCTCGCCGAACAGTTCGGCGTCGACGTCTTCCTCGCCGAATGTCGGGGAATCGACCGTGCCGACCTGCCCGGTGCGGCGCGGCAGACCACCGACCTGGCCGAACTCGCCCGCCTGCTCGGCCGCACCACCGGCGCCTATCGCCTCGACGATCTACTGCTCGAATACCAGCTCACCCGCCCCGGCCCCGCCCGGGACCGCCTGGCCGAACGCATCGCCCCGATTCTGAGCCACCCCCACCTCTTCGAAACCCTCGACGCCCACATCCGGCACGGCTCCGCCGACCGCAAGGCCGCCGCCGCGGTGGTACACGTCCACCCCAACACCTTCAGCTACCGCCTCCGCCGTGTCGCCGAACTGACCGGCCTGGATCCCAGCGACCCCAACGATTCCCGGCTGCTCGCCGCCGCCCTCACCATCCACCACCTCTACCCGGCTCCCGTCGTGCTGGATCCCGGTGACGGAGCGGCCATGTGACGAAATGCGCGAACCGGCTAGCGTTTGAAGCCGACGCCGCCGACGATGCAGTGCCGCACGGCGTTCAGGGGGGCCAGGCGGGGGCCGTCGGGCCACCAGTCGTCGCAGAGCACCAGGCCCGGGTCGATCATCTGCAGGTCACCGAACAGGGCCTGGATCTGGGCGCGGGTGCGGAAGCGGCCGGAGCCCATCGGGCTGTGAACGAACTTCTCCTCCATCTTGCGGGCCAGATCGCTGTACTCGTCGGCCTCCGGATCGTAGAAATGGGCGATCGCGACGTAGGAACCCGAGGGCAACGCGTCGATGTAGGTGCGCATGAGGGCCGCGGCATCGTCGGACGGATAGTGGTGCAGTGTCCCGATCTGGAACATCGCCAGCGGGCGGGTGAAGTCGAGCTCGTCGCGGACCTCGGGATGTTTCAACACCTCGAACGGCCGGAAGATGTCGGCAGTGACGATGGAGGTGTTCGGACTGCCGACCAGCAGGGCGTGGGCGTGGGCCAGCACCATGGGGTCGTTGTCCACATAGACGACCCTCGAATCCGGCTCGACGCGCTGCACCACCTGATGGGTGTTCTCGGTGGTGGGCAGGCCCGAGCCCAGATCCAGATACTGGTCGATGCCCGCCTCCTTGGCCAGGAAGCGGCACACACGGATCAGGAAATCCCGGTTGGCCCAGGCCAATTCGGCGACGCCGGGGGCCACCGTGCGGACCTGATCCAATACCAGGCGATCGACCTCGAAATTGTCCTTGCCGTTCAGCGCCGCATCGTAGACGCGGGCGATGCTGGCGCGCGTGGCGTCCACTCCGACCGGTATCGCGCTCGGGTAATCAGCTGCCGGCCAGGCCATCCCCGCTCCCCTCGATGCATCCAATCCTCGACCTCGCTCATGGTAAATCCGAGCTCACCGCCCCGACCTGGGTCTGCTCGAATTACTCGTTTGCCATCGACGATCAGGGCAGCCTGGGCACTGCGGCCCGGGCGGTGGGGATGGGGACGAGGGAGGCCGCGGCGCAGGCCATCAGAGCGTGGCTGCCATCTTCTGCGCGGTCGCCGCGTGCCCGTACTGATTCGGATGGAATTGCGCGCCTTCGCCATTGTCGACCGAGGTGCCGTTGACCCAGCGGTCCGGGATCGCCTCGCAGACGTCGTGACCGTTGTAGATCTCGTAGGTGCTGAAGTACTCGGTGCCGGCCTGGGAACGCAGCATGGTGTTCAATCCGCCGACGACGGTGTCACGCGCCCAGTCGACATCGGCGGGCAGCACCGGCTGCCGCCCGGCGCACAGGGCCGCGTTGTCGGGCAGGATGTGCGGGTAACCGACCAGGACGACCCGCGCCTGCGGGGCTCGGGTCTTGATGTCGGACACCAGTTTCGCGACCTTGGCCGAGACCTGAGACAGCCGGGCCGGCATCGAGGCGTCGTACTTGTTCTTGCACCCCAGCAGCGCCTCGGCACTACCGCTGGCGATTCCCGTTCCGAGATTTTGGAATACGGCGCTGCCCGTCCCGGATCCCGTGCCGAGGGTTCCCGCCGTCACACAGTCCTTCACGATGTCGGTGAAGCCGATGTCATTGCCGCCGACGCCCAGGGTGACCAGATTGGTGTCGGCGGTGACAGCGGAGAGCTGGGTGCTGGTCACCGAGTCGGTCGTCGCGCCGCCACACGTGACATCGGTGAGGCTGTAACCGCGTGCCGCCGCGAACAGGTGGGCGTAGTTACGATCGGAGCGTGAGCAGGTCTTGTCGAGGATGTTGGAGATCCCGACTCCCGCCGCGTACGAATCCCCCAGCGCCACATACTTCGTGCCGGCGTCGGCGGTAGCGGGGGCGATACTGACGAGGGTCCCGGCGGCGACGATCGCAACAGTGGACAGGCAGTACTTCAGATTCACGATATAGGTCCTCGCGGTCGAGCTCGGGCGAATAGCCACAGACCGTACGAGATGACCTGGCAACCGATAGGTCAAGCGACCGAATCGTTATCCCCGGTCGGGCGGCGGACCCCGGGCCCAAACCCTCGAGCGGCGGTCTGCGACGAACCGAAGGGTCCTCGTTCGCCGTGTCCGGCCAGTGCGGAGACACGTTGGCCGGTAGGCTCGAGCGGTCCACTCGTCCGATCTGAAGGGACCGGCACCAATGGCAACAGGCACTGTGAAGTTCTTCAACGCAGACAAAGGGTTCGGGTTCATCACGCAGGACGAGGGTGGACCGGACGTATTCGTCCATTTCAGCGCGATCCAGTCGACCGGCTATAAATCGCTGCAGGAAAACGACCGCGTCGAGTACGACGTGGTACAGGGAGCAAAGGGCCCACAGGCGGAAAACGTCGTCGTGCAGGGACAGTAAGTTCTCACCTGCGGACACGGTCGGCAACAGTCGTTCGAGGTTGCCCCGAGCTCATCGCTTGCGCCCGCACATGAACCAAGCCCCCGATCCATGTGATCGAAGGCTTACACAGTCAGGTTCCCGAAGACCCGAACCCGAAGATGACGGCAACTGATCGGCCGCCGAGCGCAGAAACGATGAATGCGCCCCGGCCGTAGTCGGGGCGCTTCGCGGGCGCGCTGTCGGCTGCCGTTCCAGCGCAGGTGATCCGGCCCTGCTGCGACTGCCTGCTCCGTTCCGGAGCTCGTCACCGGACCATCTCGCAATCCCGTAGCGCATCGGGCGGGTGGCGGTGAGTGGGCGCCAGTAGGGTTCGGGGATGCGTGATTTCGGGGTTGGGTTTACCTATCTTGTTCGGGGGCAGCGGTGGGTGGCTCAGCATCCTCGGGATTTCGGATTCGGGATCGTGCCGGCATTGGTGACGTTGGTGTTGTATGTGGGGGCGCTGGCTGCGCTGGTCACGTGGGGCGGGGATGTGACGGAGACGGTGACGCCGTTCGCCGATCACTGGCCGAGCCCTTGGGCGGGGTTGTTTCGCGGGGCGTTGGACATCGCTTTGATTGCGCTTGCGGTGCTTGCGGCGGTGCTCACGTTCACCGCTGTGACCTTGGTGATCGGGGCGCCGTTCTATGACGTGATTTCGCAGCGGGTCGATCGGTCGGTCTCGCCGGATGGGATTGCGCCGGAGTCTGGGCTTTCCTGGTGGCGGGAGTTGTGGGTGTCGGTTCGGGACAGTGTTCGGATTCTGGTGCGGGCCATGGTGTGGGCTGTGCTGTTGTTCGTGCTGGGGTTCGTCCCCGTCGTCGGTCAGACTGTGATTCCGGTTGTCGCGGTGTTCGTCACCGGGTTCTTCCTCACGCAGGAGCTCACCTCGGTCGCACTCCAGCGACGCACGGTTCACCTGCGCGAGCAGCTGGCTCTGCTGAGCGCCCGCAAAGGCTTGGCATGGGGCTTCGGCGTGCCCCTGGGGCTGGCTTTTCTGGTGCCGCTGGTCGCGGTATTCCTCATGCCGGGTGCCGTCGCGGGCGCCACTCTCCTGACCCGCGAACTACTGCACGAACCGAACCGCCTCGCGGAAAACCACGCTGACGCCTGAGCGAACCGACTCGCGGCGGCCGCGCAGGCGTTCGAACCCGCCTCGGAAGCCGGCTGCGCGCAACGCTGGAGTCGGGATGGCGTTATCGGGCGAGGGCGAACGTCAGGGATGCTGCGGCGAAGGCGAAGTACATTGCGGGGAAAGCGATGTTGTGGAGCACTCGGGCGCGGATGTGGACCACGATTGCGGCGATGAAGTAGACGACCAGGCCGAGGGCGGCGGCGATGCCGAGGGGGCGGGCGCCGAGGAGGCCGAGTAGGAGGCCGAGGGCGCCGGCGGCTTTCAGGGTGCCGGCTACGGGGATCCAGGACGAGGGGAAGTTCACCTCGGCCGAGTTGGCCAGCACGAACTTTGCCCGGGCGAAGTCGGCGATGGCCATTCCGCCGTTGATTGCGATCGTGACGAGGGTGATTACCAGGTAGGCGATGGACACCCAACGATGCTGGCCGACCGCGACTTTCCACGTCCAATACCTGCACCTATAACCTGATGGCATGGATGTGGACACGCGGTTGCTGAGGTATTTCGCGGCGGTGGCCCGGGAAGGGAATCTGACCCGCGCGGCAGCGGGGTTGTTCGTGTCGCAGCCGGCGCTGACCAAACAGATCAAGCAGTTGGAGAACCAGCTCGGGGTGCGGCTGTTCACGCGGTCGAAATCCGGTATGGCACTGACGGAACCGGGGCGGGCGCTCGCACAGTGGGTGCCGGAGGTACTGACCAGCTGGGATCGGGCGCTGACCGAGACGATGAGCGCCGCGAGCGCGGCCGCGCGCGTGCTGCGGGTCGGGTTCATCGCGGGCGGGGCCAATGAGGCCACCCAGCTCATCATCGCGGATTTCGTCCGCCGCCGGCCGGAATGGCGTATCGAGATGCGCCAGGCGGCCTGGTCGAACCCGACTGCGGGGCTCGCCGCCGGGGAGGTCGATGTCGCGTTGCTGCGGTTGCCTTTTCCCGGTCAGGAGCGGTTCCGGGTGGAGTTGCTGCTGACCGAACCGCGCTGGATCGCGCTACCCGCCTCGCACCCGCTCGCCACCCGCGAAGTGATCCCGTTCAGTGACCTGTGGGACGAGCCGTTCGTGGCGGCCCCGCCGGAAACCGGTGCGTGGCGCGACTATTGGCTGGCGGCCGACGAGCGCGACGGGCATCCGGTGCGGATCGGCGCGGTCACCGAACACCCCGACGATTGGCTGATCTGCATCGCCAACGGTGACGGGATCGCCCTGGCGCCCGAATCCGCGGCACGCTTCTACACCCGTCCCGGCATCGTCTACCGCCCGGTCAGCGGCGTGAGCCCGAGCCGGGCCGGCGTCGCCTGGCGGCCCGGGGCGGACACCGATCCGGTCGTGCGGGACTTCGTCCGCAGCTGCCTCGATCACCGGCAGACGCCGCCCGCGAGCACCGTGTGAAAACCGGCTCAGGCCCGGCGGATTGCCGGGCCCGAGCCGTATTCCCTTGGAGCCGAGTCGGATCAGACCAGGCGTGCTCCGACGGCGACGCCACCGACGCCCGCTCCCACCAGGCCGCCGACGCCTGCCGCGGGAATGCCCACGACGGCAGCACCGATACCCGCTCCAGCGACAAGGCCTGCGGCGATACCGATTCCAACGCTCGAGAAACCACCGTTGCCGGAGTCGGTCGGCTCATTTCGGGCGCTGATGTGCACCAACGCAGCCGGGACCGTCAGTTGGCGGAGGCGGGGAAGGCCTGAGCTTCGACGAAGGCGGCCATATCGACCTGACGGCGGGCATTGGACAGTGCGGTGATGGTGCAGACCCCGAGCTCGCCACCGCGGTCGTACAGCGTCGCCGTGGAGACGGCAATGCCGTTCGAGGAGACGTGGTCTCGGGCCTGGAGACCCAGTTCCACCCCCTCGGGAAGGCGGGACAGCGTCAAGGTGACATCGGTGTTGATGTAGCCGACGCCCTCGGTACCCCAGTTGCAGACGAGGTTGGTGGAGTCACTCACGAAGGCCGCGCGCTCGAACGGGGTGATGGGCACGCCCTCGATGAGGGACGGGACGTTGTTCCAGGCCGCCTTCCGGTGCGGATTGACGCCGGAGGCGAAATCGTGGGTCCAGTCGAAGGATCCGGACTTGAACAGCGGCGGGCTGCCCTCGGGGCCGTCGAGCCGGGTCGCGGGGGCGGGGAGGTCCCGGGCGGGCTGCCAGATCCGGCCCGGCGGCTCGGCGGTGGCGACCAGGAATTGCACGGTGGCGCGGGCACGCACGCGATCGTGCTGGACGATGGCGGCGTCGGCCACCCGGATCCGATTGCCGTCGCGGACGATCGAGCTGCGCAGCTCGATGGGCTCGTTCAGGACCGGACTGAACAGGTCGACGGTGAAGCGGGCGGGCACGAAATCGGGTCCGGGGCGGTGCGTTTCGAGTTCGTGGGCCAGCAGGCCGCAGACGGCGGTGCCCGCGAGTTGCCCCGAGGACCAGGCGCTGACCGCCATACGAGTCGCCGTAAAGCGACCGTTCTCGTGGGTGAAGAACGCGGCCATGGTGCCTCCCCTACCGGTTGATGAGCTCCCGAATTAGAACACGTTGCAGAAACGGGAGGGAAGACCCACGTCCCAATCAGCGGATGATCAGTTCACCCACGGCGGGTTGACGACAGTGCCGTCGAGCAGCTCGCCGGTGAAACCGACGGGCGCGTTGACGAGCACCTCGGCGGTCCGGTCATCCGGATTGTCCAGGCGGATGGTGGATCCGGCCGGCGCCACCGCCGCGTCACCGGGCGCCAGCCGCGCGGCCTCGCCGTCGATGGTCAGCGTGATCGATCCCGCGAGCAGGACGAATGCCTCCTCGCGGAGTACGCGGTGCGGGACACCCTGGGTGCCGGGCGCGACCTCCAGCCGCCACAGGCACAGTTCGCTACTGCCGGAGCTGGGACGGACCAGCGGGGTGAAGCGGGAGCCGTGCATTTCGTGGGACTCGGCGTCGGCGGCGTGGATTACGGGCATTGCCATCTCCTTTAGTCAAGTAGCTTGACTATATAGTCAAGCTTGTTGACTTCTTTGTCAAGTGCCAAGATTCCAGACATGCCCGGATACGCACAGGACCTGCCGCTGCTACTGCTCGCGGCAGCCGCGGAGGTCACCGACGCCATCAACGCCGGGTGCGTCGCGGCCGGATTCACCGACATCCGGCCCACCCACGGCTTCGCCTTCGTGCGCATGGCGCCGAACGGCGCGACGGTCGGCGAGATCGCCGACCATCTGGGGGTCACCAAGCAGGCCGCCAGCCAGCTGGTCGAGGAACTCGTCAAAAAGGGCTACGCGCAACGCAATCCGCATCCGCACGACGCGCGCGCCAAGCTCGTCACGCTCACCGAGCGCGGGTGGGCGTGCACCCGCGCCGCCGACGCCGCCGCGGCCCGCTTCACCGAGCGGTGGGCCGCCACGCTGGGACCGGCGGCCACGGTCGAACTGCGCAATGCCCTTGCGCGAGTCGTCACGCCCGGCCGAGTGCGCCCGTCGGCCTGGTAACGAATTCCACTACCGCTCAGCCGAGTTCGAGGGAGGTCGCCCCGTAGACCCGCTCCCGGTGATACGCCCGGACGGGCCCGGTGTACATGCGCGCGGTCTCGAAGCTCGGGGTCAACCCGGCCGCCTCCATCAACCGCACCGCGGGCTCGTTGTCGAGCGGAACATCCACCGCCAGCGGCATACCCGCCGCGTGGGCGGCGAGCGCGGCCAGCAACTGATGCGCGTCGCCGGGGGTATCGGCGAACAGTGGGCCCACCCGCAGCGAATCCCGGGCCGGACGCAGGGTGGCGTAGCCGGTGATCGTGCCGTCGACAATGCGAGCGAAGGTCCGATGCCCCGGCTCGGTGAGCCAGGCGCCGAGGAATACCGGCCGATCCGCGGGATAGCACGCGGAATCGTACGGTTGCAGCGCCGCGAAATCCGCCGGCGCGAGCGCGGTGACCGTGTCATCCGGCAGCGGCAGACGCGGCACGCCCACGAATCGCGCACTGCTGTAGGCGAGTTCGAACCCGCTGCGCCGATAGTTGTCCTGCTGCGCGGGAACTCCGTCGAGCCCGACGACCCGCTCCCCCGCGTGCTTCAGCCCGGCTTCCCAGGTGGCCAGGCCGAACCCGCGCCCGCGCAGGTCCGGGCGCACCAGATAGAAACCCAGGAACGCGTAGTCGTCGCCGTAGTTGACCACCGAGACCGCGGTGGCAGGCTCCCCGTTCACCCGCCCGAGCAGGAACCCGTCGGGATCCTGCGCGAAGAACGCGGTGAGATCACGCAGCCCCGGGTTCCACCCCTCGGCGGCGGCCCACTCCACCACGGTGGCCCATTCCGCCGGGGTGGCGCGGGCAATGACCAGACCATCGATACGCACGGCATCCGGCATGCGACCACGGTAGCCGCAAAAGCTCTGCGACTCGCGGAGATTCGAGGACACGGTGGGCATGCCCTCAGTCCCGGTGGAGCGCCCGGCGAGCCGGCCCCGGCGCTCCGGTAGGGTCGAGGAGACATGGCCCGCGACCTGCGGGGTTGCGCGGAGTTCGAGGAAGATATGGCCGACTACGCACACTCCGATCACGCCAGCCGGAGCCGGGAGGAGAAGGCCCGGCGGCTGGCGGCCTATCTCTGGGCGCGCGGCATCAGCGGACCCGAACTGCTGGAACTGCCCGCCACACAACGGCGCAAGCTGGCGCGCGCCGCCGACACCAATCCGCCCAGCACCGATGAGACCTGGCAGGTGGTGGCCGGGCTGCTCGGCGAGAAGGACGCCTGGGCCGAGCGCAATCCCGGGCATCCGCAGGCCCGCCGGGAGCGGCTGGACGAGAAGATCCTCTGGATGAAACCGCCGGTCAAACCCTGGGAGTAGGAACGTCCCGAAACCCTTGACAGCAAGAAATGAACCGGAGTTCACTGCTTGAGTGTCCCCCGACTACGAGAACCACTCCGGCACCCGCCCGGCTGCCTGGCGCGACGATCTGACCGGCGGTGACGACTCGCTGTTCGCGGGCCGCCCCGAACCGGTGAACGAATACACCGGCCGCACGCTGACCTACCAGGTGACCGGCCGCATCGCCCGCATCACCTTCAACCGGCCCGAACGCGGCAATGCCATCACCGCCGACACCCCGATCGAGCTGGCCGCCGCCGTCGAGCGGGCCGATCTGGATCCGCGTGTGCACGTCATCGTGGTGAGCGGGCGCGGCAAGGGCTTCTGCGGCGGCTACGACCTGGCGATCTTCGCCGAGAACAATCACGAGGCCGACACCGTCGTCCCGGCCGAGGGCGCCCAGCCGACCGAGGGCACCGTGCTCGACCCGGTCGTGCAGGCGCGCAATCACAATCCCTGGGGCACTTGGGATCCCATGGTCGACTACGCCATGATGTCGCGCTTCAACCGCGGCTTCGCCAGCCTGCTGCACGCCAACAAGCCGACGGTCGCCAAGGTGCACGGCTTCGCCATCGCGGGCGGCACCGATATCGCGCTGTTCGCCGACCAGATCATCTGCGCCGAGGACGCCCGCTTCGGCTACCCGCCCACCCGGACCTGGGGTATTCCGGCCGCGGGCATGTGGGCGCACCGGGTCGGCGACCAGCGCGCCAAGCGACTGCTGTTCACCGGCGACAGCCTCAGCGGCAAACAGGCGCTGGAGTGGGGCCTGGCCATCGAGGCCCCACCGGCCGCCGAGCTGGACGAACGCACCGAGGAACTGCTGGAACGCATTTCGCGGGTGCCGATCAATCAGCTGGTGATGGCGAAGCTGGCGCTCAACAGCGCGCTGCTCAATCAGGGCGTGGCCAACTCCGGCATGGTCAGCACCGTGTTCGACGGCATCTCGCGGCACACCCGCGAGGGTTATGCCTTCCAATTACGTTCGGCCACCGCCGGTTTCCGCGAGGCCGTCCGCGAGCGCGACGAGCCGTTCGGCGATTGGAAGCGCGCCCGGTTCGAGCGGCCCGAGGACTAGGCGATGCCCTCCACGTCGGTGCGCTCGACCTCGGCAACGACCCGTTCGGCCAGCGAGCGCAGCGCGGCCGCCTCCCCAGCGGTCATCTCGTCGATGAACAGCCGCCGCACCAGCTCCACGTGATTGGGGGCGGCGGCCTCGAGCGCCCGGCGCCCGGCGTCGGTCAGCCGCACCTCCCGGCCGCGGGCGTCGTCGACGGCCTGGCAGCGATCGACCAGGCCGCGGGTCGCCATTCGCGACAGGTGCTTGGACAGGCGGCTCTTGTCCCAGCAGATCTCCGCGCCGAGTTCCTTGGCGCGCAGCTGGCCACCGGCCGCGGACAGCGCGACCAGCACCTCGTAGTCGGAGGTCGACAGTCCATCCTGGGCCAGCCCGGCGGCGAGGGCGGCATCCAGGCGTTGCCGCATGCGAATGTAGGACTGCCAGGTCGTCTGTTCCGCATCGGTCAGCCAGCGCGTCATGGCATCCATAGTATCGGCGAATAGTTGACACGGACACCAAGAAGATACTCAGGAACCTCACGGCGAATCCGCGCGGCCATCGAGCACCATCCTGCCGTACAGTACTGACCGTCCAATTTGCGTAGTTCTGGCGGAAATCGTCAATGCGCGAGCGCATTTCCGACCGGAGTGAATGAGACACCCACCGGCAGAAGAGGTTCCGGCATTCGGGGCAAATCCCCTAATTCACCTGGATGAATAGCCCATCCGGTTGACAATGCAACGTTGCGCCAGAAAACTCGACGCCGAGCCCGGACCGGTCACCGCGCCGCATGCGCTTGCGGCGGCGGTGGCACATCCGCGCCGAACCGGGCCAGTTGCCACCCCTATTGCGCCGACATTGAGGAATACATGAACGTTCGCCGGCTTCTCGTCACCGCCAGCGTCGCAGGACTGACGACCATCGCAGCCCAGACCGTCGCCCTCGCCGACGTCCCCACCGGTTCCTCCGGCACCGGTTCCTCCGCCATCGACACCGGCTCCGCCGCCACCGGCTCGGCGGGCCTGTCCCAGACCGGTTCGGCCGGCGGACCCGTCTACGAGAACTGCGACCAGGCCCGCGCGGCCGGCGTGGCGCCGCTGTTCCGCGGCCAGCCCGGCTACAGCCCGCACCTGGACCCGGACGGCACCGGAATGGCTTGCCCCACCGTCTGACAACTCTCGGGCTCTCAGGGATACGCCCCTGAAACCCCGAAAGCCAATGCGGCCCGGTCCTTTCGGACCGGGCCGCATGGCGTTGGGGACCCAGCGATACGACTATGGCCCGGTCCTGTTGGACCGGGCCATAGTCGGGTTCGGGACTCAGGGGTAACCCCCGAGTGTCCGAAAGTCGGCGCTGCTCAGCGGCGGAAGATCTTGACCACGACGAGGGTCGCGACCAGGGCGCCGGCGCCGATGAGGCTGTACTTGATCTTGGGCTCGTTCAGCTTCGCCAGGACCGACCGCTTGGCATTGTCGGCCAGCCGCTGGGGGTCGGCGCGGACCGCGAGTTCATCGAGGGTGCTCGCGAGCCGGTTGCGTGCTGCCTCGATCTCCCGCTCGATCGCCTCGGTATCTCTCGCCACGTCACACTCCTGTCTGGAAACCGCGCTGGAAGGCGGCATTGTCGTCTCGGGGCCGCTCGCGCGACGCAGGCGCATGCGAGCCGACCTGTTCAGGAGTGTATCGCCAACACCGGCTCGAGCCCGTCGACTAGCGTGGCGGCATGACCGAGAATCACCGACTCAGTCCCGGCGACACCGCGCCCACCTTCACCCTGCCCGACGCCGACGGCAAGGACGTCTCGCTGTCGGACTACCGCGGACGCAAGGTGATCGTCTACTTCTACCCGGCCGCCAGCACGCCCGGCTGCACCAAGCAGGCCTGCGATTTCCGCGACAACCTGGCCGATCTCGAAGGCGCCGGCCTCGAGGTCGTCGGCATCTCCCCCGACAAGCCGGCCAAGCTCGCCAAGTTCCGCGACACCGAGCAGCTCACCTTCCCGCTGTTGTCCGACCCGGACAAGGAGGTGCTGTCCGCCTACGGCGCGTTCGGCGAGAAGATGATGTACGGCAAGAAGGTCACCGGCGTTATTCGATCTACCTTTCTGGTCGACGAGAACGGGAAGATCGAGGTCGCGCAGTACAACGTGAAGGCCACCGGGCACGTCGCCAAGTTGCGCCGCGACCTGTCCGTCTGACCGCGAAAGCCCCGAATCCCGGCCCTGATTCGGGCCGGGATTCCTAGCGAGAGTCTCAGGAGAAGGAAGCCGCTACACCTTCGGCAGCGCCTGTGCGGCCCACTGGAGCATCATCCGCCAGTGGTTGTCCCACCAGGAGGAGAACTCGGTCGTGTCCAATGGCGGGGGCGCGAGTTCGCCCGGGAACAGCCCGGATTCGGTGGGTGCGCCGACCGTGTGGGTCGGGGCCGGGATGATCGACTCCGGATTCGAGGCGACCTCCGGCTCCGGGCGGGCCTTGATCAGCGGCCTGGGTTTCCCGCCGGTCCGCGGGTTGTCGGCGCGCGGACCCCAGTTCAGCGTGGCCGGATCGATGGTCACCATATCGCTGGGCTGCAGTTCGGGCGTGGGCTGACCATGGGCGGGCTGATCGTAGTTCGGTGTCACCCCGTCCGTTGGATCGACCGGGCCGACCGGCAGCCCGTCGACGAAGGGACCGCCGGTTCCGACCTCGGTTGTGGCGGGCGCCGGTGCCTCGCCGGCCGGATGCTCGGCAGCGTTGCGCGGGTCGGCGGAGACCCGGGAATCGATGAGCATCGGGGCCGGAACCTTCTTGGAATCACTGCCCGAGGTATAGATCCCGGCCGCCACCAGACCGCCGGCCAGCACGCTGGCCGCCGCGAACAGGGCCGCGGTGCCGCGGACGCGGCGGATCCGGTCGGCGGCCTCGCCCGCGAACTCGGCCTCGGGCAGGGCGGCCAGGGCCGCGCCGATGGCCGGTGCGGCCGCCGCCACCGAGCACGGGATGACCGGTGCGCCGAAGCCCGACTCCAGGGCGGCCACCACCGCGGGTTCGGTTGCGGCCGAACCGATCAGCACCACCGCGTCCGGCTTCACACCCGCCGCGTCGAACTGGTCCCAGGCGGCGGTGACGGCTGTGCGCATGGCCTCCTCGGTGGCCGCGCCACCGGTGAGCGTCACCGCGGCGAGCACTCGGCTGCGCTCGGGCGAGATCAGCGAGAAGGCCTGGAAGCCGGGCACCACCTCGCAGATGGCGAGATCCTCGAATTCATCTACCCAGGTCATGGCGCGCGCCATCGCGAGATGCGCGGCCTTGGCCGACACCAGGGAGGCGTCGCGCCAGGAGCCGGCGGCCAGCTTGGTGACGATCGCGCGGCGCTCGGCGGCATCCCGGTAGGCGACCGCCGCGCCGAGAATCTCACGGCCCGTACCGATCCGGTCGGCGATGTCCTCCAGCGCCGACTCCACCGCGACCGCCAGGTCGGCCTTCGTATCTCCGGTGATCGGTTCGACACGCTCGAGCACCACGCGCTCGGACACCTTGTCGCCGTCTTCGGTGAGGGCCACTGCACGCACCGTGCCGCGCTCGGTCGCGACGCCGATGGTCACCGCGGAACGAACAGGGGTAGAAGCAACCACAATCAGCCTTCCAACGTCGACGTACTGGCGGACGGACAGTCGATATGCGCCGGCAGAGATCCGCAGCTAGGAGGCAGCTGCGATGGGTGTTCGGAGCCGAACGCGGCGTGGATGGGTGGGATGCGATGACACACGAAGTACCGCAGCGTGTCATGCGCGTGTCGCTACCCGTAGGCTGTTCATCGTGGAAGCACGCACGGGAACCGGGTCGACGCGACGACCGGACCCTGCGTTGGAGCTGCAGGACGATCCACAGGAGCTGATGCCCCGTCGCCGCCCGACGCAGGAACGATCAAAACGCAAGTTCGACGCCCTGCTGCAGGCATCCCGGGAATTACTCGTCGAGGTCGGCTTCGAATCGTTCACCTGCGAAGAGGTCGCGGCCCGCGCGGAAGTGCCGATCGGCACCCTCTACCAGTTCTTCGCCAACAAGTACGTCATCGTCTGCGAGCTGAATCGCCAAGACCTGGTGGCGGTTTCGCAGGAACTGGCCGATTTCCACGGCGAGATCCCGTCCATGGACTGGCTGCGGCACATGACGCAGCTGGTCGATCACCTGGCCGATCTGTGGATGACCGACCCGTCACGGCGCGAGGTGTGGCTGGCCATGCAGTCCACCCCGTCCACGCGTGCGACCGGCGCGATCCACGAAAAGGAGTTCGCCGAAGCGGTTTCGCAGATGCTGCGCCCGCTCATGCCGCGCACCCCGCGCGGCCGCCGCTCCATGATGGCGCAGGTGCTGGTGCACGTCGTGTACTCGATGCTGAACTTCTCGGTGCAGGACGGGCTCAGCCATGAGGACGCCGTCGCCGAGCTCAAGCGCCTCATGGTGGCGTATCTGCTGATCGCGGAAAAGGAATCGCGCTCCGGCGGGCAGCGCACCACCTTCGATCCGGAGTAACCGCGACCCTCCCTCTGGGGATCAGTCGCGCATCAGATCGGCCAGTTCGCCCGGATCCTCGAGCACCACCATGGCGGCGGCGGTGTCGCCATCGTGGGTGAGTGACAGGTGAACTCGCACCCGGGGCAGGAATTCCGCTGCCAGCCCGTGCAATTTGATGCTGGGCCGTCCCCAGGCATCGTTCACGACCTCGATCAACGGGTACGGGTTGTCCCCGATCTGCGGGCTGCGGGCGAAGCGAGAGGTCGCCCACGCCTTGATGACCGCTTCCTTGGCGGCCCACCGGATGGCGTAGCTCCGGGCCGGGTCGGTGCCCTTGCTTTGGCAGTAGCGCCGTTCCCCAGCGGTGAAACTTTCCCGGAGCATGGTGGTTCCGGTGCGTTCCAGTTGTTCGGCGAACTCGGAGATGGTGACCAAGTCCAGGCCGATACCCAGGATCGTCACAGTGCGGGACTCCTAGATTCCTTGTGCGTGCAGTCGAATTGGCTGCGAACATACCAGCGGACCTACGGCACCGTAGGCTCCCTCGAACACATGTCCCAGTCGTCGCAGTGCCATGTGGTCCGCTCGCGGGCATGGAAACAGCGGGCTCGCGCCGGGCACTCCAGGAGCGCCGACGCGAGCCCGCCGTGTCAGACCTGCCGGGGGCTACTTACCGACAGGCCGGTCTCTGTGGCCTACTGGCAGGCCGGTCCCTTCGGCACCGCCACGTAGACGGCGTCGGCGCCGAGCCGGGCCTGCTGCGACAGCAGCATGTCGGCTTCCAGCTGCCGGGACTGCTTGGCCGGGGTGCCGTCGCCGCCGAGGCGGCGGTCGGCGGGCCGCTCGTACATCGGGGCGCCGCCGCACATGGCCTCGGCGAAGCGCTGACGGCCGGCCAGCTGCCGCTCCTCGGCCTTGCGCTGGTACGCCTCCCGCTGCTCGGCGTCGGCGATGGCCTCGACGAACGCCTGCGGGTGCACGATGGCCAGCAGGCCGGACACGTGCCCGAAGCCGAGCGAGGTGACCAGACCGGCCTTGAGCGGGAAGCGATCTCCCACCGCGAGCGGCTCGCGCAGCCACACCAGGTGCGGGTACTGGGCCATCTTCTCGTCCACGCAGTCGAGGCTGCGGTTGGGCGGGATGACGCCCTGCTCGAGCACCTGGCACAGGCCGATCATCTGGAACGCCGCCGCGCCGCCCTTCGCGTGACCGGTGAGGGTCTTCTGCGAAATCACGAACAGCGGAGCGCCTTCCGAGCGGCCGATGGCGGTGGCCAGACGCTCGTGCAGCTCGGACTCGTTGGGATCGTTTGCCGCGGTGGAGGTGTCGTGCTTGGAGATCACCGCGATCTCGTCCGGGGTAACGCCGAGCTTGGCGAGTTCCTTGGCCAGCTTGGACTCCGGGCCACCGCGACCCGCGCCCAGGGCGCCCAGGCCCGGAGCCGGAATCGAGGTGTGCACGCCGTCGGCGAAGGACTGCGCGTAGGCGACGACGCCCAGCACCGGCAGGCCCATCTCCAGCGCCACCGAGCCGCGGGCCAGCAATACCGTTCCGCCACCCTGCGATTCGACGAAGCCGCCGCGGCGGCGGTCGTTGGCGCGGGAGAAGTAACGGTCGCTGATGCCCTTGGCGGACATGACGGCCGAGTCGGCGGTGGCGGACATGTCGCCGAAGCCCACGATGCCCTCGATGCCGAGGTCGTCGTAGCCGCCCGCGACCACCAGGTCGGCCTTGCCGAGCCGGATCTTGTCCACGCCCTCCTCGACGGAGACCGCCGCGGTCGCGCAGGCCGCGACCGGGTGGATCATGCCGCCGTAGGAGCCGACGTAGCTCTGAACCACGTGCGCCAGAGCGACGTTGGGCAGCGCCTCCTGCAGGATGTCGTTGGCCCGCGGCTCACCGAGCAGGTTGTCGATGTAGAGCGAGCGCATGGACGACATGCCGCCCATACCGGTGCCCTGGGTGTTGGCGACCATGGCCGGGTGCACCCAGCTCATGAGTTCCGCCGGGCTGAAGCCCGAGCCCAGGAAGGCGTCCACGGTGCAGACGATGTTCCACAGCGCCACCCGGTCGATGGAGCCGGCCATATCGGCGGAGATGCCCCACCTGGTGGGATCCCAGCCGGTCGGGATCTGACCGCCGACGGTGCGTGACAGCTTGGCCTTGCGCGGCACGCGAATCTCGGTGCCCGCCTTGCGGGTCACCTCCCAGTCGTCCGTGCCCGCGATCGGGGTGACGACCGTCTGCTCCGGGTTGGCGGCGAAGAAGGCCCGCGCCTCGGCCTCGCTGTTGACCACGAAGGTGAGGTCCTTGTCCAGGAACACCGAGGTGAGCAGCGGGGCCGCATTGTCGACCATGGCGCCGTCGTCACCGTAGCGGCGCACGCCGCAACGCTCCACCACGGCGTCGTGGTAGCGGTCGGCCAGCTCGGATTCCTCGACGTACTCACCGGATTCGGTGTCGTACCAGCCGGGCTTGGGGTCGTTCTCCCAGGTGACCAGGCCGGTGGTCCAGGCCAGCTCCAGCACGCCCGCGGCGGAGAGCTGGTCGGAGACCTCGATCTCGAAGCGGGTGCGCGCCGAACCGTAGGGGCCGAGCTCGCCGGCGCCGACGATGACGACCATGTCGTCGAGATCGGCTGTGACCGAACCCCATTCGGGGGTGGGCAGCTTGGAGCTCAGGGTCGGCGGGGCGGGCAGGGCCGAGATGGTCGCGCCGTCACTGTCTTCCGACTCGTCGGCGGTGGCCTCGGCCTGCTCGCGGGCTTCACGGGCCAGCTCCGGCAGATCCAGCTTGGCTCCGGCGAGACCGCCGGTCAGGTCGATCTGCTGCGGTCCGGCCGCGGTCACGATGCGGGCCCGCGAGGTGCACCACTTGAGCAGCTCGTCGGCCATCTGCAGGGTGGACCAGGTGTGCACGCCCGCCTTCTCGACGGCCGTGACCAGCGGGTCGTTGCCGCCCATGAGGCCGGTGCCGCGCACCCAGCCGATCAGCGCGTGCACCAGGGTGACCCGCTCCGACCAGGACTTCTCCGCGCGCCACTTGGCGACGATGGCGTCCAGGGCGGCCTTGGACTCACCGTAGGCGCCGTCCCCGCCGAACATGCCGCGGTTGGGCGAACCCGGCAGCACCACATGCAGTTTCGCGTCCACGTCGTGGTCGGCGCCCAGCTTGGACAGGCCGCCGATGAGACGCTCCACCGACCACAGCAGCACCCGCATCTCCATTTCGGCGCGGGCGCCGGCGTCGGAGAGGTCACCGGCCACGCGCGGCGCGGCGAAGGGCAGCAGCAGGGTGGGGGTCATCGCCTCCTTGACGAGAACCTTGGCGCCACCGGCATTGTCGACCTGCTCGTTGCCGACCCAGTCGATGAGCGCGTCGATATCGGTGTAGGAGGCCATGTTCGCCGGGACCACCCACAGGGCGGCACCCTTGCGGGCGTTCTCGCGGTAGAGCTGCTTGTAGAAGCCCAGGCGCTCGTCGTCCAGCTTGGAGGTGGTGACCACGACCGTGGCGCCACCCGCGAGCAGCCGGCCGGTGGCCGCCGCCGCGATGGAACCCTTACTGGCACCGGTGATCACGGCGATGTCGGAGGACCAGACACCGGGATCCGCGCTGCTGAGGGCGGCTTCGGCGATCGCGCCGTAGACGCCGGCCAGCACCGAGCGGGCCTCCTTCATGGCGCGGTTGCGCCACCAGGTGGCCTGCGCGGCAACGGCTTCACCGGCGCCGACGTAGCCGTCCACCACCGGTTCGGCCGGCAGCGAGCCGTCGTTGCCGAACCACAGGCGGGCGAGATCCTCGCGGGCGCTGGCCCACCGGTCGTCGATGAGCACGGCCTTGCGGGCGTCGAAGGCGGGCGCGACCAGTCGCGGCCAGTCCGAACCCAGTTCGGCCGAGACCAGATCCACCAGGGTGTCCTCGGTGGCCTCCGGCGCGGACGCCTGCTCGGCGTGGCCCAGGGACTCCAGGATCACGCGGGCGGCCTGCGCCAGCACGCCGTCGCGGCCGGTGATCTGCTCGGTGAACTCGCCCAGCGCGGCCGCGTCGACGGTCGCGCCGCCACCGCCGCCGGCGGACGGCATGGAGACCGCGACTCCGCGGCGCAGCGCCACGGCCTGCACGGCGGCGTCGATGGCGGAGTCCACGGACGCGCCATCGGAGAGGCCGCCGGAGACCAGGCCGCCCAGATCGCCACCGCGGACCGACTGGCCCTCACGGGTGCCGAGCGAAACCTCGGCGGTGACGTGGCTGGCCCAGCCGTCGCCCAGACCCCAGACCTTCTTGACGCGGTCGCCGATGGCGGCGGGCCGCTTGCCGGAGGGGCCGAAGACCTTGCGCAGATGGTCGCCGATGGCGTCGGAGAGCACCGAGCCGAACGGCTTGTAGGTGCGGGCCAGGCGGTCGACCGTGCCGGACAGCGCGCCCATGTCGGCGTCGGCGGCACCGTCGATGGCACCGAGCGAGAGCTCCGCGCCGAGGTCGACGAGCAGCTGGTTGCGGCGCGAGGACACGCCGTCGCACAGGCCCTCGATGGTGTCCACCGGGCCGATCTGGTCCATACGCAGCTTGGTCCACAGCGCGATGAGCACGCGGGTGGCGTCGGCGGCGGAGAACGCGATGTCGTCCGGGGTGGGGCCACCGGTCGGCACGGCCACCGGGGCCGGGGCGGCAGCGGCGGCGGGAGCCGGTGCGGCGGAAGCGGTCTCGGCGGGAGTCTCCTCCGGCTCCTCCACCGGCGCGGGATCGGTGTCGGTCGAGTAGACGACGCCGCGCTCGCGTTCGATGTTCAGCACCTCGACCACGGCGCTGCCGAACTGCGGCAGCTTCAGCGTGTTGGACGCCAGGTTCGCGACGGTCGGCGTTGCGGCCAAACCGATTTCGACGAACCGCTCGACGCCGACGCCACCGTGCTCGACATCGGTGAACAGCAGGTCCTGGGTCTCGATCCAGCGAACCGGGCTGGCGAATTGCCAGGCCAGCAGCTCGACCAGAACCACGCGGCACAGCTCGACCTGCTTGGCGGACCACTCGTCCCAGTTCGCCAGCACCTCCGCGAGAGGCTCGGACGGCACCAGATCGGCGATCTCCTGGACGTATTCGCGCTCCAGGTTGAACACGCGCGGCACCAGGTTCGGGATGTAACGGCCGATGAGCAGGCTCGGGTCCAGGTCCTGCGGCAGCAGCTCCAGCAGCTTGACGCGGAATTCCGGCACACCGGCGCGCAACACGGTGGAGTGGAACGGCACGTCGATACCCGGGATGAGCACGAACGCCCGCTTGCCGCCGGTCTCGGCGCGCAGCCGCTCGATCTCGGTCTCGAGCGCCTCCATGCCCTTCACGGTGCCCGCGATGGCGTACTGCGCGCCGCGCAGGTTCAGGTTGACGACCTCGAGGAATTCCCCGGCCTGCTCGCCGAGGCCCTTCACCCAGCCGATGACCTGGTCGTCGGCAATACCGATCTGCGAGGGCCGGATGGCCGCCATGCGGTAGTTGCTGCGGCCCTGGGCATCCCGGGGCACCAGCTCGTGCATGGCCGAGCCGCGCTGGAACACCACCTCGAGCACCGCGTTCAAGGGCAGCACGCCCGCGGCGGCCGACAGCGCGTTGTACTCACCGACCGAGTGGCCCGCGAGCATCGCGCCCTCGATGAAGGCGCCGGCCTCACGCAGCTCCGCGACCTGGGCCACACCGAGGGTGGCCATGGCCACCTGGGTGAACTGGGTCAGGTGCAGCACGCCCTGCGGGTGGCGGTATTCCACGCCTCGCGCCTTGAGGTAGGTCGGGTTGTCGCGCACCACAGCGAGAATCGAGAAGCCGAGGGCCTCACGGGTGTGCTTGTCGGCGCGATCCCAGATGTCCTTGGCGGCCTTGGACCGCGTCCGGGCTTCCAGACCCATCCCCTTGGCCTGAATGCCCTGTCCCGGGAAGGCGTAGACCGTCTTCGGCGGCGCGATGCGGCCGGTGGCGGTCATCACCAGGTTGCCGTCGATGCGGCAGGAGACCTCGACGATCTCCGAACCCCGGTCCACCGCAACGCGTTCCACGCGGACATCGATCTTGGCGCCGAGCCGGACCATGCCCAGGAAACGAGTGGTCCAGGCGGTGATGGTGCGCGGCGGCACCTTGTCGCTCAGATCGATGGCCGAGACGGCGTGCTGCGCGGCGGCCGACAGCCACATGCCGTGCACGATCGGGTTGCCCAGACCGGCCAGCTTCGCGGCGTTGTCGGAGGTGTGGATCGGGTTGAAGTCACCCGAGACCTGTGCGAAGGCGCCCATGGCGCGCGGCGCGACCAGGGCCACGTCGCGCCGGCGGCGACGCGGGGTGTCGGAGGCGCCCTCGGACAGCGAGCCCGCGGCGCGCGGCGGGTCGGCCAGCTCGGCCCGGCCGGTGCGGCCGCGAATGGCGAAGCGCTCCACCAGTTTCGCGACGGCCGGGGTCTCCAGGCCGTGGTCGCGCATGACACCGACGGTGACCTCGACCTCGACCACGCGGCCCAGGTCGGTGTCGAGCACCTCGGCGGATTCGGCGCGGACGGCGAGCACCGCGTGCTCGGCGGGCAGCTCGCCCAGCAGCTCGATCTGGTGGTCCAGGTGGACCAGGTCCAGCATGCCCTCGATGACGCTCTGCGCGTCGGCGGTGCGGGTGGCGCCCAGGACCGCGAAAACAGCGGGCCAGCAGGCGCCGACGAGCACGTCGGGGGCGGTGCGGCCGATGGTGCTCAGGTTGTCGGGCAGGCCCGCGCCGGTGACACCGGCGTGGTCGGCGATCAGGTCCGGGCTCCAGGCCAGGTTGACGTGCGCCACCTGGGCGCCGTCGACGGCCTTGACCTCGGGCAGCGACTGGCCGGCGGCGACGGCCAGCAGCGCCGACATGGCGGCCTCGGCGTCGGTGTCCGTGATGACCGGCGCGCCACCGCTGTACACGGAGGCCGGGACGGTGATGCGAATGCGGACGGCATCCTTGCCCAGCAGCGGGACGGTCAATTCCACGTAGGCGGAATCGGATTCGGGGCCTTCGGTGGCGGACAGGGTGGAGCCGGTGCGCGGGTGCTTGGCGCCCTTACCGTTCATCTCCCACTCGTCCAGGTCGCCCAGGCGGTGAATGGGGTTGACGGTGGTGCGGCCGGCCCACTGCACGTCGGGGGCGGCGAGCACGATGTCGAGCAGGCCGTTGGCGACCTCGGCGCGGCGGCGGCCGTCCACGGCGGCCGGGACGACGCCCTCGCGCACCAGGGAGTAGGCGGTGTTCTGCTCGAAGCGGTCCAGCAGCTCACCGACCGGCTCGTCGACGCGGGTGATGCCCGCGACGGCGACGGTGCCGGGGATGATGCAGACCTGGTCGGCGGTGTAGCGCGGATCGTGGGCCTGCCACAGCGAATCCGAGCGCCACCAGCGGCGCACGTCCTGGTCGACGACCGGGACGAAGTTGACCGGCTTGCCGGGGGTCTTGCACAGCGCGACGAAGAACGGGACGTCGGCGGGGTGCAGCACGGTGCCGGCGGCGGCCGGGTACTGCTCCTTCAGGGTGCAGATGGCCTGGACCGGGGTCTCGAAGGCGGAGTCGTCGGCGAAAAGGGTTGCGATTTCACCACGGTCGGCCGGGTTGAGGCGGGATTCGGTGCGGCGCACCATCTCCGCGAACCGGTCGCGCCAGGTGATGTCCAGCCACACCGAGCGGGTGGCGTCGACGATGGCGTCGGAGAAGTCGGCGCCGCAGTCGAAGTCCTTGCGGCGGTCCAGGCCGACGGCCAGCTCGACGTAGCGCTCCAGCCACTCCAGGTAGGTCATGGTGGCGACGTCGCCGAAGTACGGCTTGGCGGTGGCGTCGAGGGCCGCGATGATCTCGGCGCGGCGGGCGGCCACGGCCTCGGCGTCACCGGCGACCTCGTCCAGCAGGCGGCCGGTGCGGGAGGCGGCATTGTCGATCTCGTGGATGTCCGCGCCCAATTGGCTACGGCCGGAAGCCATGCCGCCGACCGCGGTGCCCGCGCCGACCCAGTCGGGGGTGCCGGGGGTGTCGACCAGCAGCTGCTTCACCTCGGGGGCGGTGGTGGCCTCGAGGGTGGCCATGGCGGCGGTGCCGACCAGGACGCCGTCCAGCGGCATGGCCGGGTAGCCGTGCTGCTGCGACCATTCGCCGGTGAGGTATTCGGTGGCGCGCTCGGGAGTGCCGATACCGCCGCCGACGCAGACGATCACGTTCTCGCGGCCACGCAGTTCGGCGTAGGTCGCGAGCAGCAGGTCGTCGAGGTCTTCCCAGGAGTGGTGGCCACCGGCGCGGCCGCCCTCGATGTGCATGATCACCGGGTACGACGGCACGGCGTCGGCGATGCGCAGCACGGCGCGGATCTGGGCCACGGTGCCGGGCTTGAAGGCCACGTGGGTGATGCCGACCTCGGACAGCTCCTCGATGAGGGCGACGGCCTCTTCGAGTTCCGGGATGCCGGCGGTGACGATGACGCCGTCCAGCGGGGCGCCGGCGCTGCGGGCGCGCTGCACCAGGCGCTTGCCGCCCAGCTGCAGCTTCCACAGGTACGGGTCCAGGAACAGCGAGTTGAACTGCACCGCGCGGCCGGGCTGCAGCAGCTGCTTCAGCTCCTCGACCCGGTCGGCGAAGATCTGCTCGGTGACCTGACCGCCACCGGCCAGCTCGGCCCAGTGGCCCGCATTGGCCGCGGCCGCAACGATTTTCGCATCGACGGTGGTGGGGGTCATGCCCGCCAGCAGGATGGGCGAGCGGCCGGTGAGGCGGGTGAACGCGGTCTCGACCACGATGCGGCCGTTGGGCAGGCGGATCGGCTTGGGCGCGAATTCGCTCCAGGCCGCGGCGACCTCGGGGGCCGCGCCGGGGGTGAACAGGCTGCGCTGGCCCGGGCGGGTGGAGGCGGCGAGCACGCCGACGCCGGTGCCCTTGAGCGAGCCGGCGGTGAGGCGGGTCAGCAGGTCGCCGGGACCGAGGTCCAGGATCCACTGCGCGCCCCGGGAAACGGTGTCGTCGACGGTGCCGACCCAGTCGATCGGGTCGACGAGCACTTCCCGGGCGAGGCGCGCGGCCAGCTCGGTGTCCAGACCGCACTGCTGGGCCCAGCCCTCGACCAGGTCGACGGTCTCGGCCAGCGCCGGGTGGTGGAAGGCCACCTCGACCGGGACGTCCTCGAAGACGGGGGCGAAGACCGCTCCGCCGCGCTTCTTGGCGTCGCGCTCGCCGGCCTGCTCGGCATTGATCTCGGCGGCACGCTGGCGGACGCGGTCGAGCTGGCCGACCGGACCGCTCAGCACGGCGCGGCGGCGGCCGTTGCGAATGGACAGCACGGCGGCCTTCTCCGGCGCGACACCGGCCATGACCTCGGCGACAACGGCTTCCAGGACCTCGGGGTCGACATTGGAGACGGCGACCATGGGGGACTTCTCCCCCACCGGCAGCAGACCGCGGCGGCGGGCGACCAAGCCGGCTGCGGCGCCGATCATCTGGGCGATGGCCAGCAGTTCGGCGTCACGCTGCCCGTGCGCCTCGGCGGCGGCTGCTGCGATGCGGCCCTGCGAGTGGCCGATGACGGCGGCGGGCGCGTGCGCGACGATGTCGAGGCCCTGCAGGCGCAGCGCGCGCAGCGCGGCGACCTGGGTCAGGAACACACCCGGCATCGAGACGGCGGCGGAGCGCAACACCTGCGCTGACGGCGCTCCCGACACCTCCCCCTGCTCCGGGTCGGCGATCTCTTCTTCCAGCATCCATGCGATGGGGTCGAAACCGACCGGCCGGACCACGAGCAGCTGCGCCGCGATCGGTTCCAACGTGACGGCGGCCTCGTTGACCAGCGCCGTCAGCTCGGGCTCCAGGGCGGAATCCCGCCCGATCTCCTCGAGCTCGGTGAGCCACTGCGCGCCCTGCCCGCCGAATGCGAGAGCGTACGGCGCGCCCCCCAGCAACCGGTCCAGCAGTGACGACCTGACACCACTCTCCCGTGACTTCCCCGCCGCCCTGGCCTTCGATCCGGTTCCGGTGCTCTCGTTGATCGTCAAGACGTTCGACTTCCTTCTCCTGGCGGCCAGCCTCCAAGGACTGGGCCGCGCTCACGGTGCGCAGGTATCCCTCCGGCCCGCAGGCCCTGGTAGAAGCCGAGGATGGCACAAAATCATGAGGATCTCCTCATGTTTGGTCACCAACCGGGTACTTACTGGGCAGTTTTTCCGTACGTTCGTACCAGAATGGCGCGAAACATGACCCTCCCTCATGTTTGAAGCCGCTGGTTGACTCGGTTACGTTCGTGTAGGAAATGTGAGGCTTCCTCACATTGAGGTTTATCAAATCGTTATAATCCCTGGTGAGGTTACCGACCAGTACGCCACACCCGCCCGGTGCTTCGCGATCCCCGTTAGACCCGGTAAAGTTTGGACGGTCGTACCGTTAGCGCGAGTGGCGAAATTGGCATACGCGCCAGATTTAGGTTCTGGTGTCCTAGGACGTGCGGGTTCAAGTCCCGCCTCGCGCACAGCAGCGTGGCATTCGTGCCACGTATGACCAACCCGGTGTTGGAGTGCCCTCGCACACCGGAAGGCTAACCAGTGGCTATCACTGAACCCCGCCGAAGACCTTTGGCGCGCTTGCCATATTCCACCTACCACGTCGCCTGCCCGGACCAGGGCCGTAGATGACGATGTTTCTACGGGATGGTCAGGGCTTCTTCTGGATGCCCTATCGACTGCGGCGCCGGCCTTTTCATCGTCACCCGACCAGGGGCCGGCACATCGGACCGATGAAGATCCGGGCTAAAGGGTGCTGTCGAGGTCATCGGCGGCATCCAGAAGCGCTGCCGCGATGCGGCGGGCCTCAGGGCCGGTGAGCTCCGTTGTTTCGCCCTCGCGCACCGTCAGGGCCACAGCCAGTCGGCGATCGAAACGGGTGTCTTTGGCGCACAACCGTACTCGGACTCTGCTACCGGACAGTTGCGGTCCTATCACCGGCACCGTCCACGGCCGACTGCTGTGCCACTGTTCGGCCTTCGGATCCATCGCCTCGTCGTGCTGTCGACACCACGGAGGGCAGGGATGGGCCTGCAGCAGGCCGTCGGCCAGAATTCGGGAGTCCCATAAATCCCCGCCGGCCACGAGAGCTCCGGCAAGCTGCCGTGCCTGTGCGGCGGTCATTTCGGAATGGACGCGGCTCGGCGCAACCAATTCGATCCAGCTGTATCGCAGCCCATGACAGTCGTGAGCGTTCAACTGCACGAACAACACTGGAAGCCCGGACCGCGCTGGTATCTCGAGAAGCACCGGCCGCTCCCGGCCGCAATGGTGACAGCCATCGCCCGGTGCGAACGGATCCGGGTCGTCGTGCTCTACGCACCACGCCGGACACGGCAAAACCGCGGACATCCCTTACCAATCCCTGTGCACGCCCTGCTGCGGGGGCTGCGCCCCCTTCGCGCAGCCCCCGCAGCGGGGTCCCCGGCCTCCTCCTGCGAGGCGGGGAAACCGTCGGGCTCCGCACTATTCAGGGTGCTTCCGATATACGCCGGAGCCGAATGCAACTACTCACCGATTCTGAGGTTGGTGTCCGAGGAGCCGGTGCGAGGGAAATCAGAACACGGCTGGATTGCGCCGGTAAAGACGCCGGGCGCACGCTGGCCAGAGGTACCTCTGGCCAGTGGTCGATGCGACATGGGCGGGACCCGCGCTCCCACTTGGGTTTCCGGTGTGCATGGGTTCAAACTCATTCGGGCCGTATCGCTTCCCGGAGAGTATCCTGCTCGCCGTGAACGCTGGCTACACCGCACCGGGGGGAACCGAGGTTGACCAGTTGCTGGCCCCCAACCTCGGCGACTTTGTCCGGACCCACCGCACGACTCCGAGGCACCCGGACCATCCCCGCGGCTTCAGCCGTCCGGCACTGGCCAGTCTCTGTGACGTCAGCGCCAGTTATATAGCTCAGATCGAGCAGCGCGAGAAGACCTCGCCAAGTCCCGAAGTGGTGGACGCGATTGCCCGCGCACTGCGGCTGACGCCCGCCGAACGGCAGCATATGCACAATCTCGCGGCACCCAAGACTCCGGGCCCGCGTACTCACACTCCGATGCCGGTCGCCGAGATGCGTGAACTGATCTCCGACGATCTACGCGCTGCCGCCGACGGCCTGATCCCGCATCTGTCGGGGTATGTCGACGAGCGATGGAATGTGTTGTGGACCAACGAAGCCTACGACCGCGCGTATCCACGGCTGTCGGAAGTGGAGAATATTCTGGTCTGGTTCTTCCTGGTCCCGGAGTCGCATCAGGTAATGATCGAATGGGAGGACGAAGCCCGGCTGACCGTGAACTGGTTCAGATGGCACATGGGCAGGTACCAGAATCCACAGTGGGCTCTGGATCTGCTCGACAGGCTCAGCTCATGCGCGGCCTTCCGGGCAATGTATCTGGCCGAGCACGTCGACTTCGAACGCCACCAGCCCCTGATGCACCTGCGTGACCCGGCTACCAGAGAGCCCTACAGTGTGCGGGTCCGGATTACCGATGTGCCCAGCGTAGATGCACCGTTTCAGTGGTTCATCGGCATGCGCCAGCCGTTCAGCGGGCCGTCGAGTTTGCTAACCGACTGAGAAATCCGCCGATCGCATCGTTGACCAGATCCGGGGCCGTCCAATTGGCTGCGTGGCCGGCGCCGGGAACCGTCGTCACGGGACCGGACCCGGCCAGTCCGGCAGCCAATGCATCGGACTTGCCGGCGGTGCTGGAGGCGTCGAATTCGCCACGCAAAACCATTGCGGGACAAGTGATCTCGCTCAACCGGTCAACGACGGACTCCCGTTCGGTCAAGCAGGCGGCCGCCTGAATGATCGCTGAACGGTCACTGGCCGCCCATTTGGCGCGCCACGGCGCCTGATCGGCAGCCGTGCCGCCGATCAGCTGTGGCGCCAATCCGTCCGCCAGCATTGCCAGTGGCACTTCAGGATTCGTCCAGGCGTCGAACAGCTCGCGATACTCGGCCTTCTGCTCGTCGGGCGAGTCACCGGCCTCCGTGTCGAGCAGGATCAGTGCCTCCACACGCTCCGGTGCGAGCAGCGCGGCTCGTAGCGCCGTGTATCCGCCCTGGGACATTCCCCCCAGGACCGCGCGGTCCACGCCGGCCGCGTCCATCACGGCCAGCAGGTCGCGCGCCGAATCCCAATAGTTGAAAGACCGATGCGGCTCTGTAGCAGTGCCACCGTGCCCCCGGGCATCCCAGCACAGCACCCGAAAACCCTTCGCTTCCAGATACTCCACCTGCGGTGCGAACATCGACAGGTCCATGAAGAACCCATGACTCAACACAACGACCGAGCTGCTGTGATCACCGGAGTCGGTGTAGAAGATGCGAGCCCCATCGGTACTGACGTACGGCATTGGCGTAGCGTAACCGCGCTTTCTGCCTACTGTCGCGGCCCGAGCACACTCTGTCCAGAGGTGGATCCGGCCGGACAGCATGGCGAAATCCGCAATAGCGCAGGTCAACTCAGAAGTACCAGGGGTAGGGCTTCCAGTCGGGTTCGCGCTTTTCGAGGAAGGCGTCGCGGCCCTCGACCGCTTCGTCGGTCATGTAGGCCAGGCGGGTCGCTTCACCGGCGAAGAGTTGCTGGCCGACCAGTCCGTCGTCGGTGAGATTGAAGGCGTACTTCAGCATTCGAATGGCCTGGGGCGACTTGCCCAGGATGTCGGCGGTCCATTCCAGCGCGACGTCCTCGAGCTGCTCGTGGTCCACGACCGCGTTGACCGCACCCATCTGATGCATCTCCTGCGCGGTGTAGGGCCGCCCCAGGAAGAAGAT